>NC_013037.1:2155192-2463076 GCF_000023125.1 Dyadobacter fermentans DSM 18053
TTCCCCGCCAATAACGGCAGCTATGTTGCCACCTATGAGGTAACAGAAACCAACCAAGCCCCGCAGATCTCGAACGTGACGGTGACACAGCCGGTAGCAGGCTCCGCCACCATTACCTGGACTACCGACGAGCCCGCCGATTCGCGCGTGGATTACGGCACAAGTGGCGACGCATTGACCCAAAACTCGGCCACTACCACGCCTACCACCAGCCACTCCGTCACGCTCACAGGCCTGCTGCCCGGTACCACCTACCATTTCCGGGTGACCTCCGCCGATGAACTGGCGGCTTCGAGCACGTCGCCGGCTTCTTCCGATGCGCCGCTGAGCTTTACCACCGCGCCCAACGCCGATCCGGCCTGCTTCGAGGACCTTACCGCCGCTCATTTCAGCGAAGGAACAACGGGCACCGGCACGCTGGTTACGGCTGGCGGCGTCACGCTGAAACCGATTATCGTGGAAGATTTCACAAACCTTCCGCCGACAGAACAATGGCAAAGCTTCCCGTGGGACGGCGGCGGCTCGTCCACCATTTCGGACGGCCAGCTGGTGGTGAATGGTGCGCGGTTCAACACCGAGCCGGTGGGCAACACATTATCACCCGGCACTTCGATTGAATTCGTAGCTACGTTCGGGGCTTCTACTTTCCAGCATATCGGGCTTGGCGCGGGTAACAATACGGATATGTATAACTCGGCAGGCACCTGGATCATGTTCAGCACAGGCGCTAGCGGTGCCATGCAGGCGCGGGTGAACCTGAACAACTCGCCCGAAGATGTAAACCTGGGCGGGGGCCTGATCGGCACGCCTCACCTCTACCGGATCGAATGGAACGCAACGAATATCCTTTTTTACGTGGACGGCACGCTCGTTCATACCAGCTCGAAGGTTATTTCCACGCCAATGCGCTTCGGTATCAGCGATTATCACATGGGCGCACCGGGCGTGAGCATTGATTGGGTACGCATTACCCCGTATGTTCCTTCGGGCAGCTTCACATCCCGCGTGTACGATGCCGGCGGAATCAAAACGTGGCAGACAGCTAACTGGACCACCACCCTACCCGAGGGCACCAGCGTGCAGCTTTTGCAGCGGCAGGGCAATGTGGCCGAACCGGACGATTCCTGGTCGGCATTCACGTCCATCCCGGGCAGCGGATCGACCGTGGGCGGCTCCTCGCGCTACATTCAGTACCGTGCAGACCTTTCGACTTCGAATACGGCCGTTACGCCGGTGCTGCAAAGCGTAGCCATCCACTGTGCCGATCCTGTGGTGACCTGTAATGCAGGCACCGAGCAGGTGGCGCTTTCGGCGAATGCGATCACCAATACGTGCCCGGTTACGACGGTCAATCTCAGCAGCCTTGTTACCGGGACATTGCCGGAGGGCGTGCTGGCGGTGTTTTACACAACAGCCGACCACCAGGAAGGTACCCAAGTAGCCGATCCGCTGGCCGCACCGGCTTCCGGCACTTATTATGCATTCTATTTTGATACCCACAATTCCTGCTTCAACACGGCTAATTCTACGGCCATCGTGACGGCAACGGCTACCGACTGCACCATTCCGACCGACCTGCGGCCTTACCTGGTGATGGATCATGTAGAATTCACCGCAGATGCTGTCACCAATCCGCTTTCGCTGCGGGTGAGGAACACGAAGGTCGGCAGCAATGCGACGGCGCGCATTTATGTACAAATCTACAAGCCGGTCCCTGGTGCTACCATCGCGCTAACGGGCCAGGCGGCTGTGGACTGGGTTCAGGAGAGTGAAAATGCGAATTATTACGAATTCTACACCGACGTGGACATTCCCTACGCCCCAACAGGCGGGTATGTGATCACGGCGACGCTCACTATTCCGGCGGCGGCGACTAATGGTGCCTACGATTTCAAGGCATCCATCAAGGACAATTCCGGAGGCGAAGATCCTGCCAGTTACACGAATAACAACGTGGTTATAGGCGTGTCGAAACAATAGGAAAGCAAGGTTCAACGCATTAACATTCATATCATGAAAATCAGACATACAATTGCTTTATTGCTCTGCATAGGCGCATTGGCAACCGGCGGGAACAATGCCCGCGCCCAGTCGGTAACCGCGGGAGCCGTCTCGTTTACGCCGGAATCGTTTGAAGGCTATCCGGAGTCGGGCACCTTCAAGGCCAGTTTCACAAAAACCAGCGGCACCATTCCCGGCGGAACGGCACAGATCGTGTTCACTATGGTGCCGGAAGTGCCCTGGAACGGGGACGAGATCACCATCCCGCCCGGCTGGGTACGGGCAGTCTCCTCCACCGCCACCAATATCCGGTTTGTTCTGGTCGACGACTGGACCGATGCATCAGGCCAAACCCAGCAATGGAGCATACCAGTGACCACCGCATTGGGACGGGATGAAACGTGGCCGGCGGCGACGAGCCAGATCCAGCAGCTCGACGGCGACTGGACGGTAGCCACGCCGCTTGCGAGGGTGGCCGTGACGGTCGGGGACGTGGCCATGCCGGTGACGCTCACCACATTTACGGCCGCAAAAGAAGGGAGTACCACCCTGCTGAAATGGACCACTACCGAGGAAACCAACAGCGAGCGGTTCGATATCGAGCACAGCCTCAACGGCAAGAACTGGATTGTGATAGGCAGTGTCAAATCGAAGGGCGAAAGCACGGTGCTGCAACGGTACTCCTTCGTCCATCCCGAACCGGTCAATGGCGAAAACCTGTACCGGTTGAAAATGATCGATAACGACGGAAGCTTCGCTTACAGCAAAATCCAGCAGGTTACGTTCAACGGCCTTCCCGAACAGAACATCGTTTTCCCGAACCCGGCTTCCGGGCGGATCGAGCTGGGCGTTAAAGACCTGGCCCAGGTGAAAAGCGTGCGGATTTACGACCTGGCGGGCAGGGCGATGTACTCCGCCACAGGCAAGGCTATTTCCAAAATCATCGACATCCGAAGCCTCAGCAGCGGCGCTTACGTAGTCGAACTCGTGTACAAAACCGGCAAAGCGAAGACGGTTAAGGTAGCGATCGTGCAATGAGGGTTTAAAGTTTAGTATAGTAATGCCGAATGCCCGGAGTCGCGAAACTCCGGGCATTTTTGTTGCTGTTATAAAATTACTTTTTAACGAACTTCCCCTGCCATCCTTCATCCGACCGGATTAAATAAACCCCGCCCGGGAGGCCGCTTAACGGAATAGTCGTTTTTTCTGAAATCAGGGTGATTTGAAGCACCTTCCGGCCTGTTGCATTGTAAATCTGCACCACACTGCCCGGCTTGCCTGAAAAGGTCGCCGACGTAGTGGCAGGATTGGGATAAATGAACCTTTCTTCGCGCTCGGCGAAAACCGCGGCCCTGATCGCTGAGTATTCCGTCTTCCCCGCCAGGTCGACTGTTTTTAACCGGTAATACGCCTTTGGAGAGAGCGGGGCGACGTCGGTGTGGCTGTAAATGCGCGTGGTAGTGGTGGTACCTGCGCCGTCTATGCGTGCAATGGACGTCCACGTGCGCGCATCGGCAGAACGCTCGATTTCGAAATAATCATTATCCGTTTCGGATGCCGTGATCCAGTTCACTTTCACCTGCCCGCCGGCTTTGCTCACATTGAAACTAACGAGCGAAACGTCCAGCGCGGCGCATGGCACTTCCGCGCCCAGGGTGATCGTCCAGCCTTTCGTGTCGCGCAGGTAATCGATCGATGTGCGGGCGGCGCTGGCGTAAGCAACATCCTGCGCATCTAGTGTAAGACCGTCCGGTGTTTCGGTGTTCGCCGCCCAGGCCATTAAAGTGCGGCTCACATGCTCACAATCCATCCCCGAATGCGACAGCATCCCGGTCAGGTTGATCGCACTCGACAAGTTCCATTTACCCAGTTCCTGGCTGAAAGCATCTGCGCTGAACATCATGTGCGAAAAATTACGGACCTGGCGGACGTCCCAGTTTTCCAGTGGCTGGTTAAAACTTCTGGCCCCCAGCAGCATATAGGACATATCGGTTACCGAGGATACATTCCAGTCGCCGATCGGTTGGTCAAAAGCAAAGGCGTTCCGGAACATTGCCTCCATGGCTCCGACCTGGGAAACGTCCCAATCCCCTATCGGCTGATTGAATGCATGCGCACTCAAGAATAACCTGGTCATGTTGCGGACCTTGCTCACATTCCAGCGGCCTATCGGCTGGTTAAAACTCGTTGCGCCGCTGAACATGTTGTTCATGTCTGTGACGTTTTTAGTATCCCAGTCTGCGATAGACTGATTAAACGCGGGCGAATTCATAAAGAGCGCGCTCATGTCGGTCACGTTGCCTACGTCCCACTTGTCCAAACCCGCCACCGTCGTGAACCGACAGTCGGAAAACATCGCCCGCATAGACCTGACATCGCGCAGATCGGGAAGGTCGCCAGCGGTAATTGTCATATTCACGCAGCGGTAATAAGCCTGCTCCATGTCCGACCACCGGATATCTCCCCATTGCTTGACTTCCAACAGCTTCTGAGGGTCCCTCGCCGACATTCTAATTGCGGTGAAAGTGCCGTTGCCAGGCGTAATGCTTAGCTGATAGGTTCCTGCATGCGGCAGTGTGAGGGTAAACAAGTCGCTTCCCGTCGTAGTCCCGAAGTTAGCCGCATTACCCACTTCTTCCCAGGCCACACTGTAACCGGTGCCGGTGGCCGCGATCATGATCTGATTATCGGCAGTCCGGCCGGGATTATCGGTTTTCCATACCGCAACATAAGGCCGGGGCGGCAGCGCACAGGTGACCTCGCTGCCGATGGCGATCGTCCAGCCTTTGGTGTCGCGCAAGGTGGCCAATGCCGCAGCGGCCTGGCTGCCGTAGTTACGGCCATTCGCGCCGAAGGTGATGTTATCCGGTGTAGCCGCATTGCCTGCCCAGCCCTGCAAGGTAAGGGTCATGCTGGCGCATTGCATACCCGAGCCCAGGAGCATTTGCACCATCGTGGTGACGGCGTTCAGGTTCCAGCGGCCGAGGGGTTGGTTAAATGCAGTTGCGTTCACGAACATGGCGGTCATATTCCGCACCTTCGATACATCCCACCGGTCCAGCGACTGATTGAACAAAGTGGCGCCGTAAAACATATTGGACATATCGGTCACCTGGCCCACGTTCCATTTTTCCAGCGGCTTGTTAAAAGCGGGGGCCAGCGTAAACATGGCACCCATATTCGTCACGTTCGAAACATTCCAGTTTTCAATGCTTTCATCGAATGCCCGGGCCTGGTAAAACATCGAATTCATGTTGGTGACCTTCGACACATCCCAGCTACCAATGGGCTGGTTGAATGCACTGGCGCTGTGAAACATCTGATGCATGTTCGTCACACTCCCCATATTCCAGCTACCGAGCGGCGCGTTGAAGGTGGAGGCGAAGTAAAACAGGCGGGCCATGTTCGTAATGCCGCTTACATCCCACTGGTCGATCTCCGGTACGGTGGCGAGCGCCGCGCAGCTTTCGAACATCCCTGCCAGGCTCGCCACATCTTGCAAATCGGGCGCATCGGTGGCCGATATGGTAAGGTTGGTGCATCCCTGGAAAGCATTTTCCATACTCGTCCAGCGGATATCGCCCCATTGCTTAATTTCCAGCAGCTTGTTTCTGTCGCCGCTATTGGCAAAGGCGATCCTGCTGAATGTGCCGCTTCCCGGCGAAATGCTCACCTGGTATGTACCCGGTGACGGAAATGAGAGTACTTGCGTGCCTGATCCGGTGGCCGTGCCGTTGTTGGCCGGGTTGCCCACTTCCTCCCAGGCGATGCTATATTGGTTGCCGGTAGCGGGAATCGTAATGGAAGAGTTGTTGAAAACGCCTGGATTATCTGTTTTCCAAACGGTAATAAATTGCGCGCTGGCATTCAACACTGCCATGACAAGCAGGCTGAAAAGGAAATAAATTTTTTTCATAGGTTAGAGATTTCCGGACATAGCATTCCCGGCGTGCTGTGAATGGAACGGCACCGGATTGAACGCTATTTATTATACGTTAACAATGAAATGGGAAACATACGCTGATGTGGTGCCCAGGCAGATCAATTCATTTTTCATGAAGGGAATCAGTTATTGAATTAAATAAGGAGTTTGTGAGATTTAAGTCTCACAAAGTAAACTACCAGTTCTGAATCGCCCAAAATTTATGAGATATTTATCTCATGACGAATTCAAAATTGACTACCGGCAGGGTCAGGCAGAAGCTTGAAACCCGTGACAGGATTCTTGAAACAGCGCAAATGCTGCTGGAAAAGAATACGATTTTCACCCTGGAAGAGTGGCGAAGGAACTGAATATCTCAAGGGCGACCATTTACAGGTATTATTCCAATGTGGATATGCTCTGTGCGGAGGCCACGCTATCGCTGCGGGTAAAACAGCAGGAGGATTTTCTGGAAGACGTCAAGGATATGACTTTGAAAGATTCGCTGGTGTATGTTCAGAAATACTTCAACATGCTTGCCTATGTACATGAAACGGGATTCCGGAAGTACCTGAGCGTGGTACTGGACGAATCGGTCAAAAAAGGGTCGGCCGCACCGCTGCGCGGGGCCCGGAGGCCGGCCGCATTGGACGCGGTCATGCGCCGTCACGCCGACCGCATCGGCCCGGAAAACTACATCTGGCTGAAACAAATCGTGACCAAGCTTTCCGGCGTGGAACCCATGATCGCTCTTAAACCGCCGGCCGAATGATTGCGGAAATTCAAAACCCAACTGAAAACTGATCTCGCTCACGGTTAGCCTGGTTTGGGTGAGGAAATCGGGGTGATGAGCCAACTACTTGTATTTTTTCGCCCCTGATTCACCAAAAACATTTACATTTGACATTATTTATAATTAGTCTATATAAAATATACAAATGAAAAACGTTTATCTGCTTATTTGTTTGCAATTTTCGATCCAATCGCTGGCCCAGACCGGTGCGATTAAGGGGACCATTACCACGTCGGACGGGGCGCCGGCGGAATTTGTGAATGTGGTACTGAAAAAGACCGGCCGGGCGGCTGTTGTGAACCAGCAAGGGCATTATACGATCGGCCGCGTACCCGCTGGAAGCTATATGGCGGTGGCGAGTTTCACAGGGCTTCTGACCCAGGAACGGGAAGTGACGGTTGCAGCCGGTGAGACGACCGTTTTGGATTTCGTGCTCGCGGAGGACAATCAGCAGTTGCAGGAAGTAATTGTGAAGGGCAATAGCAGGCTGGTGAACAAGGAAAGCGACAATGTGGCGCGCATGCCGCTCAAAAACCTCGAAAATCCGCAGGTGTACAATGTGGTAGGCAAGGAATTGCTGAAAGAGCAGGTCGTTACCGTGATGACGGACGCCCTGAAAGCCGCGCCGGGCGTTGTAGCGGTATCCTACCCCAGCGGCGGGATCGGCGTGATGTCGCGCGGGTTTGGGACGAGCATCGGCGCACGCAACGGCTTGCAATCCGACCTGGGCCGTTCCAGCGCGGATGTTTCCAATATCGAGCGGATCGAGTTCATCAAAGGGCCGTCGGGCACGTTGTTCGGTGCGAGCATTTCTTCATTCGGCGGGCTGGTGAACCTGGTTACCAAGCGCCCGGGCGAAAATTTCTTCGGCAATGTGTCGCTCACTTTGGGTAGTTTCGGCTTGTCGCGTATCGCGGCCGACGTAAACAGCCCGCTGAACAAAGAAAAAACCGTGATCGCACGTGTGAATACCGCGCTGCACCGGCAGAACAGTTTCAGTGATTTTGGCCGTACCAACAGCTTCGCATTCGCTCCGAGCCTGCTTTTCAAAGCTACCGACCGGCTGACGGTCCTTTTCGACGCCGAGATTTTCAATGCCAATTCGTCCCGGCCGACCTACACGCGCTTCGGGCCTCAATCGGGCATTACCAACTACAAAGAGATACCGCTTGGCTACCGAAAGTCGCTGTATGACAACGACCTGGATTCCAAAACGCAATCGCAGAAGTATTTTGTGGAAGCTAAATACCAGCTCAACAGCGACTGGACTTCTTCGACCAACATTTCCTATGTCAACGAGTTTACCGATTACAGCTATCAGACCTATAATACCTGGATCACGAAGGACCGCGTGGCGCGCTATGTCGGCATTTGGGGGCCTATTAAAAATACTTATGTCAATGCGCAGCAGAATTTTGTAGGGAAATTTCAAACCGGCATGGTGAAACACACTTTGCTGGCGGGATTGAGCTACACCAACTACTACGCGAGCGGGATGAGCAAAAGCGCGCCGAATTTTGATACGATCAGCATTTCACAACCTTACAAGCTCATCGACAAGGTGTATTCCGACCGGATTTTGCTCCAACCCGCGCGGGTAAGCAGTCGCGGTACGACCAAAAACCAGTACATGGGCGCATATGTATCGGAGGTAGTGAACCTGGGCGACCGCCTGTATGCCATGCTAAGTCTCCGTTTCGACCGGTTTATGCAAGCCACGGGCGGTTTTACGCCGGGTGGCTATGACCAGAATTCGCTTTCGCCAAAACTCGGCCTTGTATACCAGCTCGTCAAAAACAAGGTATCGGTATTTGGAAACTATATGAATGGCTTCCAGAACACCAACCCGCAGATCGAACAACCCGACGGATCCATCCTGAATATCAAGCCATTATATGCCAACCAGTGGGAAGCCGGTATCAAGAGCGAATGGCTCGACGGCAAGGTGAATGCGACATTGAGCTATTACACCATCAATATCGACAATGCCTTACGCACCGACGACAGCCGCTTTACCCGCCAGGACGGCAAGCAGCAAAGCAAAGGTTTGGAACTGGACATCCTCGCCAACCCCGTGACCGGCCTGAATGTGATCCTCGGCTATGGGTACAATGAAAACCGGATCGTAAAAGCGGAAGTGAACCAGGGCAACATCGTGGCAGGCGCCCCGAAAAATATCGCTACCTACTGGGTTAGCTACAAATTCAGCGGACAGGCGCTGAAAAATCTCGGAGCGGGCATCGGCGGAAATTATGCAAGCCATTCGTATTTCAGCGATGCCAATACGGTCACCATTCCATCGTACAGCGTACTCAATGCGACCCTTTTTTATGAAAATGCAAAATGGCGCACCGGCCTGAAACTGAATAACATCGGCAACACGGAATACTGGGATTCGTACGGCATCTACAACCCGACGCGGAATTTCACGGTCGACCTGGCGATCAAGTTTTAATCCGCCCGACATTCAAGCTATCTCAGCACGATAAACACCCTCAGCCCGGACTTTCGTTCGGGCTGAGGGTGTTTATCGTGCTGGTCATCCACCTGATCTCGCATTTACACACAATTAGCAGGATATACCGACAAGCTGCTATGCCAACCTACTCTATTTTTGCAGGCAAAACCAACGAAATATCGCCCATATGGACGCAGTAGCGCAGATTTTGGAGATGGAACAAAAACTCCTTAAAGCTATGATTGCCAGTGATGTCAGTGAGCTGGAATCATTGATCTCAGACCAGGTCATTGTGGTGGGGCCCGACGGGCGCCTGGCGCAGAAAGCGGAGGATATAGCCGCGCATCGGGATGGCGTGCTGCGCATTCACGCCATGGAGCCGCACGAGATAAAAACACAGCCTTTATCGGATGAGGTGATCGTTGTTTTTGCACTCATGGAAATACAAGGCACCGTCCAAAACCAGGCTGTGGCGGGCCGTTTTCGTTACACGCGCGTTTGGCAGATTCAGGGCGGGAAATGGCAAATTGTAGCGGCTCATATCAGTTCCGTGTAGGATTTTGTTAATTTGTAACCTCAAATCAACATATCACCTACTTAATGACCGACCAGCATTTGCTATTTCAGACCCTGCGGCTGCGGCATGAATTCCCTGCCTCAGAATTTGAAAAGTTTCTCCCCCTTTTTCACGCTCGGGTTTTGGAGAAAAATGAAATGCTCTTTCAGGAAGGTCACGTGGTGAAAACCCTTTCATTTGTGATGCAGGGTGCCCTACGGCAATTCCAACGCACGCCGGAAGGCATCGAGCGCAACATCTTTTTTGCGGAAGAAGGCTGGTGGGGCGGCGAGATGGATAGCTTCATCAACCAGGTCCCGTCGACAATGAGCATGCAGGCGCTCGAAGACTGCGAACTGCTCACACTCGACCGGGAGCGCTGGGAATATGCCACACGGAATTTCCCGGATTACGCATTATACCAGATCAAAAATCGCGGGCGCACGGTGGCCTGGCTCAAAAACCTGCTAAGCAACATGATCACCGACACGCCCGACGAAAAATACCGCCGCGTTTTAAAGGAGAACCCGCACTGGATGAACCGATTCTCCCAATATCACATCGCCAGCTACCTGGGCATTACGCCGGAAACGCTTAGCCGGATACGAAAGCGGAATATGCATTTATGAGCGTTTGAAACGGACAGTCGGTGGTTTTGGGCACCGGTGATTACTTCAATGTTATTGTTTATCAAAAAGGTTGGGATAGTCGGTAATGATTCCGTCGACGCCCAGCTCGCGCAGCTTTTTCAATTCATCGGCCTTATTCGGTGTCCAGGCAATGACTTTCACGTTCTTCGCGCGGCAATAGCTGACAACCTCTTTGTTGACCAGGGTAAAAATCGGTGAAAATATTTCAGGTGTGAAACCCAGCTCCGCAAACAGATCACCGATCGGACTGCTGATTTGCCCGCTGTATAAATAGGATAATGCTTGTTCGGGATATTTTTGATGCAGGACTTTCAATGCCCTCACGTCGAATGATTGCACCATACACCTCTGCTGGATGCCGGTTTTGAGAATGTCGGCCATGACCAGGTCCACAAATTCACCAACCGCCGGATGGTAGATCCCGTCGCCTCCCCCGCCCGATCTGGACTTTACCTCGACATTGTAATGGATCACCCGGCCCTTCTTTTTCGCGTAGGCTTCCGTGGCAGCGATCAGTTCGGTAAACAACGGCATCACCGCTTTGATCTTTTTCTGGTCAGGATATTCGGGGTTGGGTTTCATTCCAATGTCGAATTGCCGAATACTGTCGTAAGGCATTTCGTACAACTTATAAGATTCGGCCTGTTCCCTGGTTAAGTGGCGTCCGTCGGGGGTAGTTGTGCTTTTGTAATTCAATATCGGATTGTGCGAAACGATCACTTTCTTGTCTTTGGTGATATGAAGGTCCATTTCCAGCGTATTCACCCCCAGGTCGATGGCCGCCAGCATGGCAGGGATGGAATTTTCCGGCATCAGCCCGGATCCTCCGCGGTGCGCCTGCTTATCCAGTTCCACCGGGCTTTTTGGTGCTTTTTGCGCGATGCCTGCTAATGGCAGCAAGGCCAGCATGATGAACAGCGAAAAACGTTTTGTAGTAATCATGTATACTATTTCGGTTGGTTGCGATTGTGGTTTAGGTGTGAAAGCCGGGCATAAATCCCCGGCTTCCAATGATATTACTAGTAACCCGGATTTTGTGTCAATGCGGGGTTCATAGAAAGCTCGATAGACGGGATCGGGCAGAGCACGTGGTGCGGACGGATATTTTTGGCGCCGCTCGGATTGCTTTTTGCGGTTTTTTGAACGGCCTCCACCAATGTGCCCCAGCGGATCAGGTCCCAGCGCCGGCCATATTCAAAGCTCAGCTCGTGAAGCCGCTCATTCCTCACTGCCTCCCGGAATGCATCTTTCGAGAGACCGCTCAGGCTCGCCAAGCCTGCGCGCGTGCGCAATGCATTCAGGCTTGTGTAGGCTTCGGCCGTAGGGCCCGACAGTTCATTCTGCGCTTCTGCGTACATCAAATGCGCATCAGCCATTCTGAAAACCATGCAATTCAACCCGTGATTTGCCCTGGGCTCACCCCATTCGATGTGCTTGCGTATGTAGTGAAATTTGGTGGTTACGCCTCCTGCTCCATTGAAATCGTACCATTGTTTGCGCAAATCACCCGGTTCAAAAGTCGCCAGAAACTCGGGCGTGGACGTGATGAGCGCGTACCCTGTAAACATGCCCTCATAGCCCGGCACTACCACGTCGAAATTCTGATTGGGCACATACCGGTCTGTAAAAGCCTGAGAATGCGTGTTCAACGTGAAGTCAATCTCCCAGATATTCTCCTCATTGTATTCATTTTTGATGCCCCATAAATCGCCGTAGTCGGCCAGCAAACGGTGTTCTCCGCCTTCATTAGTAATTACCTGCTGTGCTACACTGGCCGCATTGGCCCAATCTTTCTGCCAAAGGTGCACGCGGGTCAGCAGCATCAGCGCCGCCCATTTGGAAACCCGGCCTTGTTCATTACCCGTCCATTGAGCCGGCAGGTCGGCCGCAGCGGCGGTCAGGTCGGACACGATTTGCCTGCGGATTTCGTCGACAGGTGTACGTGGAAGCTGCCCGCTGATTTTGTCCACATCCAGCGCATCCAGCCACATGGGCACATCGCCCCAGAAACACGTAAGCCAGTAATAGTACAGCGAACGAAGGAACAATGCCTGCCCCGTCACCTGACGGCTCACTTCGGGCGATAGCTTTTCATTGTCTTTGACACCCGCGATCACCATATTGCAATTAGCCACGCCTTTGTATAGCGTCTGCCAGATCGAAGCGAGGTTGGTTTCGTCATTCGGACCTAATGTGTAGGTCAGATAGTTGAAGCCAGCCTGATCGCCCGTGTTGGGAATGCCAATGTCAGTGCCCAGGGCCGACCAGTAGCCGAGATCATACGTGGTGCCGCTACCGTACAAAAAGTAGCAGGTATTGTAAGCACCATTAACAGCCTGGATGGCTTCCCCGTCGGAATTGAAAAACTGGTCGGGGTTCAGGAAATTTTTGGGATTTTCCTCCAATGCCGTTTCGCAGGCAGTTGAAAATACGGTCAGGATTGCGAAAAGAATATATTTTTTCATTTCGGGAATGCTTAAAGTTTCAGGTTGACGCCAAATATGAAGGAGCGGTTTTGCGGGTAGCTGTATCCGTCGAAACCTCTCAGTACCGCATTGGTACCATTTGAATTGACCTCCGGATCATAGCCCCATTTGTAGCGATCGAGCAGGAACAGGTTGGAGCCGGTAACGTAAATGCTGGCATTTTTCAGCCACTTAATCCGCTCTGAGCTGATGTTATAGTTCAATTGCAATGTTTTCAACCGCAGGAAAGAACCATCCTGGACCGCGAAAGAATAGGCTTGCGTATTGACACTGTAAACAGAATGCGAGCCTACACGCGGCAGATCCGACTGGTTATTTTCAAGCGTCCAGCGACCCGTCTGCTGAGCCGCAACATTCGACGCATATTCGCCCATGAAAAGCCGTGGGCCAAAGCTGTTGACGACGTCATTCCCATAAGTGTATTGAAAAAAGGCGTTCATACTGAGCCTCTTATACCGCAATGCCGTATTGAAACCGCCAAAGAAAAGCGGCTCGGGACTTCCGATGATGTCGTAATCCGCCACGCCGTCGTACTTACCATTGCCATTCACGTCCCTGAATTTGGGAAAACCGGGCTTCAAGCCGGGAATGGGCGTGGGTAGGGCGTCTATTTCTTCCTGACTCTTGTAAGTCCCTTCGTACACAAGACCGTAGAAAACCGGTGCGGGCTTGCCTACAATCAGTCTTGCGCCGTCGGTCAGTTCGCGGTGCTGCAAACCACGCCCCAGGTCCAGCACCTTGTTGCGGTTGGCGGCGATGTTAAAGCCCAGATCCCACGTGAAGTCGGGACGATCGAGCACCGTGCCTTCCACAGTGAGCTCAATGCCTTTGTTTTGCACGGTCCCGATATTCTGTAACCTGCTCGAATAGCCTGTTGTGCCGGGGATTTGCGCGGATAGCAGGAGGTTGTAGGTTTTTTTGTAATAAAAATCCAGGTTTACCGACAGCCGGCCTTTTAATAACGAGGCATCGATTCCGGCATCTAACTGGTCGGTCGTTTCCCATTTCAGATTGCTGTTGGCCAGCGTTCCCAGCGCGTAACCGGTTTGCTGCACGCCATTGAACCAGGCATTGGAAACGCTCAAAGAAGCGAGTGTAGAATAAACCCCGATGGCCTGGTTGCCCGTTTTGCCGTAGGTCAAACGTACTTTCAGGTGATCAAACCAGCCCAGGTTTTTGACAAAATCCTCCTCTCCCAACTGCCACGCAAACGCCGCGGAAGGGAAAAACGCATGTTTGTGATTGGCCGACAAACGCGACGATCCGTCGTTGCGGGCGGTGACCGTGAACAGGTATTTGCCTTTCAGGGAGTAATTCAGGCGGGCAAGGAAGGAGATGATCGTCCATTCCGTGGCTGTGGAAGTGTTACTGGCCTGCAGCGGATTTCCGGTTGCAAGGTTATTGTAAGCCAGCAGGTCGTTGGCGAAACCCTGTCCGGTTGCCGTAAACGATTCCAGGTTTTCCTTTTGGTAGGTAAATCCGCCCAGTACATTGATCTGATGGCTGTCCCATTGCTTATTGTAGCTGATTGTATTTTCGCTGAGCAGGTTCAGGCTCTGCGTGTTGGACAAATACGCAGAGCCGCCCACCCGCTGGGTACTCCTGAGCGGCAGCGCGCCGGGCCTGTACTGCTTGGATTTCGCATTGACGTTGTTGATCCCCAGCTGCGATTTGAGCTGCAAACCGTTTTTGAAATCGGCCAGTAAGAACCAGTTGCCCAGCAGGCTGTTGTTATAGGTGTTGTCAAGCGTCATTTTGGCAACAGCCACCGGGTTTTCAAATGTGCCGCCATTGAGGTTGCTGACGATCACATAATCTCCGTTTTCGTCGGTGACCGGCGAGGTGGTTGGGGCGCTTTTCAGGACGTCGTACAGGTTTACCTTATTGTTGTTCGTGTTGGAGCGATTGAAGTTCATATTCGCCCCGACAGATAACCAGTTGGTTATTTTCAAATCCAGGTTCAGCCGCGTTTGATACCGCTGAAAACCGGAGTTCAGAATGATACCATCCTGGTTAAAATAGTTGCCGGATAAATAATAGGTCAGTTTTTCGGTCCCGCCTTCAAAAGCGAGATTGGCGCTGCTCATGGGCGCGGTGCGCGTGATGGCCTTTTGCCAGTTGGTAGTGGTTACCTTCGACAGGTCGTCGAAAATAGGTGCCGCACCGAAAAGCTCGGCCCGCTCATTGACAAATTCGGCCAGCTGCGGCCCGTTGAGCAAATCGATTTCCCGCGGCAGCTGCTGGAACCCAGTGTAGGCGTTGACCGATATATTGGACCGGCCCGCTTTCCCTCTTTTGGTGGTGATCAGGATTACGCCATTGGCCCCGCGCGCGCCATAAATCGCCGTGGCCGACGCGTCTTTCAGGATTTCGATGGAGGCAATGTCCGTCGGGTTGATGGAAGTGAGGCTGAACTCGCCGATGAAGCCGTCGATCACGTACAGCGGCTCGTTGGACGCGGATATGGAGTTCCCGCCGCGAATCCTGATTGTCGTGGCTGCTCCCGGAGCGCCATTCACCGCGGTCACCTGCACGCCGGCCGCTTTTCCCTGCAAGGCCTGATCCACGCTGGCAACAGGCGCGGATTCAATGTCGCTGCCTTTGATTACCGAAACAGCGCCCGTCACATCCCGCTTTTTCACACTGCCGTACCCGACTACCACCACCTGGTCAAGGGCCGAAATGGCGGTACCCAGCACGATCCGAAGATCCTCACCGCCGGACGCCCTTATTTCCTGCGTGCTATAACCGACGTACGACACAATGAGAATCACGCCCTTTTCCTGGATTTCAAGTGAAAAACGGCCATCGGGATCGGTAACGGCCCCCTCTGCACTTCCCTTGACGCGGAGTGTTACGCCGGGCATTGGCATGCGCGACGCCGAATCGACCACAATCCCTGTGACCCTGGCCGGGGGCAATGGAATGGCGGAACTTTCCGTGTCCGGCGCTGGCGCAGGCAACTTGTTGCCCGCCAGGTGGACAACCACCGTTTTGTTGGAGATTCGGTAACTCAGCGGCTGGTTTTCGAAGCATTTTTCAAGAACCTTCTCAATGCTTGATTGTTCAATATGGACACTGACCGGCCGCGCGTTTTTCAGAACTTCCTCCGTGTGCAGGAAAAGATAGCCGGATTGCTTTCTGATGCTTTTAAAGACTTTTTCGATCGGGGCATTTTTGACCGACAACGTGATCATCGGCGAGCCGGCACGGGCGCCGGCGTGAATAAAAAGAAAGAGCGCGACCAATGCCCAGAGCCGCAATGCGCCGGCCCGGATCGGCCAGGGCGATTTCGTCTCATAAATCCGCACGTCACCCGTAGATTTAGAATTAAAATCCATAACTTCGTTTAAGTTTAAATAATTGAAAATTTCCTTTGGATAGGTCGTTTTTAAATTAGCTTAGACTTTCAGCAGGGAAGTATTCGCCGTACTTCCCTTTTTTATGTCCTGCTAGCGAGCGTTTTTCTATTGGTAGGGCATAACAGTGATTTTCTTTTTTTGAGGTTCAACAATAAATTTTACTCCTTTTGTCATTTCCAGCAGTTTCAGCAATTCATGAATATCGGCATCCCTGGAAATGTTACCGTAGAATTTGTGGGAAACCTGTCCCTTGTATTCCACATCGACGTCATACCAGCGGGAAACCAGTTTCATCACTTCCTGAATGCTGTTTCCATTAAATTCAAAGAGCCCGTTTTTCCAGGCCATTACCGCTTCCAGATCAACGTCTTTGAGCAGCTTTATCTCTCCGTCTCCGGCTATCTGCGCCTGCTCACCCGGCACAAGCGCCTGATTATCTGCACGATTCGCTCGCGATACTTTCACGGAGCCTTCCAATAACGTGATCTTCTTCAGGGCATCGTCGGCGTAGCCGCTCACATTGAAATGCGTACCGAGCACCAACACCCGCGCGTCGCCGTGCTTCACCACGAAAGGCATCTGCCTGCTTTTAGCGACTTCGAAATACGCCTCGCCCTGCAATTCTACCAGCCGTTCGTTTCCTGCAAAACGCGTTGGATACCTCAACGAACTGCCTGCATTGAGCCAAACGGCCGACCCGTCCGAAAGTACGAGTTTGTACTGTCCGCCCTTGGGAATTTCGATAACGTTATAGGTGATACGTTGCGCATCTTCCGCACTCGCCCCTGCCGGTTCATATACAATTTCACCATCTTCGGTTTTGGAAATACTTGTTCCGCTTTCACTGGCTAGCTGGCCGTTGGCGGCACCGTCGATCACGATTTGCTCTCCATTGCCCAGGGTAAGAACCGCCCTGTTTCCGCCAGGCCTGATCTCAGCCTCCGTGCTTGCCACTCTCTTTTCAGCTTGCGGCTCCTTTTTATCATGGACTAAAAAATAGCCGCCCAGGCAAACGGCGACGAGAATGCTCGCGGCCACACTATACGGAATTAGCTTACGGACGACGCTTTTCGGAACAATGATATCGTCCAACCGGTGCTGCACCCTGCTGCTGATATCATCCAGCAGCCCGGGGTTATCTACCGTCACATCGTCGAGCATCGCGAGCCGGATGTGATCGGTGAGCAGGTCCTTCTCGTGATCTGCCCCGAAATAATCCAGCAATTCCGACAACTCCGACCGGCTCAATGTGCCAGCCAGATACCTTTCCACAAGGTCCTGTATGCGTGCGTTTTTCTCCAACTTCCGTTTATTATTACGTTGATGTCTTCATGGCAAACCGTCCGGCAAACTCAGTTCATCCGGCGTTGTCGCTCATTTTCCGTAATACGTTTGCAGTCGGAAAACCAATGGTTCCCAACAGAAAAAAATAATGCATTAGCATTCAATCCACTGATAAACAGATGAATAATTAATGCTACCTGGAAAATATTGCTTGAAGTGAAGTAATTATCACGACCACATGCTGAAATATGCGGAAGTGTTTTTTAAGGAAAATATTGGCCTGCCGGATATGGTCATTGACGGTGGCGGTGGAGATGTTCAGGATTTCGCTCACTTCCCGGTACGACTTTTCTTCCAGCTTGCACATCACCACCACGCGGCGGCGCTGTGGAGGCAGCAGGGCAAGCGCCTGATGAAGCTCAGAAAACTCGCTTTCCACGTTCCCCGGATCATCGATCACGTACGTATCCTCGAATGATGCCATGAAATGCTCGCGCAATCGCCGGTCGCGCGCCACTTTGCGGAACATATCGTAAATGAGGTTGCTGCTGATGGTAATCAAATAGCCTTTGAAAGATTTGTCCGGATCGATACTGGCGCGGTTTTGCCAAACCTTCACGAAAAGATCCTGCAAGACCTCCTCAGCAAGGTCAGGTGATTTGACAACATATAGAATGTGTGCAAGCAGGGGCCGTTTGAACCGGTCGTATATTGCCTGAAACGCAGCATGGTCGCCGTTTTTCAATTGCCGGCTCAATGCATTTTCATCTGTCTCGACTTGTGAATCCATTACATGCGCACAAATTTAGCCACGAAAACCAGCCTGCTCCCGGCGAGGCTGTCAGACGCAGAACTTAAATTGTCGTAAGACTTTGCAATGCGACCTGGTTTAGCTGCACAAAAATTGAAATTTTTGATTAAAAAATTGAGATAAAGAGGCATTAATAATATTTAATTAATGCCGGACCAATTCAGCGGCGAACCTGGGGGGACTACTTCAACCTACCAATCACTTCCGAGCTTACCCAGAAAATATCTCCGTCGCGGGAGAAGAACAGGTATTTTCCGTCGGCCGTCACGAACGGACAGAATTCGTAGCCGCTGGTATTGATAGCAGGCCCCATATTTTTTGCATTTTCCCAATTGCCTTCGCTGTTTTTGAAGCTGATATATAAATCACCTGCGCCCGAACCGCCCGGTCTTTCGGAGCAGAAGATGATATATTGTTCATCCGGAGATACGAATACGTCGGCTTCATAATGCGTTGTATTGATGGAATTTCCCAGCTTTTCGGACTTTGCAAATTGCCCGTTGGCATACTTCGAAAACCGGATATCATAATTTTTGTCGGTAGCCTGATCGGTGTCGCCATTTGACGAAAAATACATGGTTCCATTTGTTAAGAACGACATGTAATATTCATTCTTATTGGAATTAATAGCTGCGCCGGCATTCACCGGCTGATCAGACCAGTCGCCATTTTTTCGCTCTACATACCAGATATCAAAATCCTTTTTCGGCCCCCGACCGTCGGCAGCGCGGTCGGAAATAAAATAGAGACGTTTTCCGTCGGGAGAAAGGAATGGATCGTTGTATTCATATTCTTTGCTGGCGATAATAACCTTTGGTGCGGTCCAGCCATTTTTTTCGTATCTGATACAACGGATCTGCGGTTTAGAATTGACAATGACCGCGTAATAGAATTCGCTTCCATCTTTCGAAAAAACGGAACCGTACTCATAGTAATCAATCAAAGAAGCCCGGTCGCGCGCAAAAATCACAGGAGCAATGCCCGGCGGCTTCTGCCCGAGATAAGCCGAATCTTGTGGTATGGTGGTTTGAGCAATAGCAGATTGTGGCAAACTAATGATTGAAAAAAGACCTGCCGCATAAAGCAAACCAATGATGAATGGGCATAAGGAAATTGTTTTCATGGGAAACATTTTACTTACCCACAATTAAACAAACCCCTATAAACAAAAATCCGATCGCCCATACCACAGCGGTCTTTCTGCGCCCCGGCCAGTTTCGGATGGAGTAGTATAATGCCACTTCGACGACCAAAGAAAGCACTCCGGACAACACAAAATATCGGAATGGCATTCTTTCCATTCCGACGTTCTTTTTCGATTATCTTTTGAAATATCGAATACAAAAAGCCTCCAATAATCATAAAGCGCAACCAGTCCCGCGACAATTCTGCTTTTTTAGCTTCATCTATCTCCATAATTGCTAGTTCTTGTTTTCAATTAACCGACATTTGGCCGGAGTGGTTTGGGATTCCACTCCGAAAGCAATTTACAAAAAGTCAGATGCGATTAGTAGCCGCATTGAAATTAATCATTAAATGCATTATGCAAGAAGACACGCGGTGTTACTTTTCGTAACTTCGGACTCAAAAGTAACAGTAACATCCAGGTAACAAACTAACATATTGAGTTCGAACTGCGTCAGACTGACAAGCAAAAAGATCATCGGCGTTTAACTTCCATTTCCACCTGAACCTCACCGGCTATGCACACCAAGCTGCGGCAGCATATTGAAAAGATTATGCCCCTGACGGACGACGAGTTCGCGTTTGTCGGGAAGCATTTTGTTTTCAAAAAATTCAAAAAGCACCAGTTTATGGTCCAGCAGGGCGAGCTTGTGCCTTACAATTATTTCCTGCTATCCGGCCTGACCAAGCTTGTTTACACCGATCCCGCCACCGACAAGGAGCATATACTCGCATTTGCCATGGAGGACTGGTGGGACAATGATTTTGAGGCCTACTACGCGAAAACCCGGGCCTCATTCTCCATGGTTTGCCTGGAAGACACCGAGGCGCTGTGCCTGTCGTTGGATGATTTCAATGCGCTTCGCACGGGCCTGCCGAAAATCGAGCATTTCTTCCTGGAAAAAGTGATGGCGGGCTTTCTGGCTGCGCAACGCCGCATTCTTTCGATGATGACATCCAGCGCGCAGGAACGTTATGAGCAGCTCCTGTTGCAGCATCCTTCCCTTGCGCAGCGCCTGCCCAAAACGCAACTTGCTGCCTACCTGGGGGTTTCCCGTGAGACGCTCAGCAGGTTGAATGCGTAGTGTGACTTAGCTCACATCAAATACGTGCGGTAGCGCACGTGATGATTCTCAGCCACTTACCTAATTTTGCATTAAAAATCAACGCAAAACAAAATGGAAAAGAGCATCATCAACCCATGGACGTGGCAAGACCAACTGAGCTACGTACAGGCCGTGGAAGTGAAAAATACCACAGGCACATTATATGTGGCCGGGCAGGCAGCCGTACACGCCGACGGCACATCCAGCAATGCAGATATGCGCACCCAGCTCGGGATAGCGATCCAAAACCTGGAAACGGTGATCAGCGAAGCGGGTTACGAAGCCGGCAACATCGTCCGGCTGACGGTCTACACCACCTCTTCCCAAGAGTTTATCCATAACTGCTTCGACCTCTTCAAAGCGTTCGTGGCAAGGCACGGAATGAAACAGGCCGTGACGCTCTTGCAGGTAGTCGGCCTGAACGAAACGCTCAATGTGGAGCTGGAAGCCACCGTCGTGAAATAGTCAGCGCCGAGGTGACCGTGAGGGGCACCAGCCTGATTTCGTCTCTGTAATTCGCTCATGCATTATCATTGATATTCCGCCGGCATCGAACAAGTTCGATGCCGGCTTTTCTATGTCAGGCCATGCTGACTAACAAAATTACTAAGCTACTTACTCTATAAAACCAATAGTTCATATATATTTGCCACTCCTGATTGAAAGCCGATCTCATTCAAAGCGGGTCATTTCCGCCTGCTACACACTTTTGCAAACCCCCATCACTCATTTAATCCCTTATGCAACAACCATTTACAAAAAACCCATCCCGATTTAGAAAGTTGGCTACAAGTATGCTCGCTGCTGCGGCATTCGCCGTACTCCTGTTTTTCCAATCCGCTTTCGCCTGCGCCCTGGGCACATTAACCGGAAAAATTTCCGACGAGAAAGGAGAAGGCATTCCTGGCGTCAGCATTTTGCTCAAAGGTTCCGGGAAAGGCACTTCCACGCTGGCAGATGGCACATTCTCATTGGACGGTGTGGATGAAGGTTCCGTTTTAACTATTTCCTTCGTCGGGTACGTTACCCAAGAGGTGACAGTGGGCAACCGGACCACGCTCGACGTAACGCTCGTTTCCGATCAGAAGCTGCTGAATGAGCTCGTCGTGGTCGGCTACGGCGAACAGAAAAAGGTGAATGTGATCGGCTCCGTGTCGCAGATCGACTCGGACGCGCTGGAAAACCGGCCCGTCACGCAGATAAGCCAGGCCATCACCGGACAAATGCCCGGCGTAACCGTCACGACCGGCTCCGGCCGGCCAGGCGCGAACGGAGGCACGATCCGCGTCCGGGGCGTAGGCTCGTTTGGTGCCACGCCCGACGCGCTGATCCTCGTGGATGGTATCCCAAGCACGCTCAACGACATCAGTCCGGATGATATCCAATCCATTTCGGTATTGAAAGATGCCTCATCCGCAGCCATTTACGGTGCACGATCGGCAAACGGGGTGATCCTTGTTACCACCAAAAACGGCGGTTCGGGCAAAGCAACGGTGAGCTACAATGGCTACGTGGGTTTCAACGAACCGACACAGCTGCCCGACTTCGTCAACTCCTGGGAGTATGCGGAAATGTTCAATATCGCTTCCGGCACCACGGCCTATTCAGCCGAGGACATTGCCAAATTCCGCTCGCAAGCCGACCCCGATAATTTTCCCAATACCAAATTCCTGGACATGCTTTTCTCGGAAAAAGGCATTCAGACCGGCCACACGATCAACATCAACGGCGGCAATGAACGGGCTAAATACTTCATCTCGGGCGGCTACATCAGCCAGGACGGGATTGTGCCCAAAAACAATTTCAAACGTTACAATGTGCGCCTGAACCTTGAAAACGACCTGGGCAGGAACTTCAAGCTCACAACCCGCATCGGGGCCTCGTCACAGCTGCGCAAGGAACCGCAGGCGACCGGCAACAAAGGCGGAGAGCTCACCGACCAGCTCATCCAGAATGCCGTCAGGTACCCGGCGGTTTTCCTCGGCCAGGCTTCCAACGGCGATTTTGGGATCGGCCCCGAAAGCGGCGGCACGCCCGTGTCGTGGATCGCATCGTCGTCCTATTTCCGCAATCCGCAAAACCGGCTGACTACCAACATGAAACTGAACTGGCAACCCATTCCCGGCCTGAACTTGTCGGCGATCGGCGGCTATAATTTCGCATTGCTGGAACGCGTATCCTACAATGCATCGCAGCGGCTGAGCCCGACGGTCAATCTGGCGCAGTCGATGTTAAACCAGGACCGTAACAAAGAGATTTATAAGACCTTGCAGTTTATAGGCGAGTATTCCAAAAGTTTTGGCAAAAACACGATCGATTTCCTGCTCGGCTATTCCTTTGAGAATGAGCTGAGCGACTACATGTCGGGCTACCGCCAGGGTTTTCCCAGCAACGACTACACGGCCATCGATATGGGCGGCGCCGACAACCAGCAGGTCAACGGATACGACGAACAATGGGCGATCCAGTCGTACTTCGGGCGCTTGCGGGTCAACAGGGAGGACAAATACCTTTTTGAAACGACCCTCCGCTACGACGGTTCTTCGCGCTTCCCCGACAACAACAAATATGCCGTTTTCCCGTCTGCAGCGGCCGGCTGGCGCATTTCGGAAGAGCAATTCCTGAAAGGCGTTTCCTGGCTCTCGAACCTGAAATTGAAAGCTTCATGGGGGATATTGGGGAATCAGAACATTGGTAACTACCCTTACCAGACCGTGCTCAACTCGGGTGCCAACTATCCGTTCGGAAATGGCATTACTACCGGTGCCTCCTACTCTGTTTACCGGGATGCCAACATCAAATGGGAGTCGACAAGGACCACTGATGTGGGTATCGAAACGGAATTCTTCAACCGGAAACTGGGCTTTAATGCCACATATTTCCAGCGCAATACCACGGATATTCTGTTCAAGCCGTCGGCGAGCGTTTCGTCTGTTCTGGGCGTGACGATCAGCGAAACCAACACCGGCGAGGCACAAAACAAAGGTTGGGAGTTTGACGGTTTTTACCGTGATCGCGTCGGCAAGCTGAACTACTCACTCAGCGGAAATTTTTCGATTATACAAAACAAGGTGGTGTCGCTGGGCCTTGGCAATGTCCGCCAGCCTAATGGACTGGTCGGAAACGGCTCCACGCTGTTCAACGGCTTCCCGATGGAAATGTACTACGGCTACCTGTCCGACGGCGTGTTCCTCGACCAGGCCGACATCGACGCCTGGCCCAACCAATCTACCATTACTCCCGGCGCCCGCCCCGGCGACCTTCGCTACAAGGATATCAGCGGCCCCAACGGTGTCCCCGACGGCAAAGTGGATGCCACTTACGACCGTACTTACCTTGGCAGCCGCATTCCCAAATACACTTACAGCTTCAATGCGGACCTGCGCTACAAGGCGTTCGACTTTTCGCTCTTCTTGCAGGGCGCAGCCGGCGTACAGGGTCAGCTGAACAATTACGCGGGTGTGGCGTTCTTCAACCTGGGCAATATCCAGCGCTGGCAAATGGAAGGCCGCTTCGACCCGAACAATCCGCAGCGCTACCCCGAATATCCCCGCCTGGAAGTGGTCACGAACAGCGGCACGCCTAACACCGTACAGTCGGATTTCTGGGTGCAGAATGCGGCTTACCTGCGCGTGAAGAACGTGCAGCTGGGCTACTCGCTGCCAGCTTCCGCATTGAACAAGCTGAGAATCGACCGCCTTCGGCTGTACGTGAGTATCGAAAATCCGCTCACATTCAGCGGCTTCCGCGAAGGCTGGGACCCGGAAATCAACACGAGCGGCCCCTATTACCCTATTCTTTCCACTTACACTTTTGGTGTCAATATCAAATTCTGAGGCATGAGATTCCCCAACTATATTTTACGTAAATCGATACTTTCCCTGCTGGTGCTGTCGCTGGTTTCCTGTGATGATCAGTTGAAGCAGTTTCCTACCAATGCATTTGCCAAAGACGTTTTCTGGAATTCGGAGTCCAATGCGATGATCGCGCTCTCGGGCATGTACCGCGGCGGCATTACGTACGGCACCAATACCGTCCCGAACGACTGGTGGAGCTATTTCGGAAGCGTTTTCCTGGAATTCGCAACCGACAATGCGTACGACCGTCGCGGCGACAATTCGACATTCAACAAACTGACGGACGGCACATTAACCGCCAACAACAACGTGATCCAGGGCTACTGGGTCGGTTCCTACAAGCGAATCGCGATCACCAACGATTTCCTGGAAAACATCGGCAAAGTACCTGCCGGCGAGGCATTCATCCGCCGGTTGACAGCCGAAGCAAGATTCCTGCGCGCTACCCAGTACTTCTATATGTCCCAGTATTGGGGCTCGGTGCCGCTGGTGACCAAAACGCTGACGCCCGATGAAGCCAACAATGTCGAAAAAGCGCCTAAAACAGCCATTGTGCAGTTTGTCATCGACGAGCTTACGGCCGCGGCTGCCGATTTGCCGGGCCAGAAATCCCTGGCCGCCAACGAATCGGGCCGCGCCAGCAAGCAGGCTGCATTGGCCTTTTTAGGAAGGATATATTTGGGTGAAAAACGCTTTCAAGAGGCTGCGGCGACCTACAAGCAGATTGTCGATCTGGGAGAAAATACCATTGATCCCGACTATGCGGGGCTGTTTAATACGGCTAACGAAAACAGTAAGGAGATCATTTTCAGCTTGCAACACGTTCCGGGCCAGGCGCCCAATGCCATGCCGCAGCACACCTACCCGGCGATCAATGGCGGCTGGCACATTATCAATCCTCTCGGAAACCTGGCCGAAGAATACGGTTTTGCCGACGGCACCGCATTTTCCTACGAAAGCCCGAAATACAACCCCAAAGACATGGGCGCCAACCGCGATTCCCGCTTCCGCGCCACTTTCCTGTGGGACGGCACCACATTCGGCGGCCGCAGATACGTGGTACACCCCGATTCGGTCAACTCGCTCGACCAGCTGACCTATTCCAAGCAGGCGACGCGGACAGGTTATGGCTTGCGTAAATTTTTTGATGAATCGTTCAGCGGGAGTCTCACGGCCGACTATGGCGGCAACCTGCCCGTGATCCGATACGCGGAAGTGCTGCTGAGCTACCTCGAAGCCGAGCTTGAAGCCGGAACGCCCATTACCCAGGCTCTTCTCGACCAGACGATCAATGCAGTGAGAGGCCGGGCTTCGGTGAACTTGCCTAAAATCACGGAAACCAATGCCGCCGCATTGCGGACCATTCTGAGGCGCGAACGCCGGATAGAGTTGGCATTTGAAGGGACGCGCCTCTGGGACTTGCTGCGCTGGGGCATTGCCGACCAGGTTTTAGTGGGCGACTTCTGGGGCGCCGCATTCCCGGATTCCAAAAGATATGCGACTACTTCGAAGAAGATCGATCCCAAATTCCGCTGGTACGTCACTTCGAAAAAATTCAGAAAAGGCACCGACGAGCGCTGGCCAATCCCTGAAACCGAGGTGAATGTAAATCCGAAACTCGCGAATTGATTTTTATGAAGAACCTGAGTAAAAACAATGCGGCGGGCTTCTGGACGGCGGGCATACTGGCTGCATTTGCGTTGGGCGCGGCCGTGCCTGCCATTATCCCGCAGGTGTTCCAAAACAATGTGCCTGCTGTGCAGCAGGAGTATATCAAAGCCTTCGGAAAGCAGCCGGCAGTAAAGCCGAATGTGGCCAACCAGCCCAATATCCTGTACATCACCAGCGACCAGCACCACTGGCTGCGCATGGGCTACAACGACCCGACGATCAAAACACCCAACCTCGACCGGCTGGCCCGGTCGGGGAGCATTTTCGACCGGGCTTACACGGTAAACCCTGTGTGCACGCCTACGCGTGCTTCCATGATTACGGGCATGTACCCGTCGCAGCACGGCGCGTATGCATTGGGCACGAAGCTGCCGGAGACGATCCCGACGATTGCGAATTACCTGCAAGAAGTGGGATATTTTTCGGCGATTGTGGGCAAGGCACATTTTATGCCGCTGGCCGGCAATGCTACTTATCCTTCGCTGGAAGCCTACCCGGTCTTGCAGGATCTCGACTTTTGGGAAAAATACCATGGCCCGTTCTACGGCTTCGAACATGCCGAACTTGCCCGGCCGCACGGCGACGAATCGCACGTGGGCCAGCATTATGCAATATGGATGGAGCGCAAGCTCAAAAGCGAAGGCAAAGACCCGAAATCCTGGAAAAAGTGGTTCAGAAAGCCGCCAAAGGAGAAATTCAATGAATCCAACGAGCGCATGCGAGAAATCATGGAGGAGAATGCGGCCATTGGCGAGGCGCAGTACGGTGCCTGGAATATCCCCGAACCTTACCATTTGAATGCCTGGATCGCCGAACAAACCAATGCGCAGATCGACGCGGCGATGAAGCGCAACAAACCGTTCTTCGTTTGGGCGAGCTTCTTCGACCCGCACCCGCCCTACCTGGTGCCCGAGCCGTGGGCCTCGATGTACAAGCCGGAGGATATGAAGCTGCCCGAAGTGCCGGCCGACGACCTGGACGACATGCCTTACCATTACCGCATGACGCAATCGGGCCCGAGAGGATGGGGCAAGCAGTTCGAAGAAGATGGTTTCGCCGTACACGGGTTCACCCGCCACGAGCCCGACAAGGAGAAGCAGAAAAAGGACATGGCGCTGTACTACGGCATGATTTCGATGATGGATAAATATATTGGTAACATCCTCGACCATCTCGAACAATCGGGCCAGCTTGACAACACGATCATTGTATTCACCACCGATCATGGTCACCACATCGGCACGCACCATTTGTCGGCCAAGGGCGGGTTTGCGATGGAGGAAGACCTGCGCATTCCTTTTATTGTATCCTGGAAAAACAAAGTCCCTGCCGGCAAACGGAACAATGCGTTGATTTCCGTCGTCGATTTTGCGCCCAGCTTTCTCACTTTGGCCGGCCGCGAAAAGCCTCTGACGATGACCGGCGTGGATGTTTCGCCCGTTTGGCTGGGCAGGTCGGAGAAAGTAAGGGATTGGGTGATTGCGGAAAACCATTTCCAGCGCACGAAATTTTACCAGAAATCCTACATCGAAAACCGCTACAAGGTAACGTGGTACATGCATAGCGACGAGGGCGAGCTGTTTGACCTGCAAAATGATCCGCATGAATTTAAAAACCTTTGGCAAAGCAAGCAGCATCAGGAGCTGAAACTCAAACTGCTGCACCGCGCCATGCAGGCCGATATGGCCAAGGAAAGCTGCTGGATGCCGCGCGTCGGCCCTGCATAAACGATAGGTCAGCACGGTTTTCGACTTTTACCTAAAAACACATTTATGATTAAATATAAAACCAAACAGTTCGCGATCCTGGGCACCTCGCTGGCGGTGCTTTTGGCTGCTACCGGATGGCAATTTGCGCCCCAAACCGAAAAAGCCGCAAAACCCAACATCGTGATCGTTAACCTCGACGACCTGGGCTACGGCGACGTGGGCGCATACGGCGCCACGGCATTGAAAACGCCCAATATGGACCGCATCGCAAATGGAGGGATTCGGTTTACGAACGGCTATGCCACTTCCTCCACCTGCACGCCGAGCCGGTTTGCATTGGTGACGGGCGTGTATCCATGGCGCAATAAAGAAGCTAAAATCCTGCCCGGCGATGCCCCGCTGCTGATCGATACCGCCCAGCAAACCATCCCGAAAGTGCTCAAAAAAGCAGGCTATGCGACCGCTATTGTCGGAAAATGGCATTTGGGGCTCGGAAACGGCGATACCGACTGGAACAAGGAAGTGAAACCGGGACCAAACCAGCTCGGCTTCGATTATTCCTACATCCTCGCCGCTACCCAGGACCGCGTGCCCACGGTTTACATTGAAAATACGCGCGTGGTAGGCCTCGATCCGAACGATCCGATCCGGGTGAGTTACAAGCAGAATTTCGAAGGCGAGCCGACGGGAAAAGACAATCCGGAGCTGCTGAAAATGAAATGGCACCACGGTCACGACCAGAGCATCGTGAACGGCATTTCGCGCATCGGCTACATGAAAGGCGGCCAGAAAGCGAAGTGGAACGATGAGGAAATGGCCGATCTGTTTTTGACCAAAGCACAGCAGTTTATCAAAGACCATAAATCCAAACCCTTTTTCCTGTACTACGCCATGCAGCAGCCGCACGTGCCCCGCACGCCGCACCCGCGTTTCAAGGGCGTTACCGGCATGGGACCAAGAGGCGACGCTATCGCCGAAGCGGACTGGTGCCTGGGCGAATTGCTGAATACGCTGGAAAAAGAAGGCATCCTGGAAAATACCCTCATTATCTTCACCAGCGACAATGGCCCGGTGGTGAACGACGGCTACCACGACGACGCGGTGGAAAAACTGGGCAAGCACAAACCCGCCGGACCGCTACGTGGCGGCAAATACAGCTTGTTTGAAGCCGGTGTGCGGGTTCCATTCATTACCTATTGGAAAGGCACGATCAAGCCTGCGGTATCGGATGCGGTGGTTTGCCAGCTGGATCTGCTGAGCTCGCTCGCGCACCTGACCGGACAGGAGGCGAAGGGCCTCGACAGCCGGAATTACCTGGATGTATTTTTAGGTAAAACCCAAAAAGGCCGCAGCGAGCTGATCCTCGAAGCCAGCTCGCGCACGGCATTGCGGCAGGGCGACTGGCTGATGATACCGCCCTACAATGGCCCGGCGATCAATAAAATGGTGAATATCGAGCTTGGTAATGCGAAAGAATATCAGCTTTATAATCTAAAAACGGACATTGGCCAGCAGCATAACCTGGCCAAATCGGAGCCGGAAAGGCTGAAAAAGCTCGTTACTGCATTTGAGCAGCTGCAACAAGGCGGGGCAAAAAGGGAGACGGAGACGATCAAGCTCGAATAAGCTGTTCTACCTTGCCGCCGAGCCGGCTGGATCATTCGAAATCACCCGGATTGACCCAGCCGGCTTTCATTTTTTCACCATTCTTAAAACGTTCGTAAAAATTACGCGAAGCAGGCTCTGCGAATGGGTAGGTGTCGAAAATACCGCCGTTACCCAGCATGCGCGGGTCCTGCTGTGCGTGCAATTCCCGCTCCATCTGCTGTTTCAAAGCAGCTTTCACTTTGGCAAAAGCGGGGTCTCCGGCCAGGTTTTTCATGGCGTCGGGGTCTTTATGGACATCGTACAGTTCCTCGGCTCCTTTCTTACCGAATGCCAGTTGCCAGCGTGTGCTGTCCCGGCCGCTGCGCTTGTCGAGCAGTATCCGGGTTTTGGTCGGGCTGCCGTCCGTGTCCAGGTAACCGGTTTCCGGGTTGCCGGAGGGCCAGCGATCGGGCTCGTAGTTGTGGGTGTAAATCATGCTGCCTTTGATAATGCCCCTCACCGGATAACCCTCGTCGCGCGGCCTGCCGACGTCGGTCCGCTCCTTTCCGAGCAGCACGTGGTCGCGGGACGCATCCACATGCCCTGCTTTTGCCGACGTGAAAATGGGCACCAGCGATTTCCCTTGCATTTGCATGGCCGTCTTGCCTTTTAATCCGGCCGCTTCGAGCATGGTGGGCGCCAGGTCGATGAAACTCACGAAATCGTTCACCTTACGCCCCGGCGCCTTGATCCCCCTTTTCCACATGATGGCCAGCGGCAAATGGTTATCATACTCGTACACATGGCCTTTCGTTCGCGGAAATGGCATTCCGTTATCGGAAGTTACGATCACGATGGTATTATCCAGCTCGCCGGCGCGGTCGAGTATGGCGAGCATTCTTTGCAGATGCTGGTCGAAATATTCCACTTCGTAGGCGTAGTCGAGCATATCCTGCCGCACGGTGTCATTGTCGGCCCAGTAGGCGGGCACGCGGTCGATGTCGGTTGGCTTCTTGTTCCCCTTCGCCGAGCCGCTGCCGAATTCGTAGGCGCGGTGCGGCTCGTGGCCGCCGTATCAGAAGCAGAACGGCTGCCCGGCATTCCGCTCTTTCAGAAAAGCTTCCAGGTTGCCTGCATAGTCAACCGGCGAGATGGCGCTGGTGGGCGCTTTGAGTTTGAACGCATTATAATGCCTGCCGGTCAGCAGCCGGGGTACACCATTCTTTTCTCCCGCATTTCCCGGCCCCCACCCTTTTCCGGTGTAACCTGTGAAATAACCCGCATTACCCAGCTCCTCGATCCACGTGTTGAACTTCGCCGGGAAAAAGGGCACATGGTTAGCCGCCGCTTCCAGCTGCCACGGATTCCTGCCCGTGAGCATGCACGACCGCGACGGCGCGCATTTGGCATTGGGTGTAAATGCATTTTGAAACAAAATCCCTTCCGCCGCCACGCGGTCGAAGGCGGGCGTGCTTACCCATTTCGCCGAAAGCCCGTAGGCGCTCATGTGCCGGTAGGAAGCGTCGTCGGCAATGCAAAAGAGAATATTCGGCCTCTGCGCATCAAGCGTGGACCGGGTCCCGCCGGACCGGGTCTCGCTGGACCGGGTCTCGCCGGACGGGGTCCTGCCTATTTGCACCGCGGCCAGAATGGGCAGCAGCAGTAGTAAAAAGAGCTTCTTCATACAATATCGGGCTTAGGTTACAACCAATCGGAAAAGCCGCAATAATAAAATAAAAAATCTATATAGTTGGTAGAATAAATAGCTTTTACCACTTTTATAGCCCGAAGGAATCGCTTGCATTAACCACCAGTGCGCGGCTTTTCCGGATTTTGTTATTTCTCACCCAATTCAAGATGTTAAAAAAACTACGATCACCCCGGATCGACAGATCCTGGCGGGCCTTATTGCTGGTGGCAATATTGTCCTCGCTCGGCGCAACCGCCCAAACCCTCACCGTCAAAGGCAAGGTAACCTCCCCTGCCGACCAAACCGGCGCTCCCGGCATTAATGTGATACTCAAAAATACGACAAACGGCACCACGACCAATGCCGAAGGCTCCTACCAGATAGAGGCCCCCGAAAAGGGCGTGCTGGTGTTCTCCGGGATCGGCTACCAAATGGTGGAAATCCCCGTGAGCGGCCGGGCGAGCATTGATGTGACGCTCACGCCGGACACGAAGCAGCTGAATGAAGTGGTGGTGGTCGGCTACGGGACGCAGAAGAAAAGCGACGTTACCGGCGCTGTGGGCTCGGTGAAGATGGACCGGGAGATAAACAGCAGGCCCATTGTGGAAGTCGGGCAGGCGCTGTACGGAAAGATCCCGGGCGTGCAGGTTTTGTCCAGTAATGGCCGCCCCGGCACCTCCTCAACGATCCAGATCAGGGGTATCAATTCGGTTTCGGCCAGCAGCTCGCCGCTGATCGTGATCGACGGCATGCCGATCCCGAACTACGACCTCAACCTGATCAATGCCAACGATATTGAATCGATGGAAGTGCTCAAAGATGCCTCCTCGGCCGCCATTTACGGCTCGCGCGGTGCGAATGGGGTGATCCTCATGACCACCAAAAGCGGGAAGGAAGGCAAGACGCGTTTTAATGTCAATTATTCCTACGGTATTCAGAAAGTGATCGACCGGATTGCCGTAATGAACTCGCGCGAGTACGCGCAGGCCTCCATTGATGCCGCGCAGAACGGCTGGATCGAAAGCGGCGGCGACCCCGCGGCACCGAACACGATCGAGGCGCGCAAACAGTACAAATACACCTGGCCCACGGCATTCGACAACCCTGAAAACCTGCAAGATACCGACTGGCAGGATGTGGTTTTCCGGACGGCGCCCATGCAGAAGATCGAGCTCAATGCCAATGGCGGGACGAGCAAGGCCAATTTCATTGTCTCGGCAGGTTATGTGAAGCAAAAAGGCATTGTGATCACTTCCGATTACAAGAAATACACCTTCAATATCAAGGCCAATGCGCAGGTTAAAAAGTGGCTGCAAATCGGCGGGATGCTGAATGTGAGCTACGACCACGAGAATGAGCCGTTCAACCGGACGGTGGAATGGGCGGTGCAATACCCGACGATTTACCCGGTGTACGGCAACAACGGCTACCTGGGCGCTCCCGCCAACACGCCCGGTTTCGAAAAATACGACGCGATCCTTTTCCGCCCGAAGAACGGGCACCCGCTCTACCAGATCACCGACGACATTCAGCACAGGCAATTTAATAACCTCGGCAATGTGTTCGGGCAGATTGATCTGCTGCCAGGCCTCCGGTTCAAATCCTCCCTGAACTTTTTCTATAACCGAATCGACAACAGCAATTACCAGGCGGTTGACCATAACCTCGGCCCGACTTATTACACCGAGGGCATTATGGGTGTAAACCAGTCGCGGACATTAAATTACACCTCCCAAAACCTCCTTACCTACGATAAGGCCTTCAAAGACCACACTTTCTCCGCATTGGCCGGGATGGAGTATAATAACAACGAATATTATTACACCAACCAGGAGCGCCGCGGCTATGACAACGACCTGATCAAGGCTCTCAGCGCGGGAAAAACCGTTTTTCAGGCCGAAGACGATAAAAACCGCAGCATCCTGATCTCCTACTTTTCGAGGCTCAATTATACCTTCAAAGGCCGGTATCTGCTCTCGGCCAGCATCCGCCGCGACGGCTCATCCCGCTTCGGGCCGAATAACAAATGGGGCCTGTTCCCGTCCGTCTCGGGAGGGTGGATCGTTTCGGACGAAAGCTTTTTGAGTCCGGTCAAGTCGGTGAGCAACCTCAAACTACGCGCGAGCTACGGTTTTACGGGTAACGACCGTTTTGCGGACTACAAATGGGTCGGCGCGATGTCGCAGGGAAGGATTGCATTTGGCAACACCCTGGGCACCACCTACTACCCCGGCAGCATCACCAATCCCGATCTGGAATGGGAACGCACGCAGCAACTCAATGCCGGGATCGACCTCGGGCTGTTCAATAACCGCATTTCTTTGGAAGCGGATTACTACATTTCCAAGTCCGACGGACTGTTGCTGGACGTGCCCGTGCCCATTGTTTCAGGTTTTAACAGTGTATTCAAAAACATTGGCAAGCTGCAAAACAAGGGATTGGAATTAAACCTTACCACACACAACCTCACCGGCGCGCTCACCTGGACTTCGCAGCTCAACTTCTCCCGCAACCGTAATAAGCTGCTCGCATTGGGCAAGGACAACGCGCCGATGATCTACCAGCCCGGCTTCGGGATGGAGTCGATCAACCAGGTGGGCCAGCCGATTTTCAGCTTTTACGGCTACCAATATGACGGTGTGTACATGAACCAGTCGCAGATCGACGCCGACCCCGCACATTATGCCTCAGCCAAGCCCGGCGACGGCCGGTATGTGGATATCAACGGCGACGGCGTGCTCAATGCGAAAGACCGCACGATCATCGGCAACTATGCGCCGGACTTTATCTGGGGCTTCACCAACAACCTCAGCTACAAGGGATTTGATTTCAGCGTGCTCATCCAGGGCGTGCAGGGCAGCGATGTGTATGACAACAACATCCACCGCTCGATGCTTTACCATGAAGGGCGGAACTACTACAAGGAAATGACCAACCGCTGGCGCTCCGAGCAGGAACCGGGCGACGGCCACCACTATAAACTGACCGTGGACCTGGATGGTTATGAGAAAACGGCTTCTAGCTACTGGATCGTGGACGGCTCGTATTTCAGGGTCAAAAGCCTGACGCTCGGCTACACATTACCCGCTGCGCTCCTGTCGCGGCTCGGGCTGGAATCGGTGCGGGTGTATGCCAACGGGCTGAACCTGTTCACCCACAAGAATGCGCCGGTGTTCGATCCCGAAAACTTCAACGGCAGCACCACCAGTGCCACCGCGCGCGGCGTGACGCACTCGCCCTACCCGTCGGCGAAGACCTACACTTTCGGCATAAACATTGGCTTTTAATCCCTATTTGAAAAGAACATGAAATATTTAAAACATTCCCTGATATACTTTCTGATGGCCGTCGGCGCGTTTTCGTGCAGCCAGGACCAGCTTGACCAGTACCCCGAAACCCGGCTGACGGAAGGCAGCTTTTACACCTCCGAAGCGCAGATTGTCCAGGCCGTCAACGATGTATACCGCCAGCTCAACCGCACCTACGCGGCCAGCGGGCTGGTAGATCTGTACGGTGAATTGTATTCGGACAATACCTACATCGAGTTTTCCGGCGGCTCCACCACCTTTGAAGACGACATCAAGGCATTCCGCATTCAGCCGAACAACGGCCTGATCCAGACGGCCTGGAACAACAGTTACAATTCGATCTACATCTGCAATAATGCCATTGAGCAGCTGGAAAAAACGAAGGTGCAGTTCAGTAACCCCGCGCTCAAAGACCGCCTGAAAGCGGAGGCGACGTTCATCCGGTCGCTGATATTCTTTAATATGGTGAGGGTTTGGGGAGACATTCCTTTGCCGCTGAAAGTGGTGAGCGCTGACGAGAGCTACACTTACCTGCGCGAGAAAAAGGAGGCGGTGTACCAGCAGCTCATCACCGACCTGAAAGCCAGCAAGCTCGCATTGCCCGAAAAATACACGGGCACCGATGTGGGCCGGGTTACCAAATATGCCGCCGCCGCGATCCTGGCCAAAGTGTACCTGACGATCGGTGACAAGGCCAATGCAGCCAAAGAATTGAAGGAAATCATCGATAGCAATGCCTATTCGCTGGATGCCAACCAGGATGGCAAGGTGAACAGCGCCGACTATGCATTCAATTTTGCGCCGGGCACCAAGAATTCGAAGGAGTCTGTCCTGGAACTGCAATTTCTGGCGGGACAAAACGCCGTGAACAGTAACTACCAGCAGACTTACACGCCTTACCACTGGGCCTTCCACTTGCCGGGAAGTACCGAAACTTTCCGCGGCAGCGGCCTCAACAGTCCGTCCCCGGACCTCACCAATGAGTTTGAAACAGCGGATACCGTACGCAAGAATATTTCCGTATACCCCGGCTACGTGAACCTGGAAACGGGCGCATTCATTAAATACCCGTTCACCCAAAAATTCTACGATCCAAACTGGCGCTATCCGGGCCAGAACGTGGAGCTGGTAAGGTATGCCGACGTCCTGCTCTCCTACTCCGAAGCCACCGGCGACCCGTCGTATCTCAACCAGGTGCGCGAGCGCGTAGGCCTGCCCGGCTATGGCAAAGCGGGCTATCCGGCCAAATACAATTCACTCGCGCTGGCGATCGAACATGAGAGAAGGGCCGAATTGTGCTTTGAGTTTCACAGGTTCTTCGACCTCGTGCGCACGGGCCGGGCTGTGGAGGTATTGAAATCAAAAGGATTTAACATTACCGACAGCAAACTGCTGTTCCCGATCCCGCAGAGCGCCATCGACGTGAACCCGCAACTGACGCAAAACGCCTATTGAACCATGCAAACTTACCTGCGGGGTTTCCTGCTACTGACTCTCATGCTGGCCGGCGGCTTTCTCCCCAAAGCCGCCGGGCAAAAGCCCAACATCATTTTCATCATCGGCGACGACATCAGCTGGGATGACATCGGGGCTTATGGGAATGCCAAAATAAAGACACCGAACCTGGACAAACTGGCTAAGGAAGGGCTCCGATTCACCAACCTTTACCTCACCGCCAGCTCGTGCAGCCCGAGCCGGACGAGCATTCTCACAGGCCGGTACCCGCACAATACCGGCGCGGCGGAACTGCATTCGCCCCTGCCCGCGCATCTCGCGTATTTCCCCGAACTGCTTAAAAAACAGGGTTACTTTGCCGCATTGGCCGGAAAATGGCACGAGGGGCCTAACACACGCCGGGCATACGACACACTGCTCGTAGATAGGAGAGCCAATGGCGAAGGCGGTGAAGCACAATGGCTTAACCTGCTCAGGGCAAGGCCTAAGGACAAGCCGTTTTTCTTCTGGCTCGCGCCATTCGATGCGCACAGGCCGTGGTCGGCGCGCACCGAGGGGCACCAGCATGATCCGCAAACTGAAATAGTAGTTCCGCCGACGCTGGTCGATGACAGGGAAACGCGGCAGGACCTGGCGCATTATTACAATGAAATTTCGCAACTCGATCATTACGTTGGTCAGCTGCGCGCGGAGCTGGTGCGGCAGGGCGTGGCCGAGAACACGATCATCATTTTCACTGCGGATAATGGCCGTGCATTTCCGGGCAGCAAAACGCGGTTGTATGATGCGGGTGTGAAAACGCCGTTTATCGTGAACTGGCCTGCGGGTATCCGCCCCGGGCAGGTTTGCGAAAGCCTGGTGAGCAGCATCGACATCGCGCCGACCTTGCTGGAACTGGCCGGTACCCAGCCCACAGAATCGTTCCAGGGCCTCAGCTTTGCCCAGCTTTTGAAAAACCCGGAAAAAGCATTCCGCAAATATGTTTTTGCCGAACACAACTGGCACGATTATGCCGCTTACGAGCGCTCGGTACGCAGCAAGGATTTTTTGTATATCATCAATAAAAGGCCTGAGCTGGACAACGGAGGGCCTATTGACGCCAACCAAAGCCCATCGGCCAAAGCGCTGAAAGCGCCCGGCAAACTGACCGTCCTGCAAAAGGACGCATTGCTGAAACCCCGCCCCACAGAAGAATTTTTCGACAACCGGAAAGACTCGCTGCAAACGCACAATGCAATTGCCAACAAATCCTACGCCGCACAACTGGCCGAACACCGGGCGATACTCGAACAATGGCAGCAGGAAACCGGCGATACCGAGCCGAAATCCATCACGCCCGACTGGTACCATCGCGAAACGGGCGAGCCGGTGGCCAGCAACGGCCAGCGCGGAGAAATTCCGGGAAGCAGCAAAAAGGCAGACCATGTCAACCGGAAAGGGCCATTTTAGCCTTCTCATCGGACCCGGAGTTCCCAAAACCGGCCTTGCAAAAGAAAGTTGATGACAAGTAGATCAAAGCCGCTTCACTTCTTATATATAGAAAAATTATATATCAGCGGTATCTATGAACTTGTATCAACCATTTTGCATTGCTCTATTTCTTTCGCTTGTCACGCCTGCCCTGGCCCAGGATAGCAGCAAGCCAGCGGGGATGGCGGCGCCACTGAAAAGCATTGCCGTGAAACTGGATTCAGCTGATCTGGCGGGAAAAGCCAATGTGGCTACCATGCGGAAGGCGCTCGACAGGCAGTTTAAAGTGTTGGGGATCGGAGAGCAATCGCATGGTACTTCGGAATTTTTCACGGCGCGGCTGATGCTGATCGAAGCACTGGCCGACGATCCTGCGTTCACCAAAATCGGGTTGGAAGCGCCTATGGCCGAGGTGCAACAGCTGAACGCCTTTTTGCAACAAGGTCGCGGTGATTTGCAGGAAATCCTGAAATCGTTCCGGCTGTATGGATATGAATGTGCGGAATTCGTGCACCTGGTTGAGCAGGTGAACCGGATCGGGAAGGCGCGCGGCAAGGCCATCCGCTTTTTCGGGTTCGATATGCAAAGCCCGTTCCAATCGTTGCAGAATATGGCCGACGCTGCCGCGACCAAAGATGTCGCCGATTCGCTGAAAGCATTACAGCAAAGCTATGGAATGCTGAACAATGAGATTTACAACCACATGTTTACCCAGGCAGATTTTGCGGAACTGGAAGCATCGAGCAACCGCGTGCTTGCCCGCCTGGAAGCGACAGCGTCGAAGAATGCGTTGGTCCGTAAAAGCATGCGTAACTACCGGCAGTTTCTCCTCCTCAATGACCCCGTGCACGCGCATTCGGGCGCCGCGCAGGCCGTGGTGCGGGATTCGTTGATGGCCGAAAATGTACTGGCTGAAATGGAGCCGGGCTCCAAAATGGCTATCCTGGCCCACAATGGGCACTTGCAGCGTACACCGAATGTGTTTTCCAAAAGCGCCGGTTTATTTTTGGCGCAAAAGCTCGGGGCCGGTTATCAATGCATTGGAATCACAACTTCTTACGGCTTCTACACGACCTATAACCCAACGGCAGGCCGGATCACCGACCAAAATGAAGTAGTTGCCGGCGATGCCGCTACTTTCGAACATCATTTGTCTGCTTTGGATCAACCGGTATTCTTTTTCAGGACTGCCCGGCTTAGATCCCAAATGCAGGGCAAGTCTCTGCCTCGTCGGTACCGGCTGCTCGTTTACGGCCTTGCCGATAACCAGTTTTTCGACGGTAACCTGCTCGACGACTTCGACGCCGTGCTTCACATCAGGCACACTTCGGGCAACCGCAGCTTCTACCTGTCACAATAATCCGGGCTTATTTACTTCCAATTACTTCAAAGTCATCCTCGACATTATCAGCGCGGGAGGGCCGCCGGATCGTACCCGAAAAAAGATTCGGTATGCCATTTATTGGAAATACCTGGTTAATAGCCGTATTTGTGCTGCTAAACAAACGACTATGTATCAGCCTAAGATGGAAGAAGACCTCGGTTGCGGCATCCGGGTCGCGTTTAAAGTTTTTGGCGGCAAGTGGAAGCTTTGCATTATCGACGCGATCAACCGCGGCATCACCCGGCCCCATGAAATTCACAAGGAGATCAGGGAAGCGCCGCTGAGAGTGATCGAAATGCAGCTGGCGGAATTACTGCAACATCAGATAATCGAGAAATCTGCATTCGACGTGTTCCCGAAAAAAACCGAATACCGGTTAACCCCGCTCGGCGAATCGGTCCTTCCTATTCTCTCACAAATTGATCGCTGGGGTACAGAAAATTCACCGATTGTCCTTTCAGCATCGGCCGCGCCTGCGCTCCATTGATCTTAATGGATTGGAAGATATTTAGGCTGTGTTTGGTAAGCCCATTCATGGAACTGCTTAACTACCGGGAGTCAGCCGGTAATTGCTTTGCAGTGATCCGGTAATAATGCGTACTGTATCCGAATTCGTCATTTTGCCCGAAGGCAAAACTAAACCCCAGTTTCCCGAGAATATTTTCCGAAGCCTTATTCTCCGGGTCAATGGACGCATAAATTTCGTCGAGCTTTATCCTATCCAGGCCGAACTCAATCATTTTCGCACCCGCTTCGGTCGCCAGTCCCAAATTCCAATATTGCTTTTTCAAAGCATAGATCAATTCGATTTTATCGATGTTTTTGGAATAAACGAGCCCGCAATATCCGATCATTTCATTGTCAGATTTATTCACGACCGCATAGTTGCCGAACCCCTTGGTTTTGTAATTGTTTTCCGTAACCGATAACCATTCTCTGACCTGTTCAATGGACAATGGCTTGCCATCGCCTACAAACTGCATCAACACTTCATCGCTGCAAATGGCATACAACTCCATCAGGTCATTTACACTCAATTCCCTGATATAGAGCCTTGGCGTTTCCAATACTATTTCTATTTCACGCTTAAATTCAATAGGAACCCCTATTGCAATATCCATTGTACAATATCTGTACGCCATTTCCCTCCCGACTGTTATATTGTCGGCCTTAATTATCCAATTTGCTTTTCAGGGATTGATTAAATGCTGCGGCGCAAAACGGGCTTCACTAAAAGAAACGCAATGCGTTTAACTAATTTCATTTCGGCGCATACCGGAGTAATGTGATTCCCGTGGGATAGCTCTTGCTCTCAATGAGTTCCAGTTCCTGCTCGTCATTTTGTGAAGGTTCAAAAAGCGGCCTGCCTGCCTTTATCAGCACCGGCACAACTCTCACTTGAATATCATCCACAAGTCCGGCATTTATCAGGGCCTGCGCGATGGAAAGGCTTCCCCACATCACGATATTTTTCCCTTCCTGTTGCTTCAACCGGCGGACCGTATCAACGGGATCGGTTTTGATCACCTGGCAGGCCTCCCATTTTCCCCAGGGCGCCGTGTCCAGCGACTTGGAGAATACGAGCTTCTGCGTTGTGTTTAACCGGTTGGCAATCAGCTCCGTTTCCGGGTCTACATCCGGCCAGTATCCGAGGAACAATTTGTAGGTATTCGCGCCGAGCAGGATTGTATCGATGCCTTCCATGAATGCAAGCAAATCATCATCAGACCCTTCCGCATATTTGGGACTGCTGAAAAAGTCCGTAGTACCATTCCGATCCTCCGCATAACCATCGAGGCTGATCCACTCCTGAAGAATTACCTTTCTCATTGTTGCTGGTTGTTAATGGTTATTAAATTCAAATCAACCAGATGTGATTGCACTTAATAACCTGATGTTTCAGTACAAATTTAGCCCATCATCGCAATGGCGAAAAAGGGCAAACCAGACAATGTGCGGGTCATTCGGGACACAATATTAAATGGAAATTCCAAGTCATCACTGCCGCTTGCTACCGGTGGCTGCGATTTATTTTACTTCAAAAAAAGCTCATTCTCCGCGGGCTTTCTTGCTGGTGGGTTAAAAATACCTGACCAGGTAAAAAATGGCCCAGCCAGTGAAGCTGATCAGTAAAATCCAGATCCAGGCCGGAATGCTATGCGGCGTTTCGCTGCCGGTAATGAGAAATTTCTGCTGATCCCCTTTTCCGTAAGCATTGATCATCAGCGGCAAGATGCCGTCCACCACCGCGTTTTCGTGAATGCCTTCCACGGCAATGGCCGGGCCGTTCCGCACCTCGAAGGGAATGATCCTGATCCCTTCTTTGCCGGAAGGATCTTTGCTGACAATTTTGAGCGAATGCTTGCCATCGACAAGCTTCCGTGTGTCGAGCTCAAAGCTGACCGGCGCATCCAGTACCGCGACGGGTGCCGGATCATCGTCGACGAAAATGTGAACTTTACTGCTATCGTACATCGGCGGAAAGATTCAGAATGCGTCTTTTAATGTGGTGATCCGCCTTTTCACCGGGACGGATCAGCCATTTGACCGAGAAAAACAGCGTCAGCAGCACTATGGCCGCCATTACCAATGATCACATAATCCCACCGGCTTTCCGGGCCGGCGCGATGTGTAATGCCCCGCAGCGGCTTGGGCTGGTTTTCGCCGCAAACGGGACAGGCGTACGCAGCCGACGCAACGATCAGACCGGGCATTGTCAGACAGATTTTTCTCATATTTTTCATGCTTATTGAACAGGGATTTCCTTGATTGCCCCGATCAACCGGGCAACATCTTCGGCCGTAACGCGGGACGCATTGTTACCCCAGCTCGTGCGCTCGTGGTTCATGATCGCCGCGATTTCTTCCGGTTTCAGGTTGGCATTCGTTCCCACAGCCGGCATGATCCCGAACTCGGGCTTTGCGTCGTAGCCCTTCATAATGATCGCCAGCATCATTTTCGGGTCGCTGTCCAGCACGATTTTACTTCCTTTCAATGGCGGGAAAGCTCCTTTCAGACCTTCGCCGTTTTCCTGGTGGCAGGCCTGGCAATGCGTGGCGTACCATGCTTTTCCGTCGGGCAGGGCGTCCGGAGCGGGTGCGGCGACATTGGTTGGTGTTTCTGCTTTTGGGTACAAAAACGCCGGTGCCGCGGCGGGATCGGGCAATGCGGTTTGTTTCAGCGATTGCAGGTAAGCCACCAGTTGGAGCGCTTCGGGTGTGGCGATCAGCACGCCGGCGCTCTTTCTGAACCGGTCGGGAACATTTAACAGTGTTTCGCCATCAGCGGCTTCCGGTTTCCACTCGAAAAGCCACGGGTAAGAAGGCATGATTGATTCCTGGACCACAATCCTCGGGTTGTACAAATGCACCAGGTTCCATTCCTTGCTGGGCTGGCGCGCGCCTGCCGAGGTCAGGTCGGGGCCGGTGCGCTCGGTGCCCATGAGCGTGGCGGTGTTGCGCCAGAAGTCGGTCCGGCCGATCAGCGCATAGTCGGCGGGCAGGCCGGGCCGTTCGCCCCACATTTTGTCCATATCCACATTGCGCACCTGCTGCGTATGGCAGGCCACACAGCCATTGGCAACGAAAAGCGCCTTGCCTCTTCGGGCATCGTCGCTGGGCGGCTCGCTCCCCGGCAATGGCGCATTGTCCCGCTCGTTCTTGATGGCCGGGATTACAGCAACGAAGGCTGTTAATACCAGAAACAGGCCCAATGCGCCGCCGAAGAGCTTATGGTGATTGTCGAAGAAGTGCATTATCTATTGATCCGGTAGAGGTTATACGCGAAGAACAAATGCGAGAGCCACATCAGGCTGCCGCCAATCGCCCGCCAAAGCCAGTAGGGCGCCATCAGCACCACGCTATCGATAAACGGTTTTCCTTCCATCCACATCAGGCCGCGCAGAGTGCTGCCGTACATCAGCGGGAAGGTGTAAAACAGCAGCCCGATGAGCGCCAGCCAGAAATGCGCTCCCACGGTAACCTGCGGCGGCTCCTTGCCGGTCAGCCGCGGTGCCAGTGCGTAAATAGCCGCCCAAAGCAGGAACGAGATGATCCCGTACATGGTCAGGTGTGAATGGGCGACGGTGAAGTCGGTGAAATGCCAAAGCAGGTTGGTGTAACGGAATGCCTCGGCTGTGCCTTGCAGGGATGCTGTGAAGTAAAATACGACGCCCGTCAGGAAGAACGGCAAGGTGTAGCTGTCGGCGATTTTGTGCCATCCTCCCCGGAAAGTCATCAGGAATTGTCCTGGCCTTCATTCCAGTAATAGCTGTCGGGGTAGATGCGCTCACCAAATATGGCCGTGCCCACGCGGACGATCGTCGCTCCTTCCTGGATGGCTGTTTCCAGGTCGCCGCTCATGCCCATGGAAAGCTCCGCCATTCCGACGCCCGGAATATTTTCACTGATAATCTGCGACTGAATGCTTTTTAGTAATCTGAAACACTTCCGAACCTGCTCGTTATCAGCACTGAACAGACCGATCGTCATCAACCCTTTGATATGCAGGTGCCCGCAGCAGGCTACCTGCCGCACCAGATCGAGCGCCGCTTCCGGCGCGACCCCGAATTTGCTTCCCTCGAAAGAAGTATTTACCTGAATAAACACATCCATATGCCTGCCCTCGAAGGCCAGCCGCTGTTCCAGCTTTTCGGCAAGCTCCAACCGGTCGACTGACTGGATGCAGCTCACATTGTATTTCAATACATCCTTGATTTTATTGGTCTGCAAATGCCCGATGAAGTGGGTCTGATGCGGGATGTCCGACAGCGCCTCGTATTTGTCCCTGATCTCCTGCACTTTGTTCTCGCCGATCAACGTCTGCCCGGCCAGTAGCGCATGCCTGATCCTGTCGGCAGGCACCGTCTTGGTCGCCAGTAAGAGTTTAACGGAATCCGCCGGTCTGCCACTCGCTTCGCAGGCGCGGGCTATCCGGTCGAGGATATGGGTCAGGTTTTCGATTACAGGGTCATTCATCCGGTTTATGTATTAACGCCTATTGTTGATGACGAAGCTAGTCGAAAACTGCACTGCAATTATGATGCAGTTTTGCTAAATAATGCTAGTCCAGGCGGCTGGTAAGCGGTCCACCGTCGTGACAGGTTTCGCAAAAGTACCGGAGCGGGAAAGGGCCGGCAATGGAGGTTTTGGGGAGTCTGTTGTACAAATCAGGATCGAACCCTGGCCAGCCTGGTGAAGCTGATCACAAAAAAAGCCGTTTCCATAACAGAAACGGCTTTCGTACACGATCTCAGATCCTATTGGTAACCATTATTCAAACTTCGCTCCACCACCGGCACCGGCCACACGAACGCTTTTGAAGTATAAGGCGTCGCTCCGGCGCCGCGGTCGCCGTTGCCTACCTCCTTTTTCATCGCCCTGAGGTAGTCGATCCGGTCGCCTTCGCAGAACATTTCAATCAGCCTTTCGTCGCCGATCATTTGCTCCGTGACGTTGCTTTCCGTCACGAAATTCGGTGAAGATTCGTAGGCAACTTTGGCTACGGCAGCATTCCAGGCGCGTTTCCGGACGATGTTCAAATCCGCAGCGGCCTGCTTTTTATCACCGGCTTTGAATGCACAGGATGCACGCGTGAGGTACATTTCGGCCAGCCTGATCTGCGGCACGTTGGTATAGCCCGCTTCCGGTCCCCGGGCCGATTTGTCGGAGACGATGGTGCGCCAGGTGAGGTTTACGCGGGTTTCATAATACCGGTTCGGCAGGCGCAGTGCCTGGGGCACATTGGCCGGCTCGCGCACGAAGCAGAGCTGCGTGAAGCGTTTGTCCCTTTTTGCCGCGATGCCAATGGTGGTATCCGACTTCGGATTCTGCATCCAGCCCAGTCTTTTCAATGTTTCGTAGTCCATGTGCGTGGCCGTCCAGCCGCACACCGTTTTTTGAAACATATTGGAAAAACAGGTCGCATGCAGGTTTTGCTTGCCGTAAGTGAGGTCGTAGCTGGGAATGTACATAATCGTTTCCTTGCCGCGCGCCAGCATGCTTTTGTTGAATGCCTCGATCGGCTCTTCGCTCAGATCATAGTCACCGCCGTTTTTATCAATCACAAACGAAGCAAATTCCAAAGCTTTGGGATAGTTACCCATCGCGAAATGCGCACGCGCCAGCATGGCCGCCGCGGCAAATTTGTTGGCACGGCCCGCCTGGTAGGAAGCATGCATTTTGCCCGCTACAAATCGCTCCGGCAGCATCTGGTATGCCTTGTCGAAATCAGCCAGCACCTGGTCCCAGATTTCCTGTGTAGTACCGATCTTGGGCGTGGATGCATCTTCGTAAGAAGTCGCTTTGGTGGTGCGCAGCGGAATTTCCCTGGCATTGTTCGGGCCGCCGGGAACGTAAGCGGTGCAGAATGTGGTAGCCGCCATATAGTACGCGAAACCCCTCAGAAAATGCAATTCGCCCACGATCCTTTCCAGGTTATGCTTTTGATCATCGGCTGTGATCTTGGGAAATGGCGCGCCGCCGGCATCGTCAACAAACTGCAAGGCATCATTCACCGACGATATCGCATTGTAGCTGGTGTTGAAAATATCATCCGTCCAGGCCTTGTTCGCCTCGGTATCCCGGTACCAGCCCCAGGTGCCATCCCCGGGCGTGGACCACGCTACATCGTCGGCTACTGCGTTTTTATACAAATACCAGTAATTGTACACGTTGCCCCAATCCCCTTTGGCGAACAGGAGCGCATAAGGCCCGATCACCGCCCGGTCGAACTCGCTGAGTTTCGTCCAGGGACTTTGCACAGGTCTTTCCAGTTCAAAAAATTCTTCGTTTTTACAGGCGCTGAACTGTAAGAGCATGACTGTAAAGAGTAATATCTTTTTCATTTTTGCTAATTAAAATTTGATCGATACCCCAAGTGTCGCCGAGAAGAGTTGCGGCAAATCCCATTGATAAACCGTGCTCTGCCCTTCGGGGTCCCAGCCTGGATATTGGGTAATGGTATAAAGGTTTTCGAAGGTTGCGTAAAACCGCATGTTCTGGAGAAAACGGCGTTCTTCGGACAGGCGCGGGATGGAGTAGCCCAGCGAAACCGATTTTAGCTTTACAAAATCTCCTTTATACAAAAACTGATCGGTGTAAATGCGCGGGTCGCCCAAACCTACGATGGTGCCATCTTCCATCTTCACATTGCCTTTCCAGGTCAGTCGCTGGTATTTGGCCACGTCGCCCGGCTTGCGCCAGTAGTTGTCGTACACATCCTGCAACTGCTCTCCGTTTGAATTCTGCACGGCAATGTCGCGCCGGAAAATGTCGTAGATATAATTTCCGCCGGAGAATGTGACGAGGAAACTGAAATCGAAATTCTTGTAGCTCAGCCGGTTGGTAATGCCGCCGTAATATTTCGGAATTCCGTTCTTGTTTTTGAGATGGAACATATTGTCGTTCACATTCGCGCTGTTCGAGATCAGCAGCACGTCCTGGCCCTCGGTATCTTTGAGCCGGCGCGTTTCACCGGTGGCTGCATAATGCTCCTTATCCAATGCATAAATCTGCGAAATACCTGTTTGCGGGTCTACATGGGCAAAATCGGCGAGATAGTAATCCCGAACCGGGTAACCCACCTTTGAAATAAAGGGCAGCACAGCCATTCCTTTTCCCGACCGGTCGACCTGCGGTGTGAGTTTGCGGACTTCATTGCGGTTGAATGCGATGTTAAAAGTGGTTTGCCATTTCAGGTTACGCGCTTTCAGATTCGAAGAAGTCACATTCAGCTCGATCCCTTTGTTGACCAAATCCCCGATATTCCCCCAAATCGAGCTGATGCCGGAAGAAGTCGGCAAAGTGCTGGCGAGCAACAGGTCTTTGACATACTTATTATAATAGGCCAGCGATCCGTTAATGCGGTTTCCGAAAAACCCGAAGTCCAGGCCCGCGTCGAAATTGCTGGTCGTTTCCCAGGAAAGATTATTGACCCCAATGGACGTAATGACCGTCCCGTTCGTCCCGAAAATGTCGCCGCTGCCGTAAGCGTAATGATTGGCATAATTAGACACATCCAGATAACCCGGAATGCCCGCATTGCCGGTTTGCCCGTAGCTTCCGCGCAGTTTCAGGAAATGGTTCCGGCCGAAATCACCCATGAACGCCTCGTCGGAAATGATCCAGCCCGCAGAAAATGCCAGGAAAGTCCCCCAGCGGTATTTGGAAGTGAAAACCGATGAACCATCGCGACGGACGCTGACACCGGCCAGGTATTTGTCTTTGAACTTGTAGTTTGCCCTGCCGAAATAAGCCAGCAGATAACGCTCGCCATTGAGCCCGGAGAAAAAGGTGGTCAGGTTGGCCGGCGTGCCAATTTGCTGATAATTGCCCACGAGGTTTTGCCCTTCCATACTCCGGTACCAGGTGCTGGAACGCTGCGCTTCGGTGCCGCCTACGAGGTTGAGCGAGTGCTCGCCGAAGTTTTTGTTGTAGGTAAGAAATACATTGTAATTGATGTTTTTGGAAGTAGACGCATTATCCTCGCCCAGCGAACCATTGGAACGGATGGCGTCGGACACCCAGAAGTTCCGGTTGGCCTGCACAAAATCCATCGAAAGCTGGGTGCGGGCGGATAAGCCTTCCAGAGACCGGAATTTGTATTCGGCATAAATGTCCGTCAGCACGCGGTACATATCCAGTTGCTCCACCATATTGTCCGGGTCGCTGGTGGCGCGGGGGTTGCCGGTGTAGGGATTGTAATACAATGAAGGATTTTCGAGACTGTAAACGGGTTCAAACGGGACTGTAATCGTGTTTACAAAACTGAAACCGCCATTCGTACCGCTTTTATTGCCGTCCTCGCTGGCCGTCCCGTTTTTACCGCGGTTCCCTTTCGACATAGATAGGTTAATTTTGGCGCCGATGTCCAGCGTTTTTAAGGGTTTCATATCAATATTCGCCCGTAACCCGAATCTTTCCAGGTCTTCATTGGTCATGATACTCTTGTCCTTCCGGTAATTCCCCGACACATAATAGCGGGTCAGCTTATCGCCGCCCATCACCGACACATTCGCATTATGAAAACTTCCCGTGCGCGTCATTTCCTTGCGCCAGTCGGTATTGATATTCTCTGCCTGCTCGCGGGTGAGAAATTCGCTTGCAAAAGGTTTGCTTGAATAAAAATCGCTCATTTCGAACCGGCCCAATCCGTAGGCCTGTTTGGACTCGTCCTTCATCTGAAACCATTGCCGGGTATTCAGGAAATCCACACGTTGAAAAGGGAGCTGCGAAATGCCCGTGCTGTAATCCACATTCACGCTCGCTTTGCCTGTGGCGCCCGATTTGGTGGTGACCATAATCACACCATTCGAGCCCCGAGAGCCATAAATGGAAGTGGCTGCCGCATCTTTCAAAACCTGAATGGATTCAATATCCGACTGGTTGATGAGCGCCATCGGCGACTGGGCAGCCGAACCATTGTTGCCGATCGAAATGTCCGTCCAGATAGGCACGCCATCGATAATCCACAACGGACTGGTTCCGGCACTGATCGAGCTGAGGCCCCGAATAGTGATGTTAACCGGCGCCCCAAGCCGCCCCGAGGACGATTGCACATTGATCCCCGACGCCTGTCCCTGCATTAATGCACTGAAATTCGTAGAACCCGAAGGCGTTTCCAGCACGTCGGCCTTGATCGTCGAAATGCTGCCGATCACATCTCTTCTTTTTTGCGAACCATAACCCACCACCACCACATCTTCCAGCGCTTTTTCATTGACTTTCAAAGAAATATCGATACTGCGCCGTGTTCCAACGACCTCTTCCTGAGAAATATACCCTACGAAGGAAAACGTGAGCGTAGCCTGTTCATCGGGGACATCCAGCTCATAGCGGCCTTCCACATCGGAGACAGTCCCGCGCTGCGTGCCTTTTAACACCACACTTACACCCGGCAGCGCTGCGCCCGCCTGGTCGGTAACCCGACCGGAAATTTTGAGGTCCAGTTCCAGCAATCCCTGCTCCTTTTCTGCCGGCTGCACCGCCTTTTCGGCTTTGTCGAGCACAATTTGCCTGCCGGAAACCTCATAAGTCAGCTGCATGGGTTTCAGCAGCCTTTCGAGTACGTGGGCCACGGGTGCATTGGTCACATTGAGGTTCACGCGATGCTCGGCGTCGATCACCCGGGAGCTGTAAATGAATTTGATATTGGAGTTTTTCTCAATGATCTGCAATGCGTGCTTGAACTTCTGATCCACGATCCGGACAGAAATAGTTTGGCTGAGCACATCCTGCGCTTTCATGGTCTCGGCAGAAGCGATACTTACAAAAACAATGAGCAGCAGAAGCTGGTAGAAGGTGCGTTTCATAATCGTCCACAACAGGAGTTGTAATCGTTCCTTTCTTTGCATAAATTCGTTCGTTAAAATTTCCAGAAGTTTTGACATACTGATCCGGTCATCTGCCAGGATGATTCGGGTCTTCGGGCCGGCAAAGCGCTAACTTTGCCGGCTTTCGTTTTTCATGGATAGTAGTTTTAAATCGTCATATGGTTCAGGGTTTTAGGTGATTGATTTGCTTGCGAAATGCGATTTGAAATCAGCGGCAGCCGCGGCCGGACACGATAATTTGCCCATTTACCCGCTCATAACCGGCGTGCACTGCCTTGCATAACAGATTCAGTTTCTCGTTCAGCGGTTCGCCCGTGAGGGAGGCTGTCACCGGGCATGACCCAATAACGGTAGAGTCATATACGACACTGATCCCATAGGCTTTTTCAATGTCCGCGAAAATGGTGCTGATCGGCGCTTCTTCGTATTCAAAACGCATCTCTTCCGCTGGCACAGCGCTGGTCGGCTGCGAGGCGGTTTCCAGTCGCGTGACTTTATCATTGGAATAAACGGCCAGCTGCCGGGCCGTCAGTACCAGGCCGGAAAGCGAGCGGTCACTTTTTGCCGCCTCCGAAACCGGACGATCCGACTTATACACCGATACCCGCCCGGTTGTGACCGAAACCATCGCCTCGGCCTCGCCCGGGTAAGCGCGCACCTTGAAACTCGTACCTAATACCTTGGTAGTGATCCGGTTGGCGTGTACATAAAATGGCTTTTCAGCATTGCGCGCAATCTCAAAAAAGCCCTCGCCGGTCAGATACACCTCGCGTGACGATGCTTCAAATTGCTGGGGATAGGAAAGCCTGCTGCCTTTTTTAAGGATCACCGAACTCCCGTCCGGCAGGTTCACCAGCGTAACCGGTTTGTTTAGGTTTTCAACCTCCACCAGATCATATTTTTCGGACGCTTCCGCCACAATAGCCTTATAATCGCCGCTTGCGTCACGGTTTTGTTTTGTCAAAAACCAGCCTGATACCACCAGCAACACCGCCACACCAGCCGCTGCCACCCAGGCAGGAACGTAGGACCACAGCTTCCTGACCGGACGTTCCGCAGCGTCGATCCTGTCAAAAATAGCGGTTTTGAGATCATCCAATTCCGGGTCGGAGACCTGCACTTCCGGCATATTCTGCGTCAGCAGCACCAGTTGGCGCGCGGTTTCCACCGCTGCCCTTTTGAACGGATAGGTTTCAAGCCAATCCTGCCAGAAAGCCTCCGCAGCAAGATCCGTCGATTTGACCCAGTGGATGAAAAAATCGTCACCGGCAAAATCCTCCGGCTCGTATTCCAGGTAGTTGTTCATTGGTATTAAAACAGGAAATAATTATCCTCACAATGAACAGATGAGCGCAGGCCCGACTTACTACCAAAGAATTTGAAAGTTTTTTAGAAAAATTTTCCAAAAAATGAAAAACACAACAGAAAACAGAGCGTCAGGCTATTTCTGAGCTTCCTTAGCGCATTCTGCAACGTGTTGGCAATGGTTTGCTCCTTTAAATTGAGCATTTCGGCTATCTCGCGGATTTTGAGATCGGAGTAGTATTTCAGAGAAATCACTTCGCGCTCGCGCTCGGAGAGCAGGCGCAGGGACTGGCTTATACGGCTGCTTCGCTGCGTTTCGGTTTCGCTTGTTACCCAGTCGGTTTCCACGGAAGCCTGCGTTTCGGCAAGGCTTTCCATTGCGTCCATTTCCACGTCCGTGCGCTCCGATTGTGCGATGGTTTTGAGAATGGCGCGGCGCAGACTGCGGTAGAGATAAAACTTTACCCGGACCTGCGGGGCGAGGTTGCTCCGGTACGTCCATATATCGACAAAAACGTCCTGAATCGCATCTTTCACCAGCTCCTTGTTGCCGCAGATCCGGTAACCGTATATGAGCAATGGCTTGGCATAAATATCAAAAAGACTGCCCAGCGCATACCGCTCACCCGCAATGATGCCCAACCAAAGTTGCTGCTCTTTGGCTTCGTCCTTTTCGCTGTACTGATATCCCGGCATATCCTTATCACCATTCGGTAGTATTTTGATAAGAATTATTTGTCGGTTTCTACTGAACGTATTATGCTTTTCTCATCCGGGCAGTTTTCGATACCAGATTTACAATCTGATAAATTCCACACGCCGGTTGTTAGCCTTCCCGGTCGGAGTGTCATTAGAATCTATCGGGGAAGATTCGCCCTTCCCGTCCGTTTGAAGCCGGGTGCCATCTATCGCAAAATGTGCCTCCATTGCCTTTTTGACGGCTTCGGCACGACGCATTGAAAGCTGAACGTTGCTCTCGTCGCTGCCGTCGGCATCGGTATGCCCTACAATCTGCACTTTTACGCCCGGGTTTTCCTGCAACACCTGCGCTACATCTTTTAATGCCCCGTACGACAGCGGTAGAATTTCATCACTATTCACATTAAACTGGATGCCATGGGTTGTGAACCTGCCTTCGGTGACCAGTTTGTTGCGGGTATCGGCAGCGCCGACAGCCAGAATGATGTTTCCAATAAAGAACGCGCCCCCTTCTTGGCTGAAATCCGGATTTTTTGCCGTGAATGCGAGGGTATTCAGCGTCGCCATCGGGTCCAGCGCCCGGGGCAAGTCGAGAATCTTCGTACTGTCCAGGTACACGCGAACACGCTGCTTTTGACGCCAGATCGCCACTTTCACCGTATTTTTATCCGTCCTGAACTCCGGCACGCCGTATTTGTACTGCTTGCCAATCAGGTTTGTCGAATAATGCAACTGGCCTTTGTCGGCCGAAGTCGGCGAAAACCCAATTTTGAAACTGGGCGACTTGATGTGGTCAGATTCGGCCAGATCAAACTTTTGGTCAGTATCGTCAGCTTTCATGAGACTGATCATCAACTCCCCGATGTTGGATACCTGCTTGTTGCCCAGCAAATCGAATTGCAGTGTAAAATTGTTTGGCAGACTGTCTAGCTGCTCGGGGTAAAAAATGCCGTTTTGATTTATTCTGAGCCATTTTCCCTGCCGATTGGCTATTGTCACAAGTTCCGCGCCCGAGCGGGTGTTCCAGTTTGCCGGAAAATCACCCACCGCATCCTGAGAGAAATCTTCATGCATGATCACCTTGCTTCCCGGGATAAAATCAAAGGCAGAGTAGGAAGTCAGGTCAGCTACTGGCGGCTTGCGCCCGGCATCTGCATTCGCATCGTCGCTTGCCTGCGCGGCGGCACTGCTCGTTTCGGAAGGGTTATTTTCCGGCTGCGGGCTTCCGGTGGCTGTTGTGGTGTCTTTCTGTTTCTTTTTTTCAAGCGCTTTGTCGATGGAGTGATCCACCTGGTCCACCACTTTTTGTTCTACCCTGTTTCGGATGCGGTCGAGAAGTTGGGCCTCACAAATGCCGCCCATGGTGCAGAGAATGCCGATTAGAAAAAGCTTTTTCATGTAAGTCAATTATCAAGTCGCCCAAAGTTACAAGCGAGTCTGCAAACAAGCTATCCCTGAAATCAGCTATTTCTTTGAATCAGATCCAAGATTATGCGCCCACGCCGACGTAGAATGCTTGCGACTAATTGGCCATCAGCCGTTGGCATTTGCGCAGGATCGTTTCGCCGGCGGGCGCTACTTCCTGCGCGGCATTGGACAAAATCACTATACCGAGTTGCCGCTGGACGTCGAATCCTACAAACGAACGGAACCCGCCGGTTCCGCCTGCGTGATGGAAATAGGCCATATTCTTATCCGCATTAATCCGCCAGCCAAGGCCCATCTGATGGGTTTCACTTTCAAATGTCGTCTTTTGCATGAGCCTGGCAGCGCTTGCCATGCTTCCGCTTGCACTTAGCTGTGCCTGGGTAAATCTGATCATATCGTTCAATGACGACCTGATTGCACCCGATCCTTTTAGCGCACCGAGATCCCATAGCGGAGTGGGAAGTCCGTTCTCGTTGTAGCCAACGGCAAAATTTTTCTGATCGGATTTTGATAGTGTAATGGTCGTATGGTCCATTTTCAATGGTCGGCAGATTTTTTCGATCAGCAGTTCTTCGAAGGTCTTCTGCCAGACATTTTCCAGTACAGTTCCCAAAATTCCCGCACCGAGGTTTGAGTATGAAAAGTCCTTCCCCGGCGCTTGAGTTTCCTTGAAATGCATTAAATACTGGTAGAGCGAGTCGCGCCGGTAATGCCTGTAAGGATCACGTGGATCGACTGCGCCCGTAAAAATGTTTGCCGGAAGGCGCGGCAAACCCGATGTATGGTTCGCCAAATGTTTCAGCGTTACGGGATGCTGCTCGTAGCCCAATAATGGAATGGAGTCGGGAAGGAACTGGCTCACGGGATCATCGATATTTACCTTCCCGGACACGACAGTCATACTGAGCAGCAAGGCGGTAAAGGCTTTTGTGACGGAACCAATCTCGAACAAAGTCATTTCAGGATCAGGCAAAAGCTTGCTTTCCATACTTGTGGAGCCGTAACTGAACCTCCTCACGCCGCCTTTGGTAATGACAGCAATGGCAAGCCCACAAGTGTTTTGTTGCTGAATATAAGGCCTGATCACCTGCTCGATCAGGTGATCCAGCGAATCTTGCATGGGATTATTACCTGGCACCCGCCCGGCCTTTTCAAGGGCTGCCCTTGAAACTTCGGAAAAGTTTATCCTCACCAGGCTGTCATTTTCACCGACCTGGATCGAAAATATCTGCCTACCCTCTTCAAATTCAGCCCAATAATCAACCCCTCTATCATTTGCCTCTTTGAAATCAAATTTAACCCACCGCCCCATTTTCGCCCTGAATTTGCTTAAACCCGCCGCAAATTTCTCCCGCGACATCCTTGCCCGGTAAACCTGGGCGGTCATGGCATAAATGCTATCTGCACTTCCAAGATTGAATCGGTCCCGAACAACCCTCGCCAGCGAATCGGACCGCATCCGAACACCCTGCGCGGAACAGACCTCAGCGTTCAGCGAAAGTATCGCGATGATGAAAGCGAGCATGCGGAATGAAGGTGCATTCAGGAACAAGGCTCGGCTAGTTATTTTCGTATTCATAATTTTCAATGCGGCTGGTGCCGCCCGTCGCGGGGATCAAGAGAAGTGTTGTTTGCTTTACTTCCAAACGGGATGTTACTGGATAAGACGGGTTGCGTGGGATGCCGGTTACAAAATGTGCGGGAAAATGTTAAATTGTTTGCGGTAGACGCCGGCCAGGCCTTTCAATCTTTCCGGTGAAAGAATAATGAGTGATGTAGATTGAGCCACCGGGCAATGCGTATTTTTAAATGACCACCCATGAACACAGTTCAATTACAGCCGCTGACCCTGGACGATGCGGCGGTATTTCACAATTTATACAGACCAGCTGATGAAGATCCTGTCGATTTCACAGGCCGCATCTTAGCCGTTTGCGAGCGTCTTTACACGATTCGGCTGAATGCTGAGCCGGATGTGATTATCGGGGACTGTGCCCTGCATCACTGGGACAAGGCAGCGCGAACGATCGAAATCGGTGGCTCGCTTTTGCCTGCTTATTGGGGAAAAGGCTATATGGCCGCTGCATTTTCGCAACTGGAAGTGGTTGCTCAAAACGATTTCAACGTATTGGCCCTGGTTGCGAAAACAGAGCCGTCCAATCAAAACGCGATCAGGTTCGCAGAAAAATTCGGTTTTTCACGCTGTGCAGCTACGGGTGAAGATGTTGTTCTTATCAAACATCTTATAGCCGAAAAGTAAAGAGAAAGCTAGCGGGCCATCATGCGGAATGGGGACCGGGGTGGGATGCTTCCAGTTTGTACACGGCCGTTGATCGAGAATTATTGGCACTTTATTACAAGATGTCCACAAAGAATAGAGTAGCTGAAACATGTAATTTCCTTTGTTGTATTCTATCGGTTACAATTTATTTACCAGCCATGAAATCAACAAAAAGCTATCTTCGTAATTATCTGTGGGCACTGGCGTCAGCCGCGGTCTTATTTTTGAATGCTTGTTCAAAAACCAAAGAGCAAGAGCCCGAAGTATCGCCTGAAAAGCAGTATGCGCTGCGTGATTTGCGGTATTTTGTTTCTGGCAGCACCCAAGTAGATACTACCACGCTGAACTTACAGGATACGACGCTTTTAAACCCCGGCAGTGCATTGATGACCGCGACGTTTGCCAGTGACCTGTCAAGTCTTGTAAAAACCTCCCGCTTTGAAATCAGCAACGCCGGGGCATTGCCGGACGGTATCAATTACAAACATTTCCAGGTGAATCTCCCTTCGGTTTTAAACCCGGACAATTCTTTGACCTATACAACTTTCAAAGCCCCTTTCACCACCACTGTCGCACAGCTCCCGTACAAGACCGGTACCTCCGAAACGCTCACCGTCCATGTCCCCGCCCGGTCCCGCATTGTGGTTAACCGGACCATCCTGGCGGAAAATATCTCCTGTTCTTTCACCGCAACGATTGAAGAAAAAACAACCGGGCAAACTTATCCCATTGAAGGTACCTGGAAAGGGCTGCTCCGGTATGACAACCTGAGCACGAAGCTGACCGAGCAGCCGTTATAGCTCAACGAGTAAACCTTGCACGGCTGCGGCAACTTTGGTTAAGATTTCTCGCCCGCCCTCATTGCTCACCTCCGAAGTTCTGCACCAGGCTTGCGTAGGGTGCTTTTTTGTGAAGATAAGGCTCTGGCGTCAGTCGGGCAGCGCAGCCAAGGGAAGTGTATGCGGGATTCATCAGGTTTTGCCGGTGAGGCGGCGAAGCCATCCATTTTTCCACCACGAACCGTGCATAGTCGGCATAAGTGTATGGAATGCATAGCTTATTATCGCTTTCATTCAGGAACTCGTACTGTTTGCTGGAAGCGTCCCACCGCGCGATCATATAAGTCCCGCTGACTAATGTCTGGTATTTGCCGATGTTCTCGCCCACCCGCCTGAATCTCTTCGTATAAAGATGGACGCGTTGCTGAGCAGTGCGTTCGTAAGGACTATATGGATTGGTATGGTTGAAAAACATGCGGTAGGTCATGGATGTCGCGTGACCGGCAGATGCCAAATATAAACCAGGATCATATTCAAATGGTGGTAAGCCATGTTTCCTCCGCACTTCGTTACTGGCATGAAAGACGGCCGCGTCCAGAAATAACGTATCCGGATGCTGCAATGTAATCAATGCATTGGATTTTGCAGTTGCAAAAAAGCGGGCCTCATCCACAGAATAGTATTCGCCTTTATGCAGGCTATACATTAAACTCGAATGTAAATAGAGGGCGAAAACGACAAGAACTTCCATGGCGTCTCAAAATGACTTTGACTATATTGATTTTATATGGTAAAATAGTAAAAAAATGATATTAATAGAATTTCATAAATTACATATTCGAAATCAAGCATTTCCGCAATGACTTCCCAGGAATACAAATGGCATATCGGTACAATCCAAGACAGGTATCATTTCCTCAATCCTGACTTCCAGCAGGCTGAAAAAATTTACAACTACGAACTAACGAAGGATTCCTTCAATGGCTCGCTTTCTCCCTGGGAAGCGTGGGATTATGAAATTACCGTTTTTTCAGACATCCTATCCGAGCAGCAACTTATTGAATACAAGCGCCATAACAATAATATAATTGAGCTACATAAAGAAGACCTCCGCGAAGCGGATCAATGGAAAGTCGCAGAAATAGAAAACCTCGAAGAAAGAAAACAATTTTACATTAACACGTTTCTGCCTCCACTTTTGGCGCATTTCGAAATTATATTTTCCAGTCGTTTAATGGATCACCAATCCAAAATAAACTTTCTGAAGGGTGAGTATGCGAAATTCCTGGTCAAATCAAGGGGTGAGGCCATTGCAGAACATTTCAGGTTCAACAGGACATTTATGCCTAATGGATTTAAAGCAACCATACTCGAACATAAACTCCGATGTATGATGCCTGCCTATCTCTCCTTTAAACGCCAGATGGACAACCCTACCAAAGAAACCGGAAACTTTTTAATACAATATCTGGATAATCTTTCGGGTGAAACGGAAAGTTTGCTCAAATGCAAAATGAACGAGCTTCACGAATTTTCAATGGAGTTGCTTACTAAACAGTATAATGAAAGCAATTCAGGCAGCATCTGGATAACAGAACGAAACCTGTTCGAGGAAAGAGAAAACTTAATCATGTCACTGCTTTTGTATGATGAAAAGAAATATGATTTCGATGCGTCATAGCTGAAACGTTTTAGTTTACAAAGTCCCGCCTCTTATACTATTCGAAGAGCTTTTTTCCAAAACGGCTTCTTCCATATATATATCTGCGTTTGATATTGAAAGTTACTTGACCAGGGTAAAGGCACCGGCCAGGCTTCCTCAGCGGAGGCCTGGCCGGTGCTTTCACGACCTGGTGGTCCCAAAGTTGACCATCGATGAGCTTTCCCCTGATACAACTCAACAATGGAAAACACCATTGCGACTGCAACCGGATCGACTGACCTTTGACATGGTGAAATACTGTCGACTAATCAGCTATAATTATGGCACTTTATCCTTTTTGCATAATACTCGCCATTGTGGGCATCGGTATCCATTGGTCGGATACAACGCTTATTTTTCACAGGAGCACGGCTGACTCAACGCCGGGTGTAAAGGGAATAGCAAATCTACTCTTCTATCTGGAACGCAACCCTGATGCGAACGCTGTTTGCTACACGGTAAACCTGGACGCCCATGGCCGAATCAATCAGAATGACCCGATTGACGTGTTTTGGTTTCGGTATAACAGAAATCCTGCTAGAAGAAATTTGAATCTGGTTCAAAAAAAATTAGCCTACGGGGTGAAAACCCGGCTTGTAACTGCCGATGAATATGAAGTGAGCATCGTTTCCTTTCCCCAACGGATTCTAACGCTGAAACGATTCGAAGATGGACCATATCAAATATTTACGTCCATCGATGGGCAAGAGTCGGTCTTGTCGAATGTGTATGTAAAATTCAAGTCAGCCAATGCTGCACCTCCTGTGGTAGAATACATCGACTTGTTTGGTAAGTGCAATGTGACGGGCAAACCGAGTAAGGAGCGGATTCTGATTAAGGAATAGCGTGCCGGGCATGAACGTATATGGCGCTCCGCACAGCGGCTGGACTACCTGTTATTCGAAAAACTGTATCAGCCCAGTTGCTGTATGCATCCATAGCTTCACAGTTACAAATTCATAGTTACAATTTCAACAACATCGCAGATCAAACATGACATGGAAAATTACAAATTAACGAACCGTACAGGCTCTCCCGTGCCCGACAACCTCAACACGCTCACAGCCGGTAAACGCGGGCCTGCTTTATTGCAGGATACCTGGTTTCTGGAAAAAATGGCGCATTTTGACCGGGAACTGATACCCGAAAGGCGCATGCATGCCAAAGGCTCGGGCGCGTACGGATCGTTCCGGGTGACGCATGACATCACCCGTTATACGCGGGCGAATATTTTCTCCCGGGTGGGAAAGGAAACGGATGTGTTTGTACGCTTTTCGACTGTGGCCGGCGAACGCGGTGCGGCAGACGCCGAGCGGGATATTCGCGGATTTGCGATCAAATTTTATACCGAGGAGGGCATTTGGGACCTGGTTGGCAACAATACGCCGGTATTCTTCCTGCGCGACCCGCTTCGCTTTCCCGACCTGAACCACGCCGTGAAACGCGACCCACGAACCAACCTGCGCAGCGCGGACAATAACTGGGACTTTTGGACGCTCATTCCCGAATCGCTGCACCAGGTAACCATTACGATGAGCGACCGGGGCTTACCAAGTTCCTACCGGCATATGGATGGTTTTGGCAGCCACACGTTCAGCTTTATCAGCAGCGACCAAAAGCGCTATTGGGTGAAGTTCCACTTCAAAACCCAGCAAGGCATTCAGAACCTGACCAACCAGCAGGCCAATGCGCTGATCGGCACAGATCGGGAAAGCCACCAGCGCGACCTGTTCGATCACATTGAAGCAGGAAACCATCCCAAATGGACCATGTACGTGCAGATCATGGAAGAACAGGATGCCGAAACGTACCCTATCAACCCGTTCGACCTGACCAAAGTATGGCCCCACGGCGATTATCCACTCATCCCCGTAGGCGAGCTTACATTGAACCGCAACCCTTCTAATTACTTCGCCGAGGTGGAACAGGCTGCGTTCAATCCGGCCGCAGTGGTGCCGGGAATCGGCTTTTCTCCCGACAAAATGCTGCAAGGCCGCCTGTTTTCCTACGGCGATGCGCAGCGTTACCGCCTAGGCGTGAACCACCACCAGATCCCGGTGAATGCCCCCAAATGCCCGTATCATTCCTACCACCGCGACGGCCCTATGCGGGTCGATGGCAACTACCACGGCGCTGTCTCTTATTTTCCCAACAGTTTCAGCGAATGGCAAGAGCAGCCCGAATACCAGGAACCACCCTTGAAAATTACCGGCGATGCTGCCCGCTGGGACCATCGCGAAGACGACGACTATTTCAGCCAACCGGGGAAACTGTTCAGGCTGATGAACGACCAGCAGAAAGCGGCGCTTTTCGGCAACACGGCCGATGCGCTGCGAGGTGCCCAGCATTTTATCCAGATCCGCCATATCCGTAATTGCTACAAAGCTGACCCGGATTATGGACGAGGAGTCGCGGCGGCACTCGGCCTATCCATGGAGGTCGTGAGGGATTACCAGGGCTATGAAATGCAGCCGATGACCGCCATTTAATCCGTTTCCGATATTACTCAAAAGCCTTGCCCGATTGGGCAGGGCTTTTTTATAGCTGTCCTTCTGTCACATAGAACAGGCAACTCCGGAAATCACCAGCGCAATCGAAGAGAAAGGATACTTTACTATTGAAATGCAGGGTTGTAAGTAGTATTGCCTCCGGGGCGCATGCCCACCAAAGAGCGTTTCTTCAAAAATTGATATTAACTTAATACTACGTCACTTCTGACTTAACACTGCCGCACTACTTTCGCGGCGGTGTTGGGTGTTTTTTTGGCATTTGATGTGGCGAAGAGCAAGACCCCAATCTTGTAAAAATTAAATTTTAATTCAATTTATGAAAAAACTGCTTCTACCCATTGTTCCTGTGGTTATCGCCGGTTCTTTGGTGTTCAGTACGTTTAATCCGGCCGGCGCGGTACGGCCGGAACGCCCCGGCGCGACGCGTCATGCCGGGAAGCAAGCGCCGGCGATCCGGGTTACCGGGCGGGTTCTCGACGACAATGGTGATCCTTTGCTCGGTGTGACCGTGGTGGAAAAAGGCAACAGCGGACGCGGTACCGTGACGGACGTAAACGGCGAATTTGCCATCGAGGTGGAAAACGGTGCCAGTCTGGTCGTATCATTTGTTGGGTTCATTGCGCAGGAGGTGGTGGTCTCCGGCGACAAGCCACTTAACATACAGTTGAAGCAGGACGCGATGATGCTCGACGAGGTCGTAGCCGTGGGTTACCAAACCCTCCGGAAGAGCGATTTGACCGGCGCGGTGTCCAGTGTAAAAGCCAAAGAACTGAACCTCACCACCCCGACCGTAGGCCAGGCGCTGGTAGGTAAGGTGGCGGGCGTGCAGATCTCGCAGGTAAGCGGCGCGCCCTATGTGGGTACCAAAATCCGCGTGCGCGGCGTAGGTTCGATCAATGCAAGCTCCGATCCGTTGTATGTTATCGACGGCTATCCGGCTGGAAATGATGTATTTATCAATCCTAATGACATTGAGTCCATTGACATTCTGAAAGATGCGGCTTCGGCGGCTATCTATGGCTCCCGCGCGGCGGGTGGCGTGGTGCTGATCACCACCAAACGCGGCAAGGAAGGCAAGGGCAAGCTGGAATATGACTTCCAGTTCGGCGTGCACCAGCTGGCCAAGAAGGTGGATATGCTCAATTCGTCTGAATTTGCGCAGCTGCTGATCGACGGCCGCAACAATACTTACCGCGACCTGATGGTGAATGCAGGCAAGCCGTGGAACGACGGCATGTTCTCCGACGACAATGCGACGCGGATCAAAAACCTGGGCGGCAGCGCGGGGTCGGTGAGCATCCCGACCGACATCTACGATTTTGCCAATCAGCGCTTGATCACACCGAAATACAACACCGACTGGCAGGACGAGCTCTACCGCAATGCGCCCGTGAGCCGTCATAACATCAGTTTCAGCGGCGGACAAAAAGGTTTGCGCTACGCGATCAGCGGCGGTCATTTGTCCCAGCAGGGTATCATCGAAAGCACCAAGCAGGAACGGACAAACTTCCGCGCGAACATCGACGCCGACGTAAACAAACGGTTGAAAGTGGGTGCAAACCTTGCATTTACCTACAATACCAACCGCGAGGTGCAGGAAGGCCGCTTCAACCAGGGCCCGATCCTGGGCGCGCTCGTGTACATGCCTATTTTCAAGGCTTATAATGAAGACGGCTCCCTGGCCAAGAACGAGGCGGCGGCGTTGAGCTCGGGTTTTGGATTGCAATCCATCGAAAATCCGGTCGCACTTGCTACCGAAACGCATATCAACCGGAATGGGCAGCGCGGGACTTACAATGGCTTTGCTACATTCGATATTGCCAAAGACCTTGTTTTCAAGGTCAATCTCGGCTTGCAGACTTACACCGAAAAGTACGAATACTATCGCCCGACCAGTCTGAGCGATGGTGCCAACCCACCGGGATCGCCGCAGGCCATTGCCGCTGCCAATGCATTGGCGCGTACGGTTAGTTTCATGGACAAGCTCGCTGAGTTTACATTGAACTACAAAAAAGCATGGGGCAAGCACAACTTCGACGGATTGCTCGGCTACACGGCGCAGAAGAATAACCGCGACGTGATTTCCGTGACCGCCCGCGGCTTCCAGAACGACCGCATCGAAGAGATCACCGGGAAAGGTGCGGATGCCATCTATTTCAGTCTGAATACGGGCAATCCCGAAGGCGACGGAACGGGCAAGACCAACTGGACGCTCCTCTCCTACCTGGCCCGCGCGGTTTATAATTTTGACAACAAATATTACCTCACCGCCTCTTTCCGTACCGACGGCTCGTCGCGTTTCGGCCCGAACAACCGCTGGGGAAGCTTCCCGTCGGTGTCGGCAGGCTGGAACATTTCCAATGAGCCATTTTACAATGATTTGCTGGGCAAAGCCTCCACTATGAAGCTGCGTGCCAGCTGGGGATTGAGCGGGAACAACAATATTGGTAACTACAACTTCCTGCAAACGATGGCCGCTCCGGGCGGGGTCGTGTTCGGCAACGGAACGGTGAACACCGCGCTGTGGGCAGAGGGCATCAAGGATCAGAACCTGGGCTGGGAATCGACATCGCAGTACAATGTAGGCCTGGACCTGGGATTGCTCGAAGACCGGCTTTCCATCATTGCCAATTACTACCTGAGCCGCTCGTACAACCTGCTTTTCAACCAGCCGTTGTCGGCCATTTCCGGCGCTTCTACCATCCTGACCAACCTCAGGAATTCCAAAGTGCAGAATACCGGGTTCGATATTCAGGCAGATGCGCGTGTGATCGCCAAGCGCGATTTCAACCTGAACATCAGCGGTAACATCTCACTGAACCGCAACAAAGTCCTTGATATGGGCGGTGCCAACACCATCCTTTCCACCGGCGCCGAACGCTCGTACATCACCCACATTACCCAGGAAGGACAGCCGATCGGGATGTTCTATGGCTTTAAGGTGAAGGGCATGGTGCGCGAGTCGGATATGGAAAACCTTGCGGCGGACAATGCAGCCTATAATGCTTCTACGCAAAAATTCCCCGAAGGCTATGTGCTCAAAGGTCCGGCCCGCTCAACGGCCTCGACCAACCCGCTTCGTCCCGGCGACCTGTATTTTGAGGACATCAACGGCGATGGCGTCGTGAATGATGCCGACAAGCAGGTGATCGGCTCGCCGCATCCGAAATTCACCTATGGATTTGCGATTTCGGCCAGCTACAAAAATTTCGATTTCAGCTCGTCGTTCAATGGCGTTTCGGGCAGCCAGGTGCTGGACGGCCAGGATTACTATATTTTCAATATGGAAGGGTCCGGCAACCAGTATTCCAAAGTGCTCAACCGCTACCGTTCCGAGGCCGAACCCGGCGATGGCAAAGTGTACCGGGCAGCACGCGGCGGCACGCAGAGCAACAGCACGCGCCTTTCGACCTTTTACCTGCAAGACGGCTCTTTCCTGAGATGTACCAACCTCACTTTGGCCTACAACTTCCCGCAGATTGCGCAGATCAGCAAAAATGCCATCAGCAACCTGCGGATCTATGTCGGTGTGGATAATGCATTTACATTGACCAAATACCTGGGCTACAACCCGGAGGTGGATTACAACAACGGCTCCAACCTGACACCGGGTGTGGATTATGGTAAATATCCATTGGCCCGCGCCTACAACATCGGGGCGAGAATCACTTTCTAATTCAGCGATTATGTTTCATATCAAATACAGATTACCCCAGCTTATCCCGGCGCTCATGCTATGCCTGCTGAGTGCCTGCTCTACCGACTTTATTGACCAGGAAGATCCCAATGCCGTTTCGAATGCATCCTATTACCAGTCTCCCGGAGACGTGGAGGCGGCTGTGAATGGCATTTACCAGTCGCTCCGCACCGGCAATGGCATTGGCGAAACCAGCGGACTATACAGCGAAGAGCGCTCGGACAACACCGGTCGCAACGACAACCAGTCCAATGCCGGCGAGCCGTTCCAGTTCAATGACTTCTCCCTGCTGCCCAGCAACACCTATCTCAAAACGCACTGGCTTGCATTGTACCAGACCATTACGCGTTCCAACCAGGTCCTCGAAGGCATTGAGAAGGTCACTTTTACCGACAATAACCTGAAAGAAAAATACAAGGCAGAAGCCAAGTTCCTGCGCGCCCTGATCTATTTCAACCTGGTGCGCAAATGGGGCGATGTGCCGTTGATCACCCGGCCGCTGACGTTCCAGGAGGTGCAGGAAAATACTTTCCGCGAAAAGCAGGATGTGGTGTACAAGCAAATCGTGGCCGACCTGACCGACGCCGTGAACAGCCCGCTGCCCGACATCCAGACCGCTGCGCTCAAAGGAAAAGTGACCAAGGCTGCCGCCAATGCATTGCTGGGGCAAGTGTACCTGACCATGGCCACGACCCAGGACCAGGCCAGCCGCACGGCCAACCTCAATGAGGCTAAAAAACACCTGATGGCATGTTACGACCTGCGCACGTTCGGGCTGCTGAAAGAAATCCCTTATGCGGATGTTTTTGATGTAGCCAAAAAGTCGACCGTGCCGGAGATCATCTTCCAGGTCGTAAACAAGCAGGGCGACATCAACTTCTCTTCGGCCATCGCCCGCAACAACCAGGCAAGGGGCGAGACGATCAACTCGCTGGTGAATTCCACCGGTGCAGGCGGCAACGTCACGCCAGACCTGGTGCTGGACTACGAAGAAGGCGATGTAAGAAAGGATTTCAGCGTCAAATTCGCCAACGACCCGATCGTACGCGATTATTTCATCACCAAATACCGCGATGCCAGTCCGGCTGCTACCAACCAGGGCTTCGGCGGCAACGACTGGATCCTGATCCGCTACGCCGACGTGATCCTGATGCTGGCCGAGGTGAACATGTACCTGGGCGACGAGCCGGCCGCCATCGGCTTCCTGGACCAGGTCAGGGAGCGCGCGGGGCTGCCGCTGTACGCCGCTTCCACGGCCAACAACGCCTACCGGACCAAATACCCGACGCTCAAACTGGCGATCCTGCACGAGCGGCGCGCCGAGCTCGCATTCGAAAACCACCGTTGGTTCGACCTGCTCCGTTTCTTCACCACCGACGAGCTGGTCGCCTACTTCAAAGGCAAAAGTCAGGACAACTTCGGCCTCGCCAAGCTCTCCAACTTCGGCCCTAAGGACCGCTACTACCCGATCCCGTTTGACGAATACAAACTGAACCCGGAGAAAATGTACCAGAACCCGGGGTATTGAGTGACTGGAAGTTTAATGGATTGAAAAAAAGGGGCGTCTTTTCGGACGCCCCTTTTTTTGTGATTTGCAGTTCTAAGCTACCGGCTTGTAAAGCGCATTCCAAATCAGCAGCCTACTCGCTGCGCAAGCTTTTCACCGGATTCAGCAGCGCCGCCCGAATCGCTTGAAAGGTGACGGTAGCAAGGGCGATTGCGAGCGTTCCCACGCTGGTAAGCGCAAATATCCACCAGGAAATGGGTGTATGGTAACTGTATTTTTCTAACCAGCGATCCATAAGGAACCAGGCAACGGGCGTTGCCAGCGCACAGGATACTAGTACCAAAACCACAAAATCAGAACACAGCAGCTGCCATAAGCTGGCTACGGATGCACCCAGCACTTTTCTAATACCAAGTTCCTTCGTGCGTTGTTCTGCCATAAAGGACGCCAGTCCAAAAAGGCCGAGACAACTGATGAAGATAGCCAGGCAGGTGAACACTGCCGCCAGACTACTGACCTTTTCCTCGGAGGCAAATTTGGCTGCATATTGCTGATCGACAAACTGATAATTGAAGGGTGAATCCGGATTGTATTTTTTGAAAACTGCTTCTAATTGCCCTATTGCCTGGCTGGTATGCGTGGAAGGGTTAAGGCGCACTGTTACAAACCGTCCTCCATTCGGATGGATAAAGAAAATGGATTTCCGAACCGGTTCATAAGGCGATTCCATAATCATATCGTCAATTACGCCGATGATCTTAAATGCCCGTCCATCCCAGGTGACGGTTTCGCCGATGGCGTTATTTAAATCCTCTTTTCCTAAACCCATGAATTGGGCCGCGGCCTTGTTGATCACAAATCCCGCGGAATCCGTTGCGAAAGACCTGCTGAAATCCCGGCCTGCCGCAAAGTCCCATCCCACGGTTTTCCCAAAATCATGAGAAATCCCGATGGTCGCAAACTCAGAATGCAAGCCGGGGTCTTTGCCTTTCCAGTGGAAGCCTACATTGGCCGAAAATACTTCTGTGAGAGGAGCCGCCGACTCTGCCATCGATGTCACGGTGCCTGTTTTTAACAAGTCGTCCAACACAGCGTCGAAATGCGTGTGGATGGCTTCATTCGTGACGAGCATGGTCACCAGACCTTGCCTCTTATAACCGATGGGCCGGTTTTTGGCGTGCAGGATCTGCTTGTAAACTACAACAGTACCGATAATGAGTGTAATGGAGACTGTAAACTGGATGATGAGCAGGACTTTTCTTGGCAGCGTTGCGCGCAGGCCGGAGGGGGCCCATTTACCTTTCAGTGCTTTGATCGGCTGAAAAGAAGACAAGTAGAATGCCGGGTAACTACCCGCAATAAAACCGGTTAGCAGAGTAAACAATAATCCGCAAGCCCAGAAAACAGGATTTAGCCAGGGAAATGCCATTTCCTTTTCAGCAATTTCATTGAATGTGGGTAGTAGAAGCCAGGTAAGGGCGAGAGAAATTACAAATGCCGGGAAGACAACCAGGAACGACTCACTGAAAAACTGACTTACCAGCTGCATCCGCACCGAACCTATGGCTTTTCTTATGCCTACTTCCCGCGCCCGCTTTTGCGACCGCGCGGTGCTCAGGTTCATGAAATTAATACAAGCCAATAGCAGTACAAATATGCCTGTAATGCCGAATAACCAGACGTAATCAATTCTGCCGGTTGTGTTTTGTCCGTTGAGCCATTCGGAATACAAGTGCCAGCGACTCATAGGGTGCAAAATGATCCGGGGCTTGAATTTGCGCCCGTTTTCATCCACTTTGCCCAGTTTCAAGTCCCTGATCTTTGCGGAAACCATACCGGGATCACTGTTTTTGGAAAGCTGCACTAAAATCTGAAAAGAACTGCTTTCCCAATCTCTGTCGTTGATGGCGTCCCTTACCCACTCCGTAGATGCGGCATACAAATCGAATGGAGCGATGAAACCGAGCTCGTGAAATTCGGAATTGTAGGGAATGTCTTCGTAAACGCCCACTACTTTAACATTCAGATCCTTATTGATTTTGATCATCTTGTCCACAGGATCGGCATGCTCGAAGATTGCCCTGGCGACAGATTCAGAGAGCAAAATGGTAGCCGGGTCTTTGAGACACGATGCGCTTCCGTGAACCATTTTCAGGGAGAGCATTTCCGCGGCACCCAAAGACATGAAGTTGCCCGGCCTTGTAAAGCTCGACGTTTTGTAGGTGAGTGTATATCGTTGAAGCCACGAGGTGATCACCACACGGTCGAAGTCCTTTTCAAAATCGGTTTGCAGCGCTTCAAATAGCGGTGCGGGGACATTGTTGCCTGTATTTATTTCGCCATCCAAGGTCTGTTGCTGCACCACGCGGGCAATATGCCTGTAATGGGTGTGGTATTTATTAAAAGAAAGCTCATCATAAATCCATAAACCTATCAGCATAGCTACCGTCATGCCCATTGCAAGCCCGCCAATGTTGATGGCGGAATAAGTCTTATTGCCAATCAGATTACGCCAGGCAATTTTAAGGTAGTTTTTGATCATCGAAATGCGCAGTTTTCCAGAAAAGATTGCCTTAGAAACTCCTTACTTAGCATCTTCAATAAAATAAGCAAGGTACTTGTCGACCGCACCACTTTTATGTCTGCTGACTCAGAATTCGTCAATGAAGTGAGCTACCTGCTCAATGATTCTCTAATGATCGAAGGTTTGGCAGACCGGAATTTGCGTGGAAAAGTCTTCGTTTTTAATGATAGGGCTCGCGTTCAATACAACGGCATGCAGCTTCGCCGGACTGATTGCCGGCAAACGCCGGGCAAGAATGGGGAGTAGTCCTGTACATCCGGTCATTCTCCGTCAATTGTTCGATTACGAACAGCTCTCCCTTGTTTGAATACAAATAACAAACTCAAAATCAATTAATTAGCAATTTTACGCTCTCTGGCGCAGTATTTGGGCGGCATATTCAGAATAAATCCGGATTTACATGAGGCGGACCTTTCCGCCTCAACTCATTGTATGCCACAATGCAAATATGCCAGCCATGATCAGCAACTACATCAAAATCGCACTCAGAAATATCTCGAAAAGCAAGGGATATTCCGCCATCAATATCGGAGGACTTGCCATAGGAATGGCCGTTGCCGTCCTGATCGGCCTTTGGCTCTATGATGAATTGTCGTTTGACAAATACCATAAGAACTATGAGCGGATTGGCCTTGTGATGCAGCATGTAAAATTTGATGTCGAAAAATCGACCTACAAGGATGCTCCCATTCCCTTGGGAGAAGAACTCCGCAGCACGTACCCCGATTTCGAGTCGGTGGCGGTGACACGGACCCAGGGGCTGATCCTGGCTTCGGGTGACGATAAATTCTTTAAGACAGGCATTTCTGTGGAGCCGGATTTTTTGGATATGATGTCCGTTAATTTGCTGGCTGGGAATCGCGGGGGCTTGCAGGAAGTGAACGCTGTGATGCTCTCTGAAAGTCTGGCGAAGGCTTTCTTTGGGACCGAAAACCCTTTGAACAAGGTCATCAAAATCGACAATAAGCTGGATGTGAAAGTGACGGGCGTTTACGAGGATTTTCCTGAAAACAGCTCATTTAAGGAAGTGACCTTTATTATCCCATGGAAACTGGCGATTGCCAAAGACGAATACGTAAGAAGCTCTTTGCAGGAATGGGATGAAAATTCCTTTTATATATACGGCCTTCTGAAAAAGGGAGCAGATTTTGATGAGGTTTCAGCTAAAATTAAGGACGTGCGGATGAAACGCAGTGATCCCCCCGGCTACAAACCTGAGTTTTTCATCCAACCGATGAGCAAGTGGCATTTGTATGCCGATTTTAAAGACGGAGTCAACACCGGCGGACTGATCCGGTTTGTCTGGCTTTTTGGCATCATCGGCATTTTTGTATTGCTGCTGGCATGTATCAATTTCATGAACCTAAGCACCGCACGTTCGCAGCAGCGTGCGCGGGAAGTCGGGATCAGGAAAGCCATCGGCTCGTTTCGCGGTCAGCTGATCGGGCAGTTTTTCAGCGAATCCTTTCTCGTCGTTTTCATTGCTTTTGTAATCGCCATCGGACTGGCCGCCCTGGCACTCCCATTTTTCAACGAAGTTGCGGAAAAAGAAATGTCCATTTTGTGGCTGAACCCCTGGTTCTGGGCTGCGGGGATAGCGTTCAGCATTCTGACAGGAATCATAGCCGGCAGCTATCCGGCGCTGTATTTGTCTTCGTTTCAGCCACTTAAAGTACTCAAAGGCGCGATGTATGCGGGACGGTTTGCGGCGACTCCCCGCAAAGTACTGGTAGTTGTACAGTTTACCGTATCCGTCACATTAATTATCGGGACAATTATCGTTTTCCGGCAGATTCGCTTCGCCAAAGACCGTCCGATCGGATACAGCCGCAATGGCTTGATCGAGATCCAAATGACCACCCCGGAGCTGTACGGCCACTACGACGCGTTACGCACCGACCTGAAAAACACAGGCGCAGTGAAGGAAATGTCCCAATCATCCAGCCTCGTAACCGCGAAGGACGCAGGCACCACCGATTTCTCCTGGGAAGGGAAAAGCCCCGAAAGCCATCCCCTGTTCCAATCCAACGCCGTGACGCACGACTATGGCAACACCATCGGCTGGCAGATTAAAGCAGGCAGGGATTTTTCCAGAACCTTTTCTACTGACACCGCTTCCATTATTTTGAACGAGGCGGCAGTTAAAATCATGGGCGTTAAAGATCCGCTTAACGCCTTCGTCAGAGCGCGCGGCCGGTCTTACAAGGTGGTGGGGATTGTGAAAGATATGATCAAGGAGAATCCCTTTTCGCCCGTAAGCCCTTCCTTTTTTATATGCAACTACAAATACACCAACACGATAAATATCAGACTGGCAGCAGGCCGGAGCGTAAGTGAGGCGGTGGCGGAAGTCGAAAATGTGTTCAAAAAATACAGTCCCGGCAGTCCATTCACTTATCAATTTGCGGATGAGGAGTACTCCAAGAAATTCAGAACAGAAGAACGCGTCGGCAAGCTTTCGACATTCTTTGCCAGCCTCGCGATTTTGATCTCCTGTCTGGGATTGTTTGGACTAGCCTCATTCGTCGCCGAGCAGCGTACCAAGGAGCTTGGAATCCGAAAAGTACTGGGCGCGTCGGTCGCCAGTTTATGGCAAATGCTTTCCAGGGATTTTGTGCTTCTGGTGGTCATCTCTTGCGCCATTTCCATACCGGTCACCTGGCATTTTATGGGAAAATGGCTGGCAAACTACGAGTACCGGACCGAAATGTCCTGGTGGATTTTCGCCGTCACATCTACCGGTGCTTTGATCATTACGTTGTTAACGGTAAGTTTCCAGGCAATCAGGGCGGCGCTGTTAGATCCCGTGAAATCATTGAAATCGGAGTAGTTTACCGCCAGGTCATTTGTCCGTCCGGTAAAAGCGCTCTCCCCTTTTTTCAATTAAATTACCATTTCCATATTCCGCAGTTTCAGGCAACGTACATATTTCATATTTCATCTTTGAAAATGTTAATGTTTGAGCGATGATCCAGCCTGACGAATTGAAACTTTCTTTGCCTGTCGAGCTCTCTGGCGGCGTGGTCTCTACTACCGATAAGGTGTGGAAAATGCTGAAAGCCGCTTACGACGGATCACCGGGAAATGATGGAACTGCTGATGCGCTACGGTGCAGAAGTGCCTGCTGTTGTGAAATGGGCGCAAGCATACTACTTTGAACGTTACGACGGCGCGGAATTTCTGCTGGAAAATGGCATGAACCTGAATATCATGACTTGTCAGCGCGTAACGATTCTGCACAATATCGCCCAAAACGGCGACATTGAAAAAGCCGGGCTTTTGATCCGCTATGGCGCCGATTTGAATGCTGTTGACGGTATCTACCATTCTACGCCAATGGGATTTGCTGCGAGATGGGGACAAGTGGAAATGGTTGCGTTTTTAATGGCGCAAGGCGCAGATATCCATCAGGCAGGTGCCCCATGGGCTACCCCTTTGGAGTGGGCAAGGAAAAAACAGTATCCCGAAATCGAAAGATTACTGACAAGACGCTAAATCATCGGTTTCCCAGCGCAATGACTGCCAGATCCATGCCTTTTTTCACATGGTCGCCGGCAGTAATTCCCAGGGTTTTCCCGTCCCGCGCACCATTGAAAACCGTCACAGGAATGATGGTAGAGTCCATACCCGTAATGATTATCACTGCTTTTCTGATTCTTCCGTATGTTTGCAAAAGCAGCATGCATTGGAGATCCATGAAAATTCTGGTGGTAGAAGACGACGAACGTATCGGGAGCTTTCTGACGAAGGGCCTCGCCGAGGTGGGCTATTTTGTGGAATGGGCGCAGGATGGCGCTATGGCCCGGACGCTCATCCAGGACGGTTCGTGGGACCTGTTTATTCTGGATGTGATGCTGCCCGACATCGACGGTTTTCAGCTCACGCAGCTGATCCGCTACAAAAAGATCGACACGCCGGTGCTGATACTAAGTGCATTGGGCGAAGCCGATGATAAGATCAAGGCACTGGACCTCGGGGCGGACGACTACCTTACCAAACCCATTCACTTCCCTGAATTGCTCTCGCGAATCAATGCATTGCGGCGGCGGTATGACATGCATTACTCCAAAGACAATGTGCTGGTGTGTGCGGATCTTGAAGTAAACCTGGACACGCACCTGGTACAGCGTGCGGGCAAAGAGATCGTGCTTTCGGCCAAGGAATTCCGGTTCTTGGTGTATTTAATGGAAAACCAGAACAAAGTGCTGACCCGCAGCCAGATCCTGCAAGTGGTGTGGAGTACCAATATGGACACTTATACCAATGTGGTGGACGTGTACATTTCCTATCTCCGCAACAAAATCGACGTGGATTTTCCAGACAAGCTGATCCGGACGGTGAAAGGTACCGGCTATATGATCGCGTCGCAAAAATGAAGATACAGCACAAACTTACGCTCACTGCCTCGCTGGTATTCAGCCTGGTTTTTACCATTTCATCCGCGCTGATCTACCTGAACTTCATCCAGTCCGCAGAAAATATCTTTTTCGAAGAATTAGGACGAAAAGCTTCACTCACGGCGCTGTTCTATCTGGAAGAGGATGAAATGAGCTCCAAGGAATATAGCCGGATCGAAAAAAGGTTTCTGACCGCCACCGCGGATCAGGAGATCAGGCTGTACGACAAGGCGGGCCGCATCCATTTCGGAGAGGCCGACCCGGACACAAACATTACCAGCCGCATCCTGAAAACCATCCGCGACAGGCACCATTACAGTTTTAAAGTAGGCAGCCTTTATTATTACGCCATTTACTACCGGGATAACCAGGGCTCTTTCAGCATTATCATTAAAGCCAATAACCCCACGCTGAATGCGCAGGAGAGCGAGTTTCTGAAAATCCTGATCACAGCGCTGTTCATCGGCATTGTGGTGATCGTGGCGCTGAGCTATACCTTGTCGCGGATAGCCTATTCGCCGGTGCGGAATATCATCGAGCAGGTGAAGTCGCTGGATGTGGCGCGCGAGCGACAGCAGCTCGCTTATCCGAAAACCCGCGACGAGCTGGAAGATCTTTTCAAGGAGTTCAACAGCATGCTCGACAAATCGTACGAGAGCATTCAGATCCAGAAAAACTTCATCAGCCACGCTTCCCACGAGCTGAAAAGCCCGCTCGCCGCCATTGTCGGCAACCTGGAAGTGCTGCTCAACAAACAGCGGACTGCCCAGGAATATGAATCCGTGAGCCGGAATGTGCTCAATGATGCCGAACGCCTGGAAAAAATCCTGCAAAACCTGCTCCTGCTGGCCGGATTGGGCCAGCCGCAGGCGGACATTTCCAGCCAGCAGCGTATTGACGAAATCCTCTGGGAAATGCTCGAACAGCTCGAACGTGAATACCCCGATACCAAAGTGAACCTGCTGTGGCAGCTGCCGGAAGGGCAAACGGACCTGCTTACATTCACGTGCAACCCTACACAGATTTACATTGCCTTATATAACCTCATCGAAAATGCGGCCAAGTTTTCCGAAGGCAAGCCGATCGAAATAGAGGTCGGCGAGGAAGCCGGGCACCTGGTGATCCGCATCCGCGACAGGGGTATCGGCATCCAGGAAGCAGACATGGCCCATATTTTCGAGCCTTTCTACCGCGGCGGCAATGCATTGACGCGCAAAGGCAACGGACTTGGCATGACCATCTCACAAAAAATCCTCGAAAATCATCACGTGCGGCTGGATATGGAATCGTCGGCCGGCGTGGGCACCACCGTTCGTGTCACCTTCTGATTTTCTCATTTACTTTTAATGTAGCTCTCATCTACATATAATTTGGGTCAAAGAATGCTCTAATGTTGCGCGGCTAGTTTTGTGCCTTCAACAAACAGACAACTTTGTGAAGGTATATATCATCGCATTTTGCGTGCTAGCCTCCTCTATCTTCCCTGCCTTGAAAGTGTCGGCCCAGGACACACTGAGAATCAACCAAAAAGAGGCCGAGTCATTGTTTTTGACCCAAAACCTCGACCTCATTGCCCAGAAACTGAGCATCAGGCAGGCGGAGGCAGCCATTATCCAGGCCCGGCTCTGGCCTAACCCCGAGTTCAGCCTCGACGAAGTGAACCTCTGGGCGACGCGCAACCAGCTATCGTCCGGCGAGACGATCCCGCCGCTGTTCGGCAACGTCGGGCGCAACCGGGAATTTACGGCCGAGCTCTCGCAGCTCATCGAAACCGGCGGCAAGCGGCGCAAACGCATTGCGCTCGAATCGGTATCGCGGGATATGGCTGCCGAATATTTCGGCGAGCTTGTGCGGGAGCTAAAAATGCAGCTCCGCGGCGGACTGTTTGAGCTGGCTTACCAGCAGGCTTATGTAACCGAGCTGCTGGCACAAGATGCCGTTCTGGCGAGGCTCGTGGCAGCTTTTGAGGGACAGTACAGCCGGGGGAATGTGAACAAAGGTGAGCTTTTTCGCCTGCGCGCCGTGAAGCTCGAACTGGCCCAGCAGATCGTGGAAATACAAAAGGAAATCCACGGCTTGCAGAAGGACCTGACCGTGCTGCTCCACACGCCGGCGAATGCGTACCTGGTTTTCGAAGCGCCCGACCGCCCCGACACCGGCCCGCTGGCCACATTATCCCTCGATGCGCTCACGACCACCGCGCTGGCCAACCGGCCCGATGCCCGGATCAGCATCCTGCAACAGCAATGGGCGCAGAAGAAATATGACTACGAATACGCCCAGCGCAAGCCCGATGTGAATGTGGGCATCAACTACGACCGGGGCGGCAACTTCCTGCTGAACTTCTTTGGCTTCGGTGTGAAATTCGATGTGCCGGTATTCAATCGCAACCAGGGCGCTATCCTCGAAAGCAAAGTGGGCATCGAGCATGCCCAGGTTCAGAATGACCAGAAAAGCTTGCAGGTGCAAACCGAAGTGACCGAGGCATTCCGCAACCTCCGAAAGCATTTGGGTGTGTACCAAAGCCTTGACCCGGCCTATTCCGATGAGCTCGGCCAGGTGCTCGAATCCTACACCCGCCAGTTTGTCCAGCGCAATGTAAGCATGGTCGAATACCTCGATTTCCTCGAAGCTGTTCTGGCCAACAAGCGCACCATTCTCACGGCGCTCAAAGACCTGCGCCAAAGCCGGGAAGCCCTCATATACGTGACCGGTTCCGAAATCCAGTAAAAAAGCATTTACATTATGTTCCCATCAAACCTTTCTCTGAAAACGCTCGCGGCCGTTTCGCTGCTGGTTACCTCCTGCTACCAGCCCAAAGCGCCGGTGGTGGAGGAAAAACAGCCCGTCGCATTCCTGCCGTCCAACGTAGCCACCTATCCCGCTGTAATCGAGCCCGTTACCGAGTCGATCCGGCTTACCGGCCAAATCGAATACAATCCCAACCAGGTGGTGCATTACACCAGCCTGGTGACGGGCGTCATTACCCGCTCGCACGTGTCGCTGGGCGACCGCGTCACCAAAGGACAGGTGCTGGCCGAAATGCGGAGCACCGAACTCTCCGAGCTTAGCTCGCAGCGCCGGGTGCTCGACTCGCAGCTTGCCGTAGCCCAGCGCAAGCTCGCCGCCGCGCAGTCGATGTTCGACGACCGCATTGCTTCCGAAAAAGACCTGGCGGAGGCGAAGAGCGAAGTGGAAGTGGTGCGGTCGGAAATCGACAAAATCGCAGCCAATCTCTCGCTTTACAATGCCAGCTCCGAAAAAGGCGTATTCCAGATCAAAGCGCCGGTGAGCGGCTATGTGGTGGAAAACAATGTGTCGGAAGGCACGCAGGTAGGCAGCAGCGAGTCGGGCCTGTTCACGATTTCGGACTTGTCGGAAGTGTGGGTAACGGCCAATATTTACGCCGTCGACCTGTCGTTCGTCACCAAAGGCATGAAGGCCATTATCAAATCCAAAGCCTACCCCGGTGAGTTTTTTGAAGGCACCATCTCCGATATTTCGCAGGTATTCGACCCGCAGGAACGCGTGCTCAAAGCGCGGATCAGGATGCCGAACAAGGACCTCAAACTGAAACCGGGGCTGACGATCGAGGCCGTGGTAACACGTCATTCCAGCGAAATGGCGGTAGGAATACCAGCCAATGCCCTGATCCTGCACAATAATGAAAACTACGTCCTGATCCGGAAGGAAGACAATTCCCTAGAACCCAGAAAGGTAACGCCGGACGCCACCGACAACGACCGGATCTTTTTTAAAAGCGGCATTGCAGCCGGCGAGCACGTGGTCGTGCGCGACCAGCTCCTGCTGTTTTCGCAAGTTCTGGACACGGAAAAATAAGAGACATTCATGCAGAAATTAACACAAAGCATTGTGGGCTTCTCTTTGAAGAACACAATGATCATCTTTTTCATGACCGCCCTGCTGGCTGTGGTGGGGATCGTCAGTTACATCCATACGCCCATCGAAGCATTTCCTGACGTGACCAACACCCGGGCCAGGATCATTACGCAATGGCCGGGCCGGAGCGCCGAGGAGGTCGAAAAGTTTATTACCCTTCCCGTCATGAAGGAAATGAACACCATTCCACGCAAAGCGCAGGTCCGCTCGATCTCGCTTTTCGGGCTATCGGTGGTGACGGTGCTGTTCGAGGACGGAGTTGAGGATTTTTACGCCCAGCAGTACGCTTCCACGCGCCTCCGCAATGTTGGCATGCCGTCGGGTGCAGAGGCCGAAATCGAGCCGCCTTATGGCGCCACAGGGGAAATATTCCGGTATGTGCTCAAAAGCGACCGGCCCATCAAGGAATTGACCGCTCTTCAGGAATGGGTGATCGAGCGTGAGCTGGTGGCCGTGCCCGGCGTGGCTACGGTGGCGAGCTTTGGCGGCGAGGAGAAAATTTATGAAGTGCGCGTCAACCCGGCGCTGCTGGCGCAGTACAACCTCACGCCGCTCGACGTGTTTGATGCCGTCGGCAAGAGCAATATCAATGTGGGCGGGGATGTGATCCAGAAAGGCGATCAGGCTTATGTGGTGCGCGGAATGGGCCTGCTCGAAAGCGTCAAAGACATTGAGAATATCCTCATCCAGGTGAAGGGAAATACGCCGGTACTGGTGAAGCAGGTCGCCGACGTGGAAGTAACCGCCAAGCCGAGGCTGGGGCAGGTAGGATTGGGAGAAGACAAAGACCTGGTAGAAGGTATCGTGGTAATGCTCCGGGGCGAGAACCCGAGTGACGTGATCGAGCGCCTCGAAGCCACCATTGCCGATCTCAACAACCGCATTCTGCCGTCGGACGTACAGATTGAGCCGGTGATCGACCGTACCGAGCTGGTAGACGCTACCGTGAACACCGTAACGCATAACCTTGCCGAGGGCATTGTGCTGGTATCGGTGATTGTATTTGTATTTTTGTTCAACTGGCGCACCACGTTAACAGTCGCATTGGTGATCCCGCTATCCTTCCTGTTTGCCATCACCATGCTGCGCATCCAGGGGCTGCCTGCGAACCTCATCTCCCTGGGCGCGATCGACTTCGGGCTGCTGCTGGAAGGGACAATGGTGATTGTGGAGAAAATATATGTCGATCTGGAAGGCAGGTCGCGGGTTTTGGGAGAGGAAAGGTTTGGCAAAATGTCGAAGCTGGGGCTCATGAAGCGGAGTGTTAAGCACGTGGCACCGCACATATTTTTTGCCCAGATTATCCTGATCGTCGCATTGCTGCCCATTTTCTCATTCCAGAAAGTGGAGGGTAAAATGTTTGCGCCGCTGGCATTTACGCTTGGCTATGCATTGGTGGGCTCGCTGATACTCAGCCTCACGTTCGTGCCGGCGATGTGCAAGGTGCTGCTGCGGGGCAAGGTGCGGGAGGTGAACAACCCGGTGGTGAATTTTTTCCGGACCAATATTTTCAAACTATACCAATGGAGCGATCGGAACAAGCGGCTCGTCATGGTCGGCTTTGTGGTGCTGTTTGCGGTTTGTATCGGCAAATTCCTCCATTACGGCACCGAATTCATTCCCAAGCTCAATGAAGGCGCTATTTATGTGCGCGCCACTTTGCCCAACAGCATTAACCTCGAACAGTCCGTCAAAACGAGCAATACCCTCCGTGATACCCTGCGCTCGTTTCCCGAAGTGAAGTTCGTCATGAGCCAGACAGGCCGCCCCAACGACGGTACCGACCCTACCGGATTTTTTAACAATGAATTCCATATCCAGCTCAAACCCGAGAGCGAGTGGAAGCGGAAGATCACCAAGGAGGAGCTGCTGCGGCAGATGAAGGATGTACTGGCGTCGTTTCCCGGCATTACCTTCGGTTTCAGTCAGCCCATCCAGGATAATGTCGAAGAATACGTGGCCGGTGTGAAGAGCTCTCTGGTCGTCAAAATCTTCGGCGACGACCTGGTCGAGCTCGAACGACAGGCCGACGATGTGGCCGCGCATCTGAAAACCGTAAATGGCATTGCCGACATCCTGGTGTACCGCAACATTGGCCTGCCCGAGCTCAACATCAAACTCGACGAAGGCCGCATGGCCCGGCACGGCGTGTCGATGGCCGACGCCCAGGCTGTGATCGAGATGACCATCGGCGGAAAAGCGGCCTCGGTATTCTACGAAAACGACCGGATGTTCGATATCACCGTTCGGTTCCAGGAAAAATACCGAAATACCCAGGAAGAGATCGGGAACATTCTCATTCCGTCCCTGGACGACCACCAGGTACCGCTGAAAGAGATCGCCACCATCGGTACCAAAACCGGCCCCGCATTCATTTACCGCGAAGGCAGCAGCCGCTACATCGGCATTGGTTTCAGCATTGAAGGGCGCGATTTGGGCAGCACCATTGCCGAGGCGCAGCAGGTGGTGAAAGAGAAGGTCAAAATTCCGAAAAATGCCAAAGTAGAATGGGCGGGCGAATTTGAAAGCAAGGAGCGCGCCACGCAGCAGCTGTCGGTAATCGTGCCGGCCGCTGTGGTGCTCATCGTCTTTTTGCTCTACATGAATTTCGGAAATGCGAAAGACACGCTTATCTCGCTGATTACCATTCCGTTCGCATTCATCGGGGGATTTATCTCGCTGTGGGTCACGGGTACCATCTTCGGCATTTCGGCGGGGATCGGGTTCATCATTCTGTTTGGCGTGTGTACCATCGACGGCATTATTCTCGTGCACGTCATGAAGGATAACCTGCTGCATAAAATGCCACTCCGGCAGGCCATTTCCGACGGCATTTACGGCCGGATCAGGCCGGTGATCATGATTGCCCTCATGGGCTCGCTGGGGCTGCTGCCGGCCGCCCTTTCCAATGGAATGGGCTCCGAAATCCAGAAGCCGCTCGCGATCATGATCGTGGGAGGATTGCTGATCTGCATGTTTTTGTCATTCACGGTGTTGCCGCAGATTTTCTACTGGGCCTACCGCAAAGCCGATGAGCCGGCCAGCCAACCGGCGGGGCACTTAACGGAATAAAATATGATCTTACGCTGCGGGATTGCCACATTTCGATGCCTGGGCCTACTCTTGCTCGATCCGCTGCCTGCTCATGCGCAGGACACGCCCCGGCAGACGAGCTTACCGGATTCGTCGATGACCTACCTGTCGCTGGCAGGTTACGTGTCCACTTCCGGCCGGGCGCCTTTCTGGATACAATCCAATCAGTTCGGAATGGTGCCAAAGGAAAGCCCGGCCGGGGTGATCGGGGCTGGAATGGAGTGGTTTATGAATTTGGACAAGCGTACCGGCAAGCCTGCGCAATGGCGGGTGGGACTAGGCGCAGAGGCACTGGGTATTGTTTCAAAAAACAGTAAAATCATATTTCCCCAGGCCTATGCAGCAGTCCGGTTTCGGAATTGGGAATTGTCCGCAGGGCGGAAAAGGGAATGGTTTGGCCTGGCCGACTCTACACTTGGAACGGGCTCCTATGCCTGGTCGACGAATGCCCTGCCGATCCCGAAAATCCAGCTCAGTACCCGCACCTGGGTAGCCGTCCCGCTCACCGGCGGCTGGCTGTCGTTTCAGGCGTCTTATGGCGATGGTTGGTTTGAGAAAGGCCGGCCTGTTACAAGCGGATTAAAACTTCATCAGAAATCGCTTTACGGCAGGATCGGGAAAACGCATTCGCGGGTGAAGCTGTACGGCGGATTCAACCACCAGGCGCAATGGGGCGGCAATTCGCCCTATAACACGGTCGACGGCAAGATGGCGAAAGGTTTCCGGAATTATCTCAATGTGATTTTCGGTAGTCCGCGCAGCAACACGGCCAGCCACCACGATAACACCGGCCGCGTGGGCAACCACCTCGGCAGCATTGACCTCGCTCTGGAGCTGGAAACCTATCCGCTGAGCGTGCTCATTTACCGGCAGAATCTCTACGAAGACGGCTCGCTGTTCTGGCTCAGCAACATCGCCGACGGCCTGAATGGTATCCGCATTAAAAGGAAGCACAGCTACGGTGCGGCCTTCCATGTGAATACATTGGTGTTCGAATATTTATATACCAAAAGCCAGGGCGGTCCGGTGGCCGACGACAACCTGCCGAGCTACAAGCGGGGCAAGGACGATTATTTCAACAACGGACAAGTCCAGGACGGATGGTCCTACTTCGACCGGACCATCGGCACGCCCTTCATCACCCCTACTTCGGACACCCGCTGGAACTGGCCCAGCTATGCACATTTTTTCACCTCCAACAACCGCGTGGCCGTGGCGCACATTGGCTTGGAGGGAACGCTGCTGCGGCAACTGAAATGGACCGGCAAGTTCTCTTATTCCAACAACGCGGGCGTCTACGATTCACCCTTCGAAGGCAACCCGGGCCAGTTTTCTGCAATGATCAGCCTGGAAAACGACCCGCGCCTGCTCAAAGGATTTCAGGCCAGGCTATCGCTCGCGACCGACCTGGGCGCATTGTACCCGCATACTTTCGGCGCGGCGGTGAGACTGACGCGGTTTTTTTGATTTTTTGCGAATAAATCCCTTCGAAGTTTGCCATTCTGCGGTTCACAACAAAGCAGCTCAGAATTCACAAAGTAAAAAATAAAAAAAGGAAGGGGATCCCCCCCTTCCTTACATGACCAAGAGCAGGCCGCTGCAAAGGATCAAGAATTTACAAAATACATACATCGATTTTTTGTTTTCTTGAACTTCCCTCAGAAACCTTTTCGCTTGGCGGTGGACGTAAAACTTCCGTTTCATTCCTTTTGCCGTTTATGTTAGTGACTGAAACTTCAGGCATCGCCTATTATAGAAACCGATCATGGAAAATGATGATAACACCCAGTGCAGTTACATGTTCAGTAACGAGCCCCAGTGCGGTACGGCACCAGAGCACAAAATCGCAAAGCAGACTTACGGAATCTTTTTTCAACTTTTCGATCAATACCTCGAATTCTGCCTTTCTTGGTTTTCTTCTATTCCTCCGAAAAGAAGCGCGAATCATTCGATTCGATGTAGAATTATTTTGTGAGTTAGACATAATAAATTTATTTTGGTTAAGTGTTATAGATATACAATTGTATGAAATAATATTCCAATAAATAGGATTCACACCAATTATTATTCCGCAAATTCTAGTTTTAGAGCATTATTCTTTGATATGCCCTAAATTGATTTTCATTGAAAAATTGTACCGAAATTCAACACCCCATCTTACCATAATGCTATTTTTTCCAGACGCGACATAATCGTGTTCAATGAATAGAATCCAAATATTCATTGTACACATCCTAAAAAGATGTTAAAATGCGACGCATAAACCTAAACCGACATCAGTGAAAGAAAACACTACTCTACCAGGACTCCTCGAATTGGAAAAGTTAGACCCTTGGACGGTCGCGTTGCACAGAATTCTTGAGCGAATCACAAAAAACACTACGAAAGACGATCGTCTTTTAACGCGAAATACGATCATACAATGGATGCTTCGAGACAAGCTTCATGAACCTGCGGGAACAATCTTCAAAGAAATCACCAACCTGCATTCAAAGGATCTTCTTAATCAATATCTCGGACAAAAGTCTGTTGCTAAAACTGACGAAAAAAGATTAGTCGAATATTCGAATAGCTACAAAAGCAAAAAAGAAGAAGCAGAAAAACACGATAATGAGAAGAAAAGGGGAAACATTCCAAGAAGTTACGAATTCCTATCCAGAGAATCCGTAGAAAAGCACTTGAGAAAGTATTTTGAGTACAACTTTGAATACGAAGAAATAGGTGGAGAAAAAGTCCCAAAACTTGGGTCGAAATTTGAGTTGAGTTTTAAATTAGCAGCCGATTATCCTAAGCTAAAAGTTCAAACTGAACAAACCTACCCTGAGCACTTTGTAGCATTCTACCTTTTGAAGGAGAAAGCTCCAACTGTGGCTAAAGTTGTTTTAAATTGGAGCAAGGAATCATCAGAAAAAAATCCAGTGTCTGCAACGCTGACTCAGTTGGCTGAACCACTTGCTGGAAATGAAAGTATCGAGTTTACCAACCACGGGATTCCCTCGCTCGGTGGCAATGGACTGCTGTTCGTAACTTTTGAAGCCTCGAACAAGGGCAAATACAAAGACCTTTTCCATCAATGCGTTATAGACTTGTCCGCAAAAGATGCTGTCGCCAACAATCCAATATACGGGACCTTTTCTGCTGTCAGAAGCGGAGTGTACACCACAGCAATTCGCCCAGCGGCGGGTTCGGTTGTACTCTTTAAAGCAGCCACCGCCCAGCAATTAGAGCATGACTTTGAAGTAGCAGCTGCGTTCATCAGAAGCGGCTTTAAGGATGACGCTCACAAACCAGCAATTGAAAATTTTCTAATGGCATATTCGCACTTGTACAACAAGCTAACGATTACGCCCGAAAATCAACCTGGGAAAGACTCTCATGCTGGAAAATCTAGCGAGATAAGAGATTGGAAACGAATTAAAGATGAATTGCGTGGGTGGTACACCGGAGAGGTATTTCTACATACTCCAAATGACGCATTCGAAAAAGTAACGTTTTTGCTCGAAATCAATATTTTAGGACATTGTGTGCTAGCCTTCCATAACAGAAGGCGTGAGCTGAAGGGAATGCTTGGCTTTGACGGAGGCGCAATCACCATGAGACTATACCACCAAGACCGGTATATCGTCTTGGCAATAAGGGATCAGCTGGTTGATGATCAATACTCAGGGACCTTTTATGGAAATACGGATATTAAAGACGACAACCAGATATTCAATCAGGGGCATTTAATTCTTCGCAAAAACGCTTCTGCAGACAACGACGAAGATCATGTTGTTCCGGTAGTTTCGTATGAGGCACAGCTCGAAACGCTAACCAAACAGTTGAAAAACCATCCAAATCTTTTACCGGACGGGCAGTTGTTAGCTGACCTCATTGCTTTTCAGGACCCCATCCCAAAAAATATTAGCCTCGCATCCCTTAAACTTCCGGAACACTTTAAATACATTACTTTTCGAATTCCAGACGAGCGAAGACCTCCCCGAGTTGGTATCCCCAGCACAGCCTATCGCTTCGAAAAATGCGATCTCACTTTCGAAGACAATTTTCAAACGGTGTCGTTACGTTCAAATCCGATCAAGTTCAAAGGCAATGTTTATTTTAATGGAAAAGTTATCTTAATGATCCTAAATCCTGTCACAGAGTCTGGCGCCAATTCAAACGAAAACTTCTTCACAATACAACTTGATGTGAGCGACATAGTTGAGCATAAAATCTCAGGAGTAGACACAATCTTTGGAACTTCCACCTGGAAGAGCAAAAAGCATCTGGAATCTAAAATGGTTGTTCTGGTCAAAGCGGAGTCAGATGATACTGAAAGTGATGTTTACACGATGGGGGGATTTTTCACGAACCCGACAAAAGAGGAATTGGTAAAACTAAATATTGAAGACAAGAAATATCGCGGAGCCTTTTCTTACCTGAGTGGACGCCTGAATCGTCACATACACGTCTCTACCGGTAACGGCATCAAAACAATTTTAAGGCCTCGTGATACGCAGAGTAGGGAGCCCTATTTTCACGCAGCATTATTCCTGATCACCCATCTTAACGATAGTACGAAAGACATATACAAGCCAAAAATCCTAACCTACTTGCGAGAGGCACACATGCACCAGTTCGCTAGCAATTATTTTGCCGGGAATAAACTTTCGACAGTCAGAGTCGATGAGATGGCCCCCACAATAGATCCCGAGGTTATTGAACGTCTCAGACAAATTCTGTTAGAGCAACAAACCCTGGCCGATGAGTTTTCGATCCTAAACAACCTGGAAAAAGAGGTGGCGGAAACATTTAAATCGCTCTGGCCTTTCCTTGCCTAGTAATTTTGAAATAACGAAGAGGTAGCCTGCCCGCTACCTCTTCAAGATATCCGGCTTCGCCCCAAACGCAATCGGGTCTACGTCGACGAGCTCCAAGGATTTCACCATTTCAAGCGTACCGGTTTTGTACTTCTGGAAATGAGGTGTTTTCAAATGGGCCTCGTAGGCCGCTTTACTCGCATAGATTTCCAGCACAGTAACGAGGGTCGGGTGTGCCTTGTCATACATGGCATATAATGTGAGCACGCCAGGCTCATTGGCAATTGCCGCTTGCGTGTGCTCGCGGATAGCGGCTTTGTACTGTTCCAGGTACGCGCTATCGATCTCGATCCTGGCCATTCGGACCATCCACTCTTTCTTTTGACCAAATGCTGACTGCAAGGTGCAAGCTGTCAACATAAACAGCATTAATAGAAACGTCTTCATCTGATTTTCATTTAGGATTGGAATACGCCGCGCGCCGGGCAGCGTTCGGCTCAAAGGTTGTTTGGGTCAGTGAATACAGTTTCAATGTACAAATATCACACGAACACCCAGCTGGTTGGTTAACTTACGGAATTAGTTTAATTTACAAAGTTCCATAACCCTTAAATCAGACACATGGCATTTAAACCGCTGGGAAAACAGCATTACTACCTCATCGCCAAACATAGCGGCAAAGCCCTTGGATTCTCCTCCGACACCCTTGGCAATGGGCTTCGTCAAATGGCTCTCGACCCTAACAACAACCTTCAAAAGTTCCGTTTTGACCCTGGTAACAATTTCCATTGGCTGGTAATGCCTCATTATGGCCGCTATGTAGCGGTACACGACAGTTCGCAGGCAGACGGCGTGCCGGTGATCTTATGGCAGTGGGCGCCGACCCAGGAGAATATCCGTTTCCGCCTGGAACCGGCGGGTGGTGGCTATTACCGCATTAAGGCAGTCCATAGCGAGAAGTTTTTCGATGTATATCTGGCGAAAACCACTGATGATGCCGGAGTGGTACAGCATTCGTTAATGGCATCAGAAAATCAACTTTTTAAACCGGTACCTGTGATAGACCAGGCGGTGGGGGCTAATGCCACATCGTATGCCGAGGTTAATGAATTGATCCGGACGGGCGCATTGGGTCTGATCGGTTTGATTCCTGACGGCGGGGGCGCACTTAAATTTCTGGTGGGATTGTTCTGGACCGAACACAACAAACTGGCCGACCTCTGGGACCAGATGAAAAGCTACGTGGATGTCCGTGTACGCGAACTGCTCAAAGAGGCGCAGCTGAAACAGTTAAGGGAAATGCTGGCAGGACAGTTGAAGGTACTCAATGAAATTAAAAACTCCCCCGGTTTGAAAGGGACGAAACTCGAAGATGTGATTCTGAAGATAGTGGAAAAGGAGCCGCACTTTCTCGAGCAATCCAAAGAAGTATTGCCTTATATGGTAGGACTCGGCACGATCATGATCACATTGAGGCATATGATGGTAGCCAATTACAAAGACCTGTTTGGCAAAGACCCTGACCAGGAGACACTTGACTCCAATAAAGCCAAGCTAAGGAGTAGTATAAAGGAGTACTCAGATGCCGTAAATAAGAGTAAAGTGGAGCTACTGGAATGGCGGATGTCACATATCAAAGATCGGAACGATGACCAGCAGGCAGGTGTGGGATGGACATCTACCGTGCGGGATACCTATGATGGTTGGTCCATGGAATGGCATATATATGAAAATGGGAACGGTGATGAGGACTACAAGGTTCGCGCGCAAACGCTGTGCAACAGCGCAGAAACCAGATTAGGACTCAATATGAATGTGAATTGAACGAGTTTTTGCGCGCAGCCAAATTCTGGCCCTATTTCGATCCCGCATCAACCACATATAGAGAAACGGTCATCAAAAAAGAAGTCGGTTCCTTCGGCGGGCCGTATTCGCATAACCCTTTCACGGGTGTGGATGGACAACCCATCACAAAAATCATCGCCCATTCCAACAATGCAAGCACACTGTGCGGCCTCGAGGTGTTCTACGACGGCAGGTCGTCTGGCCTGAAAGGCGCCCGGGGTACCAATTCGAGCAGTATCGTGTTGGAGGAAGGCGAGTATATTACCAGTGTATACGGGTACCTTCGCAACATTATCGAGGGGGTATGGTTCACCACTCAAAAAGGGAATACAGTTGGTGCGGGCAACCGGGCACCGCACTACGCACGCCACTTGTTTTGCGCTGATATCGCCGACAGTTTCAACCCGAAGCTGGCAAAAATCTCCGGTTCATACAACGGCGATACGATCGAACACCTCACATTCCATTGGGAGTATATTGATTAGTGCATAGGAAAAGTTTTAACAGCTGTCATAATATTCGTTAACTCACGCAACCCAAAATACGGAATATCCTGTCAATACACCCAGCGGCTAATTGGCTGATCAGTTGTGATCTGGCCAGTGGAGGGAGCGCCAGAGATAAACATTTCAACGCTCCCCGCTGGCTGAAATAGCCGCTTCAGTGTATTCTTTTTAACATTAAATCAATTCCGTATGAAGTTTGCTCACCGATTAACGACTTGCCTTCTGCTACTGACAGTCTTGGGCTGTCAGAAAGCAGATGAAACGCTCTCGCCCGAAGGGCCGGCATCTAACCCGGACCGGATTGCCACGACGAACCTCCGGCTTAAACAAATGCTGGTCAGCGGAAACAACAATGGTCTTGGACCTATGTTTGTCAATACCTATTTCACTTACGCACAGGGGCGCAACCTTGAAAAGGTCACTATTCCCACGCAGACTTATGCCGGCGTTACGACCTATCTGTACACCTACGACGAGCAGGGGCGTGTGATTGCCAGCCGGTACCTGCGCGAAACCCCTGATAACAACAATTTCAGAGGCTCGCAGTCCAACTACCAGTACGCCGACAGTACGATCGTCGAAACGGCTTTGCGGGTGGATGCCGAGGGGAATTTATCGCCCTACCCCACCGAGCCAAATTATAAGGTTACTTATCGTTTGAACAGCGAGGGCCTTGTTTATGAGGAATTTGTGGAAGGAACTGTCATCTGGGGAAGCGAAACCACCTTGCTAAGCCGGTATACTTACGAAAATGGGAACGTTGTGAAAGTAGAGACCACAGATGCAAATGGACAGCCAGTGAGCACATTGCACTATGAATACGACGACAAAGTCAATCCATTTTACAAGTGGACCTACATGTATGATCCCGTGCTTCATTGCAGCCGGAATAATATCGTCAGCGCCCGAACCAGTCAAAGTCAGCCCCAGCGAACCGAATATACTTATAATGAACAAGGGCTGCCGCTCACGAAAAAAAATGTGACGCAAGGGGCGGTGCTCACTTACGATTATGAAACTTTTGATAAGTAAATAATAAGGTTCGATTCAAATAAAATGCCGTCCCGGATTATTCAGGACGGCATTTTATTTGACAGGCCGATAAATGTCAGTTCATTAATGGTTATTTCAATTTAACTTGAAGTGAAATACCAACCTGGTAAGGTCTGTATTTCCAGGTTTGCCGCGCAACTTCTCGTTGTATAAAGCTATATTCTCCGTAAGGCCCGATTTCAAGCTGGACGCCGGGCGATTGATAAATTTGCCTGTAAAAACCAACATTTCCCCAAACCAGACTTTGTCGATCAGGCATTACCAATGTATATTCCGCACCGACATTTAGACTATAACCTTTTAGAATTTGTTTCGGCATCGTGATTTTTTGCTGAATTCCGATTCCCAGCAAATGGGAGCGATCGTCTTCCACATGCTTTTTCCCAATTCGATGCATCTGGTACTGATGCCCGCCAATATTCGAAGCTACCACCTGATTGGTACCAATTTCATATTCATTCCAGCTCCTCAGATAGGTGTAGTTTAGCAAGATCCGTGAATGTTTTTTTTCTAATCCTACCGTCACTTTATAGGATAACGACCTGGAAGACAACAATGGAGCAAACCGGAAGTTTTGAATTTTCTCCGTCGTCGATTGGCTCAGATTAACAAGTTGGAAAGTTTGTAAAACGGAAGTAGAAAAAATACCTTTGACACCCCGCAAAATTCCCGGCTTTTTCCTGATTTCATTGGAAGCAATGGGAAGTAGTGGTATAGCTAGGTTTGCAAACGAAGTATTCAAATGGATAGAGTCAATGGAAGATAAGGTTGCATAATCGGTTTCATCAAAATAGGATTTCCCGGATTTGTATTCTGATACGGGCGTTTCTTTCAAATCAACTTCTGGATTGGCACCGGCAATTTGTGCTAGAACTTTTGAGGAATTCTCTTTCTTAGGATTCAGGGTGAATGTCGTTTTGCTTTTTTGTAATAAGCTGTCTTTATTACTTTCTGAGTTCCCTAAGTCATTTCCGAGAATATACGCTGTCTCAGCATTTATCCGGGATATTTTATTGGTGGATATCTTTTTGCTTTTCATCAACATTCCCTGATCGCCCTTACGATCAAACATGATATAACCAATAATAAATACAAACAGGAGAAGCATTCCGCCTGCTCTCGGAATCCAGTAAATCAGCCTGGACGAATCGTCCAGAGTGGCGAAAACGTTTTTACGTACCCGGTCATTTACCGGTGCTTTAAAACCTTCAAATCTCTGCTGTAACTTCCTGCTAAGTTCTTTATCAGCTTCTTCTTCCGGCGAATTCATCATATTCAATGCCTGATTCTTGTAATTTCTTGATTAGTAAGGTGCGGCCGCGTTGCAGCTGTGATTTGGACGTCCCTTCTGCAATGGACAAAATATTTGCAATTTCCGCGTGTGTGTATCCGTCGATCAGATACAAATTGATAACGGTGCGATAGCCATCCGGCAGGCTCTTGATAACCCCCAGCAAAAGCTCGAAGTCCAGCTGCTCAATGACCCGGAATGATTCATCGATACCAATTAAATTCTCTGAATTTTCGATAGACGAATGCAGTAGTTCCCTTTTTGTTGTCTGATGATAATAGTTAATAGCCGTCCTGATGACCACCGACTTAACCCATCTATCGACGGACTCCGGCTGTTTGATATTTTGAATATTTTTGAAAATCCGGATAAATGATTCCTGCAAAATATCGTCGGCCTCAGCATCTGTTCTGGCATATCTGACACAAACCCCTTTGAGGCTGTTTTTATATCGTTCGTAAAAAACATTTTGTGCCCGCCGCTCTTCCCGCTGACATCCTTCGACCAATTGGGTAAGAGAAGCGTATCCACGCCATTTAAATAATTTCATTCGGTTTCACATTCAATCCAGGCCGACAGATAGGATTATTTTAAAATTGTCACTCAAAACACCGTAGATACATAATTGCGGAATAAAGGTTTCGCATTTGCATCGAAAACAATAATCCAGCTTTGTAACTTTTCCGGCATTTCATTTACTTCATTCACCGTCAAATGGTAACTCTTGATACCGTCCATTTCATTTGCAACTAACCTGTCAATTTTCCCTTGGAAACCAAAGTCGTTATTCACATTAGCCTTACTAATAAATGCTGTGATGTTTTCCGGATAATCGCGCGTATCATTAATCCAGAGTGGTTGATCGGAGCCGGCTATTAGCTGACCATCCCCATTAAAAAAGAGCGGATAGTACGCCCGGTCTACACGTATATAAACCTGATATAGTTTTGAATCCCGGGCGTCTGTTAAAACATTTGCCCAGGAGAATTGAAGTCCCTTTCGCTGTAAGTATTGCGGTATCGCATCAGGCAGGTCGCCTGATTCAAGCGTTGTAAAATTAGAAATGCCAGGCAACATCGAAATGTCATACCCGATCCGCTGTCCGCGTACCGCAGACGACCATTTCAACAGATACGGCTGGCCTTTCCAGGTATAGTCAGCCAAATACCTGTGGATATAATTGAAACTGGTATCGGGAATTGTGTTATATGTTTCCTCCTTCCAATCCGCGAAAGTGCCTCCTGTCAGGCCGCTTTCAGCAATGAGGTTTTTCAAACTATCCGGCACGTCTGTTGCGGCAAGCCGGTATGCGACTTTTACATTTTTGGGGCTTAAAATCAGGTTATATTTCACAGCACGCGATTCCAGCTCCGCATTCCAGATTTTACCAGTCAAAATTTCCGTAAAAACCACATTCTGAGGACTTTCGTATATCGATTCCACGACCTGCATCATGCCGGAGGGGAGCAGCGGATCGGCAGGCGCGGGGTCTGTAACGGCGTTACAGCTACTCAGCGCAGCCGCAGCACAAAGCGAATAAAGAAGGACTTTCATAGGAGGATGTGTTACCTGGACAAAAGATGAGAAGGAGAAAAAGGGATATTAAGTCATTAAAACTTTATCGATTACATGCACCACACCATTGGTTGCAAGGATATTGGTAGCTGTAATGTTAGAAGCACCACTCGATTTTCCTACCACTTTGGCACCGCCGGACAAATTAAATGTCAATGTCCCGCTGGTATTCGCTGTCGTTACCGGGCCGGTTACATTGGGCAGGTCGGTGGAAAATACGCGGCTTGGGATCACGTGATATAGCAAAACATTGGTGAGCAGCGTCTTGTTGGCGATCAGGGCAGCTTTGGGAGTTGTTTTGTATACTTCCCGGAATGCTGCGTTGGTCGGCGCGAAAACGGTCAGTCCGCTTGCGGCTGAACCCAGGGAGGTTGCCACGGCCGGGTCGGCTGCCAACACCAGGGAAACGAGCTCGGAGAAAGTTGTATCGCCCTGTGCCACCTGCACCAGCGTTTTGCTTGGAGGCATGATCACATTGTCGATGACATGAATCACTCCATTGTCCGCGGCCACATCGGTACTCACCACTTTGATCTTCCCGTTGATGAATACACCATCCGCATTTTTGGACAGGTAAATGTCATTGTTTGCATTTAAAGTTTTCGCTGTCCCGCTCTTCACATCTGCGGCTTTCACGGTCCCGTTGAGCACGTGCGAAGTAAGAATCGGCGTGAGCGCATCTTTGGACAAACCATCCAGACTCGTGACGCCTGCCTTCGTAAATGCCGCATTATTCGGTGCAAAAACGGTATACGGGCCGGTGCCTTGCAGGGTGCCCGCCAGCTCCGCCTTCGTGAGCGCGGCTACCAGCGTAGAAAATTGCGGATCGGCCGCGGCGACGGCAGGGATCGTTTTGACAACAGGATCTATCGGAGCGTCATCATCGTCGTCATCGTTACAGGCAGATAGCGAAAAGGCCACAAGGGCGGCGAACAAGCAGGTTTTTAGTAATTGTTTGTGAGGTACTTTTTTCATGAGTGTTAGTTTTTTTTGAACTGTGTTGATCAATGCATTCAGCTATTTTATCCAGCCTTATGCACTGAGACAGGTCAAAGAAAAAGGCGGTTGCATGCATCGCCGAAAACCACCAGTTTTTTTTGAGACCAACACTCACGAAGCAATCACTAACCCGCTGCGCAAACTTTTTACCAGGCACACTGGCCGGCACCGAACGCCGCCGCGATTCTCTGTGAGATGGGGACAGGTGGGACTGGCACAAGCTTTTATAGCAATATGATTAATCCCGCAAATGGGAGGATATGTGACCACATATGCACAAAAACACGGAGAAAATTGCCCTCATAGGCGCCGGGCCGAGCTGCCTGTATTTGTTGAAACACCTGCTTACCCTGGAAAAGGAGCTGGTTATTGAAATTTTTGAAAAGACAGGCATCGTTGGGGCAGGCATGCCTTACAGCCCGCAAGGGGCTACGAACGAACACATTACCAATGTATCCGGCAACGAGATACCGCCGCTGGTAGTGCCGCTCGCCCGCTGGCTTGATGAAATGGCCGGCCGCTTGCCCGAACAGTTCGCCATCGACCGCGACAACTTTTCGCAATACCATGTGGTGCCGCGGTTGCTTTTGGGTAAATACCTGACAGATCAGTTTAAGCAGCTGGTAGAAAAGGCCGGTTCCAATGGCAAGACCGTTAAAGTACACCTCAACACGGAGATCACGGATCTAACCGACTGCCACGAGGATGGAAAGGTGGAGCTCACATTGCATTCGGGCAAGAAGATGGCCTTTGACTATGCCGTCGTTTGCTCGGGGCACCGCTGGCCGAAAGCTGGCGAAAGCAGCCGGAAAGGCTACTTTTTGTCGCCCTACCCGCCTGCCAAGCTCGCGCTAAAAGTAAACCACGCGGTAGCTGTCAAAGGCTCTTCGCTCACGGCCATTGATGCCATCCGCACGCTGGCGCGGAACAACGGCACCTTCGAATGGGAAGGTGACAAGCTGCGGTTCATCGTGGCGGAGGGAAGCGAAAAGTTCAAGATCATGATGCATTCCCGGAACGGACTGCTGCCAGCAATCCGGTTCCATTTGCGCCAGTCGGAACTTTCGCAGGATTCGCTGCTGACCGACGCCGAAATCGAGGATAACAAGCGCGAAAACGGCGGCTTCCTATCGCTCGACTTCGTTTTTGACCATAATTTCAAAAGGCGTTTTCAAAAAAGCGATCCGGCATTGTATAAGCGGATCAAGGATCTGAATGTTGAATCTTTTGTGGAGCTCGTGATGTCCATGCGCGAGGATAAGCCGCCTTTCAAATTGTTCCGTGAGGAATATGAAGAGGCGGCCGAGTCGATCGACCGGCGCAAGTCGATTTTCTGGAAAGAAATGCTGGCGGAGCTCAGCTTTACGATGAATTATCCTGCCAAATACCTTTCAGCAGAGGACATGCTCCGGCTGAAAAACGTGCTTATGCCGCTGGTTTCGATCGTGATCGCATTTGTGCCGCAGTCGTCCTGCGACGAGCTGTTTGCCCTTCACGATGCGGGCCGGCTGGACATCATTTCCGTTGGGCAGGAAAGCCGCGTGGAGCCGCTGAAAGAAGGCGGCATACGCTACCATTATACCGACGAACAGGGCGGCAAGAAGCATGCGAAACACTACCAAACCTATGTGGACTGTTCGGGACAGCCGCATTTATCGATGGAAGATCTGCCGTTTCCGGGGTTGCTCCGCAGGAAATCGGTGAGCCAGGCCGTACTGCGGTTCAAATCAAAAGAAGAGGCCGAAAAGCTGATTAAAGAGGGGAACAAGTTTATAATCAGCAACGATAACGGCGACCATTTTCTGAAAGTTTCGGGCATCACGATCACCGACCATTTCCAGATTGTGAACGAATACGGCATCCCTAACGAACGCATTTACATTATGGCCGTACCGTACATCGGCGGCTACAATCCCGATTATTCGGGCCTCGATTTCTGCGAACAGGCCTCGCGGTGCATCGTGGAGAAGCTGGGCCAGGTGTTCGACGCCCGCCACCCGCCGCTGCACGCGGAATGCTGACCAACCCAAACGACAAGACCTTGCAAACAGCGTATTTGTCCCAAATATGGATTTACCCCGTAAAATCCCTGGCCGGAACCCGGGTGCCGGTGGCGCACGCGGGATGTTCGGGGTTGCAGCATGACCGGCAATGGATGGTAACCGACGCCGGGGGCCATGCCCTTACACAGCGCGACATTCCCGGCATGGCGCCGCTGCGCGCCTCAGTGACGGCGAACGGCTTGGAAATGGCATCCATCCATGAAATGGGCGACAAAGTCATCGTGCCGTTTTCAACCCGGATGGGGCCGCAAATGCAAGTGAAAGTCTGGAACGACCGTGTCTATGCGCATTGCCCGAGCCAGATCGCCAACCAATGGCTGAGCGAAAGGCTCGGCCAGGAAGTGAAACTCGTTGCCATGCATCCCGATATTTCAACCAGGACCTACGACGTACCCCGGCATCCGTCCGGCGCATTGAGCTTTGCCGACGACTTTCCCTACCACCTGATTGGTCAGTCGTCTGTTGACGACCTGAATGCACGGTTGGACGAAGAGGTCACGATACAACGCTTTCGTGCCAACTTCGTCATCGCCGGCCTGGCGCCTTACGGCGACGACCTGCTCGGTACATTCACAATGGGCGACGCCGCATTTGCATCCATTTCCCCCTGCGAGCGCTGCGTGATGGTGAACATCGAACCCGGTTCCGCTAAAAAAGGCCGCCAGCCATTAAAAACGCTTTCAACCTATCGCCGGCAGGGTAATAACATTACTTTCGGACAAAACCTGATCGCGATCCGCGAAGGGATCGTCCGCGAAATGGATCAGATTTTAATGCATTGATACTTACTTTTATGCAAAACCAAACAGGAAAACTATGAATGATATTCATTTTATCATTTCATTATTCGTTTTGGGTAATACTTTAAAAACTTCAACTTATTGACCATAAACTGATAGAGCTCTTCATGCGCCCTAATTAATCTTTATGCTAATGCCGCGTATCGTTTGCCAGCCTTCCTTATCTGTTAGCCTGATCATAAAATGGTAATCGCCGGGGTCAATGTCAGCAGGAACATCGATTTGCTGGTTTGCTACATGCATTTTCTGATTTTCAGGTATGTCGTAGTTTTGATAAAAAGGAACGGCTTCACCGGCTTTTTTACAGGGTCTGAATTACAGTCATTCACCTCTGTACTATGCGTATGGTGATCGAAATTGTGGTGAATATCCAGGCTGTATGAACCGAGCTGTATATTATCTGTGAAGGTGGCCTGGAACGCAAGCTTCTCGCCTCTTTTGAGCACGCTGCATTGCACTGGAAAAGTACCGTCCGCATTCACATCGGTAACCGGATATTCAGTATCTATAACCGGCTCGTCCTTGTCGCAGCTGCCGGACAGCAAAACAATAATGGCAAATACCGGCAATAGCTTAATTCTTCTCATAGCATTAAAAACAGGAGCCGTACTTCTGGCTCCGTGCGGTTTTTAGTTATAATCAATCGTAAATGGAATTGACTTATGGATGGTCTTATTGTGGGTTGTATTCTGGTAAATCACAACCATATTGAATTCTCCGCTTTCCCAGGCTTTCGCTCCGTTGATCACATTTTTGCCCGGTGCATTGTTATCCTTTTCGGAGCCTATAATCAGGTCGGGAATTGCCCGGATTACCGTAAATGTTTCCATATCGAATTCCGCATTGCCAAAATCAAAAATGCTTTGCTCATTTTTATGTTCATGGACATCATACACAATCGCTTTATTTAAATCCACTTCTTCAATGGTCCGGGGATTGTAGTTTGCCGACTTTTTAATGAGCAGCAGATACAATTTGCCATCGCCTTTCACAAAAGAAATATTGGCTTGCACTGGCGTAGGCCGTTCGGGCGGCACAATGCGGTTTTGGCTGGCGGCAAAACGACAGTCGATCGTGAAATAAGCCCCGCTGACCAGTCCATTCCAGGAAGGTTCGTAAGTCAGACTGGCCAGTGCAGAAGCCGGCGGCGCGAAAGGTAACCCGTAACCACGTTTCAGGCCGGAGAGCTGTTTGCTGTACAGGTATTCGCCAGCGACGCCTGCCCGCCAATATTTAAGGAAATGATATTCGGCTTGCAGCTCCGAGCCGTAGCGCATCACGCGGCTCTGCGCGTAGTTAAAAACCTGGTTTCCAGCTCCATAAAAATAGTCGTGGCCCGAAGTTGGGTTTAGGTAAATGTAGTTGGGGAAATAATTAAAAAACGGACTGATCTGCACCGTTAGGTCCTCCTCTAAGCCCAAACCCAGATCCAGCTGGTAGGACTTTTCCGGTGACAATCCGGGGTCGCCCTTTTCATACCTGAAATAGTGGTAGTTCACCCCGTTCGCCGCCAGCTCCTTCGCGATCCGCCGCCGGGCCTTTGATCACCTCTACCCTGCCGGCTGCAAACTGATCAATTTCCAAGGCATGGTCTGCGCCCCACTGTTGCCCCCTCATGCCGCACGCCGTTTTCAACAACAACGACCTGATTAAACCCCAATCCGCGTATCAAAGGCTTGGAGCCTCCCGAGCCAATGCCGATCGTTTTGATGCCCGGCAGTTTTTCCAGCGACTGCATCAGGCTCCCTCCCAGGTTCCGGCGAATGTATTCCGCATTTACAATGTCGATATTGAGCGAAACTTCCTGCTGGCGCTTTTGCTGGTAATGATCGTGCACGGTGACTGTTTCCAACTGCAACTCACGCCTACCGGCCGAGTCCGGCTCGATTGCAGTCTGCGCAAAAACCCTCTTTCCGGCTAATAGCGGTATTTGAAGGAGCAATATGTACAATAAAGCTTTTTGCATTCGACAACAATCTTCGGCCAGGTCATGCAGACCTAAATGAAACAATGTTGCAAATAAAGCTTGGGTTAATTAATAATGCAACATTGTTGCATATAATATTTTGATTGGAGTGAGTCTGCCAACTTACGGTATTACATATACGCAAATTATGTACACGCCTATTGCGGGGTGATTGCCCGGCAGATCCTCAGGCACAGCGGTAAGGCGGCCTGTCCGTACTACTCCGAGCTCCCGGCACAGATTTTTAATCGCGAGTAACTTATCGAACCGACTATTTTAAACGAATGGGTAACAACACGCTTTTGGTAGTGATCGACGACGATACGGACGATCAGGAAATTTTTAAAATGGCTGTCGAAGATTTAGATGAGCCAATCGACTGCCTGTACTTTACTGATTGTGAATCTGCCATTGCCCACTTTTCCCAACCTCAGGCGACAACTCCCTCATGGATTTTCATTGACCTGAAACTGCCACGAGTGGATGGTGAGCAATGCCTGGCGCAATTGCAGCAGCTGCGCCAGTTCGATCATCCGTTTATGGTCGTTTTCTCTTCATCGATCCCTGACAATTTGCGGGAAAAACTTTCAAATTCGGGTGTGGACAAAGTGATACCAAAGACGAGTTCCATACCGGAGCTTGCAAATCAGATCCAGCAGGTGGTTAAAATGCATTAGCCCTGCAAGCATTTCCAGAACCAGGAGCATATCGAAAAAGCAATGGCTGCTTCCATGAAAGGAGCAGCCATTGCATTGATGGATGCTTTGTTCCAGAAAAATTAGCTGAACCGTACTGAATACACCGGTTTTGAAATCCTGGGCCGTTTCCCTTCTTTTCGGCCACCGGCTGCGTCAGCTGCGCCCCTATTTACTTTGGGGGCAAAAGGATTTGAGCTGACATATATGTTATCTGAATTTGAGTGTGATTTGGCGTTCATAACTTTTATGTTTGAGATGAAGTTTTGTTTTTCTTTCTGGGACTGGTTTTAAAATCGTGCCACAAAACCCCGACCGGGCGGATTAGCGGTCATTAAATTTCGATCGCTATTTTTCCAGTGAATCCGCCTTGTTCCACCAGGATGTGCGCTTGCCCTAGATCTTCCAATTGGAAAGTCCGCGACACATAGGGTTTTATCGCACCGGATTCCACCAGTTGCGCAATCTGATAAAGCTGGGCGCTATCCGGCTCAACTTTCACCAGTTTCATGCGTTTCTGAAAGGTAACATCGACTGCCGCCTCTATCGCTCCGCCCAGGCTGTCAGCACCCGCTTTGGTTGTTACAAAAAGACCTTCTTCTGTGAGACTTCCTTTCAGGTCCGATATCGTGAAATGGCCGCTCGCATCGAAGATCAGATCAAACTGGCCGTTAGCCGGCACCTGCTCCTGATCGTAGATAATCACATGATCAACCCCGATTTCCCGGGCAAAGTCCGCGTTCCCGGCGCTGCATGTTCCGGTGACAGTGTTGCCAAAATGCTTCGCAATCTGGACCGCGACCGAGCCTACCCCACCTGTGCAGCCGGTGATCAGTACATTCCATCCGGATTGTAGCTTCCCATCCGCCATCAGCCCCTGCCATGCGGTTAGCCCTACAAGCGGAAGGGATGCTGCCTCTGCAAATGAAATATTGGAAGGCTTCTGCGCCAGGTTCTGCTCTTCGGCGACCAGCATTTCGGCATAAGCGCCGCCTTTGACCGCATTGAGCATTCCAAAAACCTCCAAACCGACTTTGAATGACGGATTGTTGGATTTAATCACAATACCGGCAAAATCAGCGCCAAGTACGTGCTGCCCGAACAGGCCTGTAATCAGCCTGGTCTTTCCCTGTCGCACCAGCGTGTCGACGGGATTAACGGATGAAGCCTTGTTTTGGACAAGAATTTGACCCTCTTCCAAATCAGGTGTGGGAAGTTGGGTAATCCTGAAATTTTCCGGATTACCATATTCAGTGACTATTGCAGCTTTCATAATGTCCTGGATAAATGAAATAGACGTTGGTATGAAAAGTGTGCCTTGATGCTCCCGTGCCGGAACGGATGGCGACTTCACATGACTGAGCCGATTAGTTGCTTCGCCATTTTTTCCGCCGTTTCGGTATACTGTTTTTCATACTCTTCCATGAGCTGTTCCCTGGTAGGCCGCGCCTGCTTTTGATGTTGGTCCGAGATGACGGATAGCGCAGCATAAGGCGGCGACTTGATACCGATCGCGCCAAAGAAATTGGTGATATTGCCCGTAATATGCTGCACACCATCCGAGTCGCCGGTAATCAGGATGCCGCCTGCTTTGCCATCGAGCGCCGAGCCCTTGCCCGCCAGGATATCGTCATGGATCTGATCAAGGCGCTCAATGATTTGCTGTATTTGCGAGCAATGGTTTCCCCACCAGATCGGGGTGGCGAAGATGATGATGTCTGAGCTGGTGATCTTGCTAAGCACTGCCGGCCAGTCATCGCCCGGGCCCATATCTGTATAGGTACCAGGCAGGATGTTCCGGTCTACTAATTTGACGATCTCGCATTCTGAGCCGTGCTTACGGATTATCGATGCGAAAAACTCGGACAACGTTTCGGTATTGGAAAGCCCCTCTTTTTTAAGGGTGCCCAGCAGGATCGTGGTTTTCATTGATGGCGCAGAGTTGGTTTGCCGCCTATTGGCAAATCATGTTCCAGGATCTTTTCCCGCAAATCATCTTTCCACTTGTGCGGGTACACACAAAGCGTTCGATTCCGTACGGCATTGGCGAAGCGATTCATTTATAAACCACTGATATAGAGATGGTTTTACAATGGAACAGAAGTTATCATATGACTGTGAAATTTAATCCCTGATCTGTAAACACTGCAAACCAGTATGTCCGGAAATCTTAAACCAAAACTAAATGCTTTATAAGTATATCGTGCTGATGTCGCTGTTGTGTTCAGCGATGCTGTGCCAAGCTCAGACCGTAAATAAGCAGATAGAAAATCTCGTGGATACTTATGCAGCTTTGAGGAAATTCAATGGCAGCATTCTCATTGCGCAGCGGGGGGAAATCTTACTCCGCAAGGGATATAGCTACAAAAATTCTCAGAATAAAACGCTTAATGATGCCAAAACTGTTTATCAAATCGCTTCGCTCACCAAATCGTTCACCGCTACACTCGTACTGAAATTGGTTGAAACGGATAAACTGGCATTGACGGACCGGATAGCAATGTTCTATCCCCAAATTCCAAAAAGTGACAGCATCACCATCGAGCAGCTGCTTTCGCATACATCGGGTATTTCAGATAACGATTCCCTCACAAAGCATAAAACCTACAAAGGCTCGGATGAAGAACAGTTTATTGCGACCTTAACAGACAGAAGTCTTGACTTTGCGCCCGGGTCGGACTTTCGGTATAGCAACTCCGGCTACATTCTGCTGGGATATATTATCCAAAAAGTCACAGGAACGAGCTACTATGATGCAATAAAATCCCATCTGTTCCAGCCGCTGCAAATGGAGCATAGTGGCTTTGACTTTACCGGCTTATCTGGCAAGGACAAAGCGACGGGTTACTGGGAATTCCCCACAAGCGATACCGTCCGGCCGGCCACGCTGATCGAGTATTTCAAGCCCGCAGCTGCCGGAGCGATCTATTCAACTGTGGACGACCTGTTTAAATGGCACCAGGGCTTGCAAAGCGGTAAAATCGTCGGCAAAGCACTTCTCGAACGTGCATACACGCCTGTTAAAAGCAATTACGGCTACGGATGGATCATCGATTCCGTTGCGCAGGCAACGGTAGTATGGCACAGTGGCGACATCTGGGGGTTCAAGTCAGAGTTGGCCAGGGTACCGGCTGACGATATCTGCATCGCCATGCTCAGTAATATCGAAGATGTTGACCTGCACATCATTACCCGAAAAATTCTTGCCATTATCTATGGCCAGCCATACCAATTTCCCGCGCAAAACAAGCTGCAACTGACTCCCGAGGTAATGAAAGAATATGTAGGAGATTATTCGCTCCGGCCCGGCGAATTCATCAAGGTGACTGTGGAGAACCACTCCCTAATGGCAACTACCAGCAGAAAACAAGAATTGTACGCACAACAGAAAGACCAGTTTCTGCTGGACGATGGTCGCGAGCAGCTGTCTGTGACATTCGCCAGGGATAGCATTGGCAAGGTAACGGCATTGTCATTCACGATTGGGGACCGTAAGATTGTTTGCCCGAAAGACAACCCGAAATGAAATCTAAGTCGACGTGATTCGCCCCAAGCCTGCCCTGTGGTATTTGGATTACACGAAAAGTGAATTATTTCTACAATCGATTGAACCGCAATAGCATTATTTTTTCCAAAAAAATGCATTCGCGCTTAGGTGCGTGAACGTTGAGCTAATGCCGACACCCCTTGGAAAATTCTAAGGGGTGTTTTTATGCATGCATCGAACCGGCGCGCTGATTAGTTACCCGGCTATGCCAGCCACATTAAAAAAGGCCGCCTAAATTGCTTTGGAGCGGCCTTACTTTTTCTGGATTTTCAATTAAACATTTCCGTACGAATTCGATTGTCCGCCGTCGATCGCGATGACTTGTCCGCTGACATAGCTGCAATCTTCACTCAGCAAAAACACCACCAGTTTGCCGACTTCCTCGGGCAAGCCGAGACGCTTTGTCGGGTTGGATTGTGCGTAATGATCTTCCGCCTGTTTGGGATCTGCCGGATTCACCTGTCTGAAAGCCTCTGCCACCATTGGCGTGAGAATCGCACCGGGGGCAATGGCGTTGGTCAGGATTCCGTAACGGCCGTATTCCAATGCGGCGTTTTTTGTTATCCCCGAAACAGCGTGTTTGGTAGCCACATATGGCGTCTGATTCATCACACCACGAATCCCGCCCACAGAAGCGACGTTGACAATCCGGCCATATTCCTGTTTTTGCATAACCGGAATAATGTATTTCAACCCATAGTAAACACCCATCAAATTAATATCGACCACTTTTTTGAAGACATCCAGATCATATTCGACCATGGGCGCCTGTCTGCCTTCAATGCCGGCGTTGTTGTAAAAGCCGTCTATCCTGCCGAACTCGGCAACTGTATCGTCCACGTACTTCTTGACCGCAGTTTCGTCTGAAACGTCAGCGACGGACGCAAGCACGTTAATATCCGGGTACCTGGATTGGATCTCGGCTTTCGCCTTTTCCAGTGATTCTGCGTTATAGTCTATAATGGACAATGCTGCGCCGTTCCGGGCAGCTTCGAGAGCGGTGGCAAAACCCAGCCCCATTGCAGCGCCCGTGATAACGATTACTTTATTTTCTAGCCTTTTCATGTCATTTGTGATTAAAATGTAATAATGTAAAGATCAGAAAACAGGGCCTCAAACAGCCGCATTATCCGGCCGAACATTAGCACTATTTGAACATCTTTCATTTACGAACGGGCGTAGGGAGCTTGCTGATGAACATTGTATTTGAACTTCTCCGGCGTCAAACCGGTTTGCTTTTTGAAAAAACGGGCGAAGTAGGACTGGTCGGCAAAACCCAGGTTATAGGCAATTTCTTTAATTGAAAATTCCCCGTAAAACAGTTCTCTTTTACTTTCTATCAGCACAAGCTGGCTGAGCAGCTGACTCATGGTAATGCCCGCTTTCGCACGCAAAATTTCATTTACTCTTTTCGGTGTCAGCCCGATTTGCCCGGCATAATAGGACGCGGATCTGTTTTCTTTGAAATTTTCTTCCATCAATTGAAACAACCTGACAATGCGCAGGTCGTCGCCCACTGCCGCGCGGAGTTTGTGCGTGCCGAAACGGTGTAGGTGATGCAGAAAAACGGTTGTGTATTCCAGCAGCACCGTAATTTCCGCAATGCCTGCATATTCCAGCAATATGAGCGAAAATAAAGCTTCCAGCGGCGCGGTCATTTCCGGCGGAATCGGTATTCCCTTGTTTTCAAATGGCAGGAATAGCTGCCGGAGCTGCATTTCTTCAATGCGGTGAAAGAATTCTTCGGAAAAGACGATCACCCTCGCTTTTGGGAGCTGGGCCGATGGAATGGAATGCACCTGGTTTTTGGAGATCAGGTATACCAGGTTCTTTTGAATGGGATAAGGTTCAAAATCGATATACTGGACGCCCATATCTTCACTAAACCACACCAGCGCATAAAAATTAATGCGGTGGCTCGGCCGGTGTTCGCCAAACGCAACCACCTGGTCCGAAGCCATAAACTGCCCCTGGGGTAGAACGTGTAGCGGTATGGCGTTGCGTTTGGAATCCATCTTCTCAATTCCTGCGTTTGGAAGCGATATCTGTAAATATTTCATTTCTGACATCTGAGGACAATTCCAGAAACCGCTCGTATTGTTTCAGTACATCGGCAATGATTTCCTTTTCGGTGAAATACGCGACATTATAGCCGATTCGGTTGTCGCCGAAGTAGCTCATGGGTATGTTGGCCTGATCTTTCCTGACGTTTGGAACATTAACCTCTTTCACCAATACGCTGGAAACCAGACGGCTCTCATTGCGAACGCCGTAGACAAAGTCCTCGATTTGCTTGTGCCGGATCGTGAGCGATACATCTGTCGGGTTGGCCCGGAAGTCGATGCCCGCGGTGATCCCTTTGCTGTTAAACTCTGCCGCCAGTTCCGCCAATGCGCCGCGTACCGTGGTGCCTATGTATTCTTCCACGTTTTCGGACGTTTTCACCGACACGATTCTGTGCAGCCGCTCTTTCCACAACTCACCTGACCAATAGCTGGTTGCCGGTGAAAAGTCTGTGTTATAATAGTAGCTATCGACCACCAGCGCCCGTACCAGACAGTAACAAAAAAGGATCATCACCACCGAAAAAGGCAATGCGGTGATCAGCGTCATCGTCTGCAAGGATTGCAAGCCGCCGGCATTCAACAGCACCAGCGCAAGCAACGCAAGCAGCGCCCCCCAGCAGACGAGCTGCCATTTGGGTGACTTTTCGGCATTGTGGGAGGCAATGCTGTTGATCACAAATATCCCGGAGTCGGCCGATGTCACAAAAAATACAAATATGATGAAGATGGAAAAACTGCTGCTAAGTCCGGGAGCGGGCAAATAATCCAGAAAACGGAACAGCAGCTCGTCGGCATTGGCCGTGAGACTGCTGAGCTGCCCGGCGGCCTCGTGCTGGTCAAACCAGATCGCAGAATTCCCGAAGACTGTCATCCACAGGAAGTTGAATGCGGTAGGAAGGATCAATACCGCGCAGATAAACTCCCGGATAGTCCTGCCGCGGGAGATCCCGGCAATAAACAGCCCTACGTACGGCGCCCAGGAGATCCACCATGCCCAGTATAAGATTGTCCATTGAAAGTACCATGGCTGCCGTTCGGGCTCGTAGGCATGGGTATTGAATGTTAAGCTTAAAAACTGGTTCAGGTAATCGCCTATGCCTTCGGAGAGCGTGCCCATCAGAAAAACGGTTGGCCCGAACGTGAGTACAAACAGCATCAACAGGACCGCACCGGTGATGTTCAACTGGCTCAGAAACTTGACGCCCTTGCTCACGCCGGTGGTGGCCGAAAAAATCGAAATAGCCATGATTACAAGCACAATCACGATTTGTGATGAAAACCCAGAACTCTCGATAAGCCCTACTTCCACCAGTCCGGCACTGAGCTGCACCACGCCAAAGCCCAGCGTGGTGGTGATACCGAAGAAAGTACTGCATAGTGCAAAAGTGTCGATCGCGTCGCCCGCGGTGCCGTTGAGCCGGTCTTTCAAAATCGGGTAAAAGCAACTTCTCAGCGACAGGGGCAGCTTATAGCGGTAAGTAAAATAGGCCAGCGAGAGTCCCACCACCCCGTAAATCGCCCAGGCGTGAATGCCCCAGTGAAAAAAGGTATACAGCTGCGCGTTTTTGGAACGGGCAATCTGGTCCATCTGCCCGAAGGTTGGATCAGAAAAATGCGATAACGGTTCGGATACGCTGAAATACATCAAACCGATGCCCATTCCAGCCGCAAACAGCATCGAAATCCAAGAAAAGAAAGAATACTCGGGCACGGCGTCGTTATCGCCCAACGTAATCGAACCGAATTTACTGAAAACCAGCGCCAGCAGGAAAAACACGAAAATGGTGACCGACCAGACATAAGCCCAATTTAAATTGACAAATATCCAATCCTTCATTTGCGCCAGCAGCGTACCCGTGACTTGTGGAAAAAAACTGGCCAGAAAAGTGACTGCCAGGATAAACAACAGGCTGGGAACGGTGATGCCCTTCTTGAAGGTCGTGCGAGGAAGGAAATAGCTGTTTTTCATGGGGTGCGTTTTAGTGTGACAAAAAGCCCGCAGTCCAAAAGTATAAAACTAAAACGATAGCTGCCTGGTATGCCATTCGGGCACGAGCGGGTTGTGCCAGAAAACAATATAGAATTAATTCTATAACTATTGTCAAACTAATTAGTAACTGGCTTTGCTTCGATAGCCTTCGTTTCTACTTTTAGGCCCTGTCAATAATTGCCAGTCAAATCCCATTGCCCGCATTACCTATATCCTTCAACTATAATACAAAAATTATGGCTCAATACGTGCGTAACAACGCCTGGAACAACGGCGGTACTTTCGACAACAAAGACCTGTACTGGTACGCCAGGGGCGTCGAGGCGATGATGGCCCGTCCCATTGCCGATTCTGCCAGCTGGTGGTTTTATGCCGCCATCCACGGCGAGTATGCCAATCCCAATACCCCGTGGTATCCCCGGCCGGCCGCCTTCCCGGGGTGGAGCTTCATCCAGGGCACACCACAGGTACCCACCACTCCCCTGCCCGACTCCGCCACCATGGACCTGTACTGGAACCAGTGCCAACACGGAAGCTGGTATTTCTTCCCGTGGCACCGCGGCTACCTGATGTCGCTGGAAACCCAGCTGCGCGCGGACATTGTAGCAGCCGGCGGACCAGACACCTGGGCGCTCCCCTACTGGAACTATTTCGGAGGCCAGGGTGGTAGCCAAAGCCAGATGCCACCGGCATTTGCAGCCGAAACACTGCCCGAAGGAACGCCTAATGCCCTTTTCGTGACGATGCGCTACGGCCCGGATGGCGACGGCAACATTTACGTACCCTGCCCGCCCAAATACCCAACCGGCCCGATCAATGCAAAGGCCATGAAAAACGACCTTTTCACAGGCAGCGACGCGGTAACACGCCCGCCCGGCTTTGGCGGACCGCAAACCACATTTGCCCACAACGGTTCTCCGCACGGTAACTTTGAAAGCAACCCGCACGATCTGGTACATGGCTATGTAGGCGGCCAGCCAGGCCCTTCCGATGCGATCTACGGCATTATGGGCGACCCCGGCACAGCCGCATTAGACCCGATTTTCTATCTCCACCACTGCAATATCGACCGCATGTGGGAGGCCTGGAATGACCAGGGCAACAGCAATCCGACGGTGTCCAGCTGGACGAATGGCCCTTCGCGCCAGTTTGCGATGCCTACCGCCTCCGGCAAACCCTGGAACTACACGCCGGGTGACGTGTCCACGCTCGCCAACCTCGATTACAGCTACGAAAGCCTGGGTATCGAAGACGCACCTCAGGCCCCCAAAACACAGCCGGCGCTTACCCTTGCCAAACGCCTTGAAACCCTGGGAGCGTCACCGGAAGCCTCCAATGCCAGCCTGGAAGCAGCGGCGAGCACAGCACCAAGGAAAACCGAACTGCTGGGTGCAAGTCCAACCGCTCTGAAACTCAGCAAAACGCCCATCGAAATCACTGTTGCACTGGACGCCAGCACGCGCAAGGCCGCGGAAGTAAGCCTGCTGAAAGCCTCCGTCAGCGCACTGCCCGATAAAGCCTACCTTCGCCTCGAAAACGTGAGCGGGATTTATGACGCCACCATTCTCGGCATTTCGGTAAGCACGCCCGAAAGCGGCGGCAGTTATCTCGTTGGCCATGTTGCGCTTTTCGGCTTGCGGCGCGCAACCGTTTCGGACGGCCAGCATGGCGGGGAAGGACTTTCCTTTATCCTCGACATCACGCCGTTCATCGATGAGCTGCATCTCAACAACGCGCTCAATGCGGACGCTGTGAAAGTGGCCATCGTGCCCGACAAACCCCTCCCCGACGGTACGGAGGTAACCATCGGCCGTGTAAGCATTTACCGCGAAGCGTTTTAACCCAATACACGCATGATTTACAACGACAGGGAATACAGGCAGGTGAGGAATGTGGTGATGGGCGTCAGCCTGATTGCCTGGGCCATGATTTTCAATAAGCCCGCCTCCTCATCGTCCTGGTGCTGCGGCGGCGATTGCCCGAGTCAGCTGCAAATGGCTCTCGGAGCGGACGCCCCACTGACCCTGATCGCGGAAGTGGCACTGACAGAAAATGCGCCTGGTCCCCTGCTCGGGGATTGGGCGCTTATGCTGCTGGCCATGATGACGCCCACGCTGATACACCCGCTCGTGCACGTACGGATGAGCAGCTTCGCCAGCAGGCGTCTCCGGGCGACGGCGCTGTTTACAGCAGGATATTTGGGAATGTGGATGCTGGCTGGCCTGCCTTTTCTGGCCACCATGCTGGCTTCCAGGGCGATATGGCCGGGATCATACATACCGGCGATCGTGGTGGGCATGTTCGCATTGCTTTGGCAGGCCTCGCCCATTAAACAACGGGCGCTGAACCGCTGCCACAAGCACATGCCATTGCATGCATTCGGCAAAAAGGCGGATGCAGATACGTTGGTTTTTGGGGTGGTGCATGGAAGCTGGTGCCTTTCTTCCTGCTGGGCGCTGATGCTTTTTGCAATGCTGCTGCCGGAAGGGCATTCGCTGGGAATGGCGGCGGTGAGCATCCTTGTGTTTTGCGAGCGGCTCGACCCACCCAAAACACCGGCCTGGCAATGGCGCGGTTTTAGTACCATTTCAGGATACTTGATGAACCGGATACCCAAAACCCACGCCGGATCAACGACTGGTGCCTGATCCAAATCGCAAAGCCATGTACTCCGCCCAAAATCGTGAAACGATTGCATTGCGTACAGAGCCACTGGAAGTCTGGGGAGCTGGCGCCGATGCAGACATTCCGCTCACCCGGGAAGGCATTGATAAGTTGGCGCAATCGTATGCAGACACGCTCATTGGGAGGACCGGCCGCATTTACCTGGCACTTGAAAATATCCGCGGAACCCGGGACGCCACCATTCTGAAAGTGTATGTCCATACTACCGAACTGGCGGAATGGCAGGTGGAACATCTGGCCGATAGCATCAGCCTGTTCGGGCTGCGCAGAGCCAGTAGCGCCGAGGGCCTCACATCATTTCTCGACATTACTTCCATTATCAATAACCTGTCGGCAACTGGCCCGTTTCATCAGATGCGCGTCCATATCCAGCCCGAGCGGGTATTGCCAGAGACGACGGACATTGTAATTGAGAGCATTCGTATATTTCTGGAACATTAGCACGGAGCTGCCCTCAGGAGAACAGCTCCGTGCTTTGGCTGTTTAATTATGCTTTCGCCGCGTCGCGTAGTGCTTTAATCCGGTCGTGTGCGGCGTAGATGCCCTGTGCCTGGCCTCTGATGATTTCCTGTGCTTCCAGCGAAAGCCCGCTTCTGTTCACGGCATCCTGGTAGGCCTTTTTGATGGCGTCCTCACCTCTTTCGGCTTCCGAGAGAATGCTGGCGCGGTCGCTTCCACCGAACAGGGACTTCACATCGATCCACACGCGGTGTAATGTCCCGCTTACACTCTTATCTTCTTCAAGGTGCGGGGCGGTCCCGGCGATGGCTGAAAGCTCCTGTACATTTTTGCGGCTTTGCTGGGCATACTCTGCAAAAATCGCTTTCAAGTCTACATTTTCATCTTTAATATCCTCAATCACTTTCTCAAAGCCGGCGACGCGGTCATTATTGATCTCGATCAGATCGCCGATCAGGCTTGCGTTTTCGTTGGTTGACATATCGTTTCTGGTTTGTTGTGATTGACTGCTATGCCAAGATCGTGCCAGGAATGCGGAATTAAGAAACCATCAGCCTGTCTTTTTTATTCACGGTTTGGGACAATGTGGTGTTATATCTGAATACCGGCGTGCTTTCTCATATAGATTACCACAACTGACCGTTCGGCCATTAAAACGCTTCCAATGTTTTGGGTTAAAAATCTTTGCCTGATTCTCACCGGAATCCTGATTCTCGAAAGCCACGCATGTGCCCAAAAGCCGGCGGCACCTCCCGTTTCTGTCATTCTCGACACGGACATGGACTCCGATGTGGACGACGTGGGCGCGCTTGCCATGCTCCATGCGTATGAAAAGCGTAATATGGCCCGCATCCTGGGCATCATAGTAACAAGCGATGAGAAATACAGTGCCGGCTGTACAGATGCCATCAACAGATGGTTTGGCCGTAAGGATATTCCGATCGGCGTCAGCCAGAAAGACTCGCTGCGAACATTTTCCAGATACACCAGGCAAATCTCAGAGCGCTTCCCCACCCGGTTTACAACCAATGCCGATGCGGAAGACGGGACGGCGCTATACCGGAAATTGCTGGCCGCACAGCCTGACACCAGCGTGGTTATTATCACCATCGGGCACCTGACAAGTCTTGCCCGGCTGATGACGTCAGGCCCGGATACGATCAGCCCGTTGAACGGCGCCGACCTTGTGAAAAGAAAAGTGAAGCGATGGTCCTGCATGGGAGGCCAGTTCCCTGCGGGAAAAGAAGCCAACTTTTACAGGCCAGACCCCGCTTCAACCATTATTTGCCTTGCCAAATGGGAACTGCCCGTAACTTTCGCCGGCTGGGAAGCAGGTAACCAGATCGTTACCGGCGGCCCGGCATTTAAATCACAATCCAATCCGAATAGCCCTACTTACCACGCGTACGATCTCTACAATGGCTTTGCAGGACGTGCAAGCTGGGACCAGCTCTCCGTTTTGGAAGCGATTGAAGGAACTGATCCCTACTTTGATCTAAGGAAAGACGGCCAATGCAAAGTTGCCCCCGATGGAAGCAACCAATGGATTTCGCTACCCAACGGCCTGCACGGCTATTTAAGCATCAGATCGTCTGTCGCCACCATCCGCGAGCGAATCAATATGCTGATGCTTGGTACGCGCAATCCTTAACGACCGGCAAAGGAGGCAATAGACAATGCTCTTTTTGACCGACTTTTTATTATTCGGGCAAAATCATCACTGCTGTACCTGGCCGAAGAGACAGTTCAATGGCATTGCCAGTCAGCACTTTGCCTTTTTCCAGCAGCTTTCTGCCATCTATCCCGATCTCGTAAATAGCTGCACGGGAAGTGCCCTTCCATTCCGCCGGCAGCAGCCAGCGGCGTTTATCGTAGCCGTGCTCGCTGTATGCCATGATTTGCTTGCCCTGCCACAATGCCGGCACAAAAAAGTCGTCGTTATCCCGCAAAATGAACGCCCCCTTTCGGATCACGCGGTGGCCGTTCTCCACTCCTGCCCGCACACCTTCCGAATAAAACAAGGTGTCGCCTGCCATACCCACGCGGCTGAGCCGGCTCAGATAGTACCAGGGCAGCGTCGTGCGGCAAAACTGGGCCATGAAACCGGGCAGGTTATCTTTGTCTTTCAGAAAAATTTCTTCTCCCTGCATACTCGACCCAAAACGGAAATCTCCATCGTCTTTCCGGCTGGTGCGGCCACGGGCGGAAAGCATTTCGGGCGTTTCGAGCTGGTAGGCGGCGTCATCAGGGTACCACCACGACATTGGTTGCAGGCCCGTGAAACCTTCGCCCGGTGGATGCGCCCAGAAAATCCCTTCCCCCGTCACATCGAAGCCTTTCGCCCGCCAGTATTTGAAGATCTTGCGCTGGGTTTCCACTTCTTTATAAATGTCGATACCGCCGTTTTCCTTTTTCGCATGCCACGGACTGATCGTTTCCTCGTGCTCACCTTTGGCAACGAACACGTCGACATGGATCGTTTTACCCTCTTTCAGCTCGGGCACCATTTCGATGAGCGCGTCAATTCGTTTCTGACCCAGGCCCTGGTCCCATTCACGCGTATAGCTTACGTGGTACATGCTGTCGCCCTGGATCTGCATCCCGGCCACGAGCAGCTTTCCATTTTTGTCCTTCGCGATGATGTCGCGCTTCACATACTCGTCCCAGAGCGGGCTGTGGCGGTAGGCGTCCACCATATTGATATGCAGGCTCACAGTCGTGTTGTATTTCCGTCCTTCGCGGATCAGCCAGCGGAGACTTTCGAGCGCCGTGGCGTCCTGCGCGCGTTTGAGGCGCGGGTTCACCTCGTCCCAGGCCGGATACTGGTGGTCGTGCCCGCCTTTTTGCCAGCCTACGAGGTAGAGTATTTTCGGAATGCCATTTGTGAGATTATCTGTTTTACGGATCACTTCAAGCGCCTGCTCGAACGTGCAGATCACGTCGTGCTGCCTGGCAAACAACGGTTCTTTTCGAAGTCGCTCCACCGGTTCGCCTTCCATGCCCATCATCAATTTCATGACGAGTGCCTGATGGTAATCACGGTAGTAGGGCCTCACGGTGATATCTGTTGTGGCCGTCAATGTTTGGCTGCCCGTCGAATACAATGCGGTAATGGTGGCAATGCCCCCTTCCCGGCCCGTCACCTGGTTGCCTGTCAGCGTCACCACTGGCGCATTGCCGCTGGTGATCCTGTTTTTGGCATTGAAATGCACGTCGCCGATTTTCAGCGGCACAGCCCGTCCGTCGCGCAGGACACCTGTCACGCGCAAGGTGGCTTTTTCATCGGGATGCAGCACCGGGTTTAGCACCGGTTTGTCGGCTTCTATTCTGATATATTGGTACGCCGGTTTGGGCGCCTGTGCATTCAGCCGGAATGCAAACAGGACCAGCAAAACCGGTAGCAGATGATACTTCATTGTGTTGATTTAAAATGATTGGATAATAAACTTCTCGCTGCCCGTCTGCTTTACATTCATTTTAGGCATGTTTTCGAGCCTGATGTTTCGGCCCAGCACATCGCCTTGCAGCTTCGTTCCGCTGAGCTCTACTTTTGAACAGCCATTGAAATAGAACATGACCTTATGGTCCGTCTGCGGTGCGAGATCATGGCTCCTGATGACGGTGTTATTGGCAAAAAACAGCCCTTGCGTGCTTTTGCCATACAAAACGGGATAGTCAAAAGTCTTGAAGACATTGTTCTCGATGCGGATATTGAAATGAACAGGCTGCTTCACATCGGCCACTTTGTTGGATGGGTGAATGGCAATCACGGCATTACCCGGACCGCCCTGGTAGGCGCAATCGACGAACTCGTTATTCCGGATCGTGACGTCCCGCACCGGCCCCGACTCATACCAGCCCTCCGCATCGGCTTCGATGAGCACGGCGCTCATCCCGGTCCGGAAAAATGTATTATTCTCGATAATGGCTTTGCGGGGCGTCGTCAGCAGCACTCCGCGGGTATTGGTGCGGGTGAAATGGTTGCCTCGGATGAGCACTTCCGGCGTCCAGGTCATATTTTCAACACAATCGTGTTCCTCCAAACCGGCAGGCACGGGCTGCTCAAAAGTGACCAGCACCTCGCGGTCGCTTAGGCGCTCCACATTTTTCACCCTACCCTGCGCAAAGCGCTGCATGGAAGCGGCGTGCACATATGCCACGGTATCGCCGGGGAAATAGGCATTGAAACCGTAACTCTGGCCGTGCATGAAGCGAAGTTTTAACTGATTGGCAGCAGGCTTGCCCGTGATGCGCAGATTGGTACCGTGCACATTAATAGGATCGTCATGCGCGCCCGAGAAACGGCAGTCTTCGACGGTTACCTTGCCCCGGCAACCCGAGAAGTGCATGAAATCCGCCGAAGAAGCGATGATCCGGCCTGACTCCGGCCGCGGTGCGCAGGTCACCCGGCGCATCGTCACATTTTCGGTATACTGGCTCACGATACCCAGGCCGTGCATGTAATGCATGCCCACGTCTTCCAGCGTCATATTTTTGCTTTCCAGGATGAGCATGCCCACCTGGTCGCGGATAATGTCGCGGACGGTAAGGATATTGCCCTGTTTCGGCTTGAAATCGCGGGGCGTTTCAAAACGGACACGGCGGGGTGCCAGCCCGGTAGCTTTGCTGTTGCCAAATGGCTTCCAGTCGCTGTAAAGCATGGTTTTTAAAGTGGTATCAAACTCCACCGCGTGGAAATGGTTGGTTTTCCAGCCTTCTCCAAACCATTCGAGACGGCCGTCCCGAATGGCGTAACGCGCATCCGGGTGGATATCGAGTTCCACACCGCCTTCCGATACATTCGCATACCCCATTTCAGACATGGTGGGCCGCTCGAAATCGACATGCACGTTTTGCAGTTTCACATCGCTGCAATGATCGAAGACCATCGTCGTCATTTTCCCATGGAACATAAACAGCGCCCCGTTGCCCTCGATCGTCAGGCCGCGGGCATTTTTGAACAGCATTCCAATGATCCTGATCTTGTCGGGGTCTTCCGCTTCGGTAGATGTGTTGGAGATAAAATACCTGGCCCTAACGGCGCCGTCGGGCCAGAAATCGTAGCGGCCTTTCGGGAATACGATCTTCTTCTGCCCACTTTGAATAGCCTGGTCGATCACCTTTTGCACACGGGCTGTCACATTCTCGTAGCTATCCGGCCGGATGCCGGCGTCGGACACCGAAACGGACTGCCCACGCGTCGTGAACGAAAGGACAAAAAGAAAGAATAATGCATTGAAATGCAACTTTTTAAGAAAAAACATGGGTTAGGAATAGTTCAAATAAAAGACCGGAAAAAAGCGAACGGGCGATTCACGGCATCGCCCGGCGCTTTCCATGGCTACTTGATTATTTTGTTCACTTTAATGGTCCAAACACGGGTATTCTTGCCATCGGCAGCCGTCACCTGATACTGTCGGGGTGACGAAAAATCGCCCGGGACGCCTAGTAAAGGCGCGCCAGAAAGCGGCGTGATGTCGGCAGCCGTCGAGATGTTGCCGTACAACACCAGATCGCCGACATTTACCTTGTCCCGCACAGCGGCCGTGAATGCACCAGAAGCCTGCGGAACGGTTATTTCCAGCAAAACCGAATCGGTAGCAGCGCCCGGCGTGTTCTCGCGGAGTTTGAAAGTCCGCGCCACAGGCAGGTTCACCATGTTGACCTTCGGCGAACCATCGTTGTTTTTGGCCGTGGCGTCCGCGAAGCGGTACTCCGTAAATACATTGATAATCTTCGCTTCTTCAAATGCGGGAAGCTCGTCGAGGCCTTTATCCAGGCAGCCTGTCAGCAATGTCGCCGACGCCAGCAGCAGTCCCAGGGAAATGGAATAGGTTAGTTTCTTCATAGAAATGTCGGGTTATGTCACCAGTTAGGGTTCTGCTGCAATTTGCTGTTACGGTTGACCTGCCCCTGGGGGATTGGAAAAAGGTAGCGTTTCGTCTCGTCGAAGTCGCGCACATTGTTGACATTAAATGTGATAGGATCAATGAAGTAGCTCTTGCGATCCTGGGCGATCTCGATGAATGTCGGCGCTTCTTCGAGTTCCGGGATGTTGCCTCCCGGCGCAATGCCGTGGTTGGCCTCCCGGCCGTACTTGCCCCAGCGCAGCAGGCTCCAGTAAAAGTCCTTTTCCTTCACGAGTTCGACCTGTCTTTCCAGCTTGTAATCCTCCCACGCTCGGGCCGGCGAAGCCGCTTTGGAGGCAGGCAGCTGACCGTGCGCAACCCGTGTCACATTCAGTGCAGCGACGGCCTCACCAGTCTTACCCTGTTTCAGCAATGCTTCTGCCTTATTGAGATACACCTCTCCCAACCGGAAAATCGGCCAGTGATAATCGGTCGGAATGCCGTAAAATACCCTCGGCGAGACATTATACACGCCTTTGCGCCAGTAATAATTGGTAACGCCGATATGCGGCCCCAGCGCTCCGTTCACCAGGCGGTGCAGGTTTCCTTTCAGTTTGGTCGTAACCGTTTCGTTGAACCACGTGCAGGAATCGTACACGACCGTGGCGTAAAAACGCTTGTCGCGGTGGGCATAGATCAGCGCGCTTACGTCGCCCGTCTGACCGGTGTAATTAGCACTTTCGGCATGTGAGCCGCCGGCTGTTTTGGTTAAATTTTTCTTAAACTGGCTGCTTTCGCTCCATTTCACGGCATCACCGCTCGACTGATCCACGACCAGGTACTTATCGACGAGATTCTGCGAGGGCGAATAGTAAAGCCACGCCTCGAACGTTTTGTCCACCTTGAACAACGGCCCTCCGCCCGAGCGTGTTACGTAGTCGTTATTCGTGTTCGGCACCACATTCTGCATATCTTCAATATTATCGCAATTGGTGTTGGCGCTGCTGCGGTATACGCCCATAATGATCTCTTTGGAATACCGGTTTTTCTCATTGAACATGCCTTCGTAATCGGGGTCGATCGCATATTTCCCGCTGTTGATCACCGCATCGGCGGCGTCGATGGCTTTTTGGAAATAGGCTGCGTCGCCGGTGTAGGCGGCTGCCTGCAATGCCACTTCCGATTTCAGCGCCTGTGCCACATACTTGTTCGCGCGGCCCGATGCCGATGTTTCCGGCAGGCCGGCGATGGCATCGTCGATGTCCTTCATCACGATCTGGTAGGATTCCGTTGCATCGGCCGTTAATGGCAATTCTAGTTCGTCGTCGGGCGTAAGGACCTTATCGATCCAGATAAACCGGCCGAAACGTTTGACGAGAAAAAAGTTGACCATTGCCCGCAGGGACTTAGCTTCCGCCACGAGCAGGGCTTTGTTCGCCTCGGTGAGCGCGGCGGATGAAGCTGCTTTTTCGATAATAAGGTTGCAACGACGGATCTGCGCAAAGCGGTTGAAGCCGAAGTTATCGTCATCGCGGGTGATTTGCCCGCGGCTCACCACGTTGCCCCGACCATCAATGTTGTTGGTCGTATAACCTTCCTCGCCCACGAAACTCGTGTAATTTCCCAGTACATCGGCATAGGTGCTGAAAACAAACGCCTCGGCCGATTCCATCGTGCCCCACACGGTCGATTCGTCGTACTTGCCTTCGAACGGCTTCGTATCGAGCAGGTCATTCTTGCACGAAGCGACCGTCAACAGCAAGATAAAAGTCAATAAAGTATATCTCAGATTTTTCATGATCTTCGGTTTAGAATGCCACATTTACACCCAATGAAAAGGTCCGCTGGATCGGGTATGCATAATTGTTGTCGCTGCCGGACTCGGGGTCCATATAGAATTTTCTGAGCGGAGAAACAGTCAGCAGGTTTTGTGCGGTAAGGGATATACGCAGTGTCCGGATGAAGCTGGCACGACTCAGCAAACCGGATTTTACGTCGTAGCCAAGCTGCAACGTTTTCAACCTTACATACCTGCCATTAGCAAGCCAGAATGTCGACGTTACATAGTTGTTATCCCCATTAATTCCCGAAGAACTGACCAGGCGCGGGTAGGTTGCATTGCGGTTTTCGGGCGTCCAGTAATCTTTCTGAAATTCGTAGGTCACCTGCTGGCGGATCACATCACCTACGTACACGCTGCGGTCGCCGGCCCCCTGGAACAACGAGTTGAGAAAAAAACCTTTGTATTGCAGGTCGAGATTGACACCGTACATGATGTGAGGCACAATTTGCTTCCCAATCCGCACCTGGTCGGCGGCATCGAGCTGGCCGTCGCCATTCACATCGCGGTAGCGGATATCACCGGGCGCGAGGTTTACCGATCCGGCCCTTTTCGGGCTGTTCAGAATTTCTTCATGTGTCTGGTAAAAACCTTCGGCAATGTATCCGCGGCCCCAATAATCCTTCTGGTGCGTGGTGCGGCTGTCCGGGTTTTTCAATGTCGCCTCGTCCTCGGTTGGGTTCACTTCCCACAGTTGGTCGTATTTGGACAAATTACCACCGACACTGTAACGCAGTTCTCCGATATTGTTGCGGTAATTCAGGCTGAACTCGAAACCTGCGCGGCGGTGTGCCCCATTGGTTTTCACGGTCGGCAACGCCGTCCCGAGCGGGTCTGAGTATTTTGTGCCGGACGGGCTGGCGAGGTACCCCGTCGTGCGGATGTAGAAGTAGTCGAAAGAGCCATTCAGTTTGCCTGATAGCGTCGTGAACTCCAAACCGATGTTTCGCGAATTCTGCGTGTACCAGGTGATATCTGGGCTGGGCAATGCGCCTTCGCTAAAACCCGGCACCAGCACGCCGCCCACCATATAAGTCCGCTGATTGAGCGAATACCCGGGCAGGTAACCATAGCGGGGTATTTCGAGGTTGGATGCCACCGTACCCGCCGATCCATCCTGCGCTACCGAACCAATCGAGCCCCTGATTTTCAGATAGCTGAGAATGTTTTTATCCGCGACAGGCTGGAAAAATCCTTCGTCCGAGACGGTCCAGCCCGCCGAAATCGACGGAAAGAATCCCCAGCGGTTGCCTTTCGGGAAATTGTCGTTGCCGTCGTAGCGGAAGTTGCCTTCGAGCATATACTTGCCTTTATAGTCATAGCGAAGCCTGCCTACATAGCCCGCGCGGGCAGATTCCGCTGCCGAGCCGTTGTTTTCCATATTTTCAGTCGGACCGGAAGCGAGCTGGTCCACCGGGAGCTGGTAATTGCGGCGCGTCGCATTGAAATTTTCGCCATACGAGTAACTTTCCTCATAAATGACCGCTGCACTCACGTTGTGGTGCTTCGCAATGATCGTCTCGTAATTAATATGGCCTTGCAGGCTGTACGACCAGTTGTCCTGAGCATTGGTAAAAAGGTTCGGCTTATTGGCAATCGCTGCTACATCGCTGCCGATCGCATATTGCGGCGCTGTCTGCGTCCACATTTTCTCCCAGAAATTACCCATGCGGTAATTACCCAATGCCTTCACCGATAGCCCTTTTACGCCAGGAACGGCCCAGCTCAGCATCATATTTCCATTCACAAACTTGTCGGTAGACCGGTCGTAGCCCGAGCGCGGGTCCATTTCCACCAGCGGATGGTCGCCCGAGTTGGCATATTTGCCCTTGTCATTAAAGGCGGGGGTCATTGGACTCTTGTTCTGAATGTGGCCCCAGATGTAATAGTAGCCCGATCCGTATTGCGAGGCAGGCTGATTCAGCTTCTCAATGGCCCCACTGAGGTTGATCTCCGCTTTAAGGCCGATCTTGTCAAAATTGTTGGTCATATTGATCCGGTAATTGTACCGTTTCAGCCAGTTGGTTTTCTGCGTATACAACGTCCCCTGGTCGAAATAGCCCAAAGATGCGAAGTACTGGGTGCGCTCGGTTCCGCCGGAAAGCGAGATGTTGTGCCTCATTTGAGGCGCGAAACGTTTGAGTGCAAGTTTTTGCCAGTCGGTGTTCGGGTAGTTGACAGGGTCGGTTTGGTCGCGGAATTTAGCCAGCACTTCTTCGGAATAATCCGGCGGCAGGCCATCGTTGATCTTGGCTTCATTTGAAATAAGCGCACGTTCGAACGAGCTTAATTTCTGAGGAAGATAAGTCGGCTGCGAAAGGTCATAATTGTAGTCGTAGCGGATCACCGACTCTCCTGCTTTTCCACGTTTCGTCGTAATGAGAATGACGCCATTACCGCCACGCGTACCATACACAGCCGTCGCGGCAGCGTCTTTCAGCACCTGGAAACTCTCGATATCATTGGAATTGATATTATTGAAATCCAGCTGGGTTGAAATCACACCATCGATCACAAACAATGGCTGGTTGCCACCACGGATCGAAATCGTCGGTTTCACACCGGGACCTGCGCCGCTGGTCGACACGATCAGGCCGGGAGCCCTGCCCGCAAGTCCGTCGGCAATGCTGGTCAATGGCAGGTTTTCAAGTTTTTCGGTTTCCACCTTTGCTACGGCCGCCGTATTCTTGCGGATTGAAGTCGTGCCGTAACCCACTACCATCACCGCATCCAGCGCCTGTACGTCGGCCGCCAGCTTTACCTCGATATAAGTACGGTTGTTGAGCATTACCTCCTGCGTCAAAAAACCAATGGAGGATACCACCAATGCGCGGGCACTGTCGGGCAGCGAAAGCGTAAACTCGCCCTTTTCGTTGGTGGACGTGCCCGTGTTGGTCGTACCTTTGAGCAGCACGGTCGCACCAGGAATGGCGCCACCGGCATGGTCTACCACTTTGCCCGATACGGTAAATGCTACGATCGACTCTTTTTCAGTCACAGAGGGAAACAAATGTTCGAAAAGCGACTGTTTCGGCATTCTTTTGAGCAAGATCTGGTTACGGCTGGTGACCTGGTAGTTAATTTGCAGGGGCGTCAGCAGCTTATTCAGGACATTTCCCAAAGTTTCTTCTTTCACACTGACGGTAACGGTGCGGGTCGACTGGATCAGTTCAGGAATATACATGAAGCGCACGCCTGTTTGCCTGGTCAGGATACCCAGCACGGTCTCTACTTTTTGTTCATTGATGCTCAGGCTTATCCGCCGGCTGAGCACCTCCTGCGCCCGGGTCGGCCCGGCCAGGGAAAGGTTTGTGAACAGGCCGATCACGAATAGTTGTATGAGGCTGACTCTCATAATCTTCCAGAGTATTTTAGGAAAATGTAATGGTATTTGCATACTTTTGATTGTTTTGAGGTTTTGGAGAAAATCGGCAAAACGCGTCCCGGCGACCTTTTTCGAAAGGTCAGGTTTTGGAGAGAGAACTGTCGGGATTTCAGGTGAATCGTGTTAGCGCACTATTCACCTTTTTTTGTGGTCGGGGTTTATATCATAGGCACGGGTTTAAGTTACCAATTCAAACTGCCGGTTCAGTTACAGGATTTTGCTGAAATGGTGATATCCTGATCGCTGATCGTGTACGTCGCTTCCAGTATTGCACCTATCCATTCCAGCTTTGTTTCCAACGGCTCGTCGCCAAGCGTGGCCGTAAGGCTGCAATGTTCCATCAGTTTCCGGTCAAAATGGATTTTTACTCCGTAAGCATTTTCAATCGAAGCAAATACCTGAGCGATCGGTGTGTGGTTGTATTCAAATGATTGTGTTTCGATCGGGATGTTCAGCAGCGTGTTGGACTGATTGGGGACCTTGATGATTTGTGTGCCCGCCTTTTGAAGCGTCGCTTGCTCCTGCGGCATCAGAAGCACGGCGTCCTTCGGCTTCACGTTGGCGGCGGGCAGCGCTTTTCCTTCCGGAAAGACGGCTACCTTGCCCGTTTTCACCGCAACGGTAACACCCTCCGAGCCGGACCGAATACTGAAACTCGTACCGACTACACGGGTTACCAACCCGCCCGAACGCACGAAGAATGGCCGCAGCGAGTCTTTCGCAACTTCGAAAAATGCATCGCCCGTCAATTCGACGAACCTGCGGCCTGAGAGAAAATGCCTGGGATACCGGATGCTGCTATGCTGGTACAGTACCACTGAACTACCGTCGGAGAGGCGGATATGCCTTAGAGACTTGCCGGTGTTGGTCACATGCACAGCTTCTTCGCCATCCGCAATTCCCCAATGCTGCTCCTGGCCGGCCAGCAGGTTGGCTACGTGGTTGTTCTGATAAGCCGCCCAGCCAAATGCAACCAGCAAAAGCACTGAGGCTGCCGCTGCCCACGGCCGCCAAGCCATCCATAACGGCCGAAATTTCCCTTCGCGGGATTTCGCATGAGCGAGAATCGCATGTGCTCTGGCATCCACCTGCTCGTCGGTCATGCCGGTCTTCGCGCCATGAATGGCACGAACGGTCAGCCGGGCTTGTTCGAGGATTTCGGTGTGCTGCGGATTATCCAGTTTCCAGCGATGCCAGAATTCATCGTCCGGTTTAGAGCCGTTCAAGACCCAGGATATGAAGCGTTGGTTTTCCAGCAGTGACTGATAGAGCAGATCGTCATTCATGTTCAAAACTTTTCATCGTTCTGCTGCTATTATCCTTCGGACGCCTCATTCATACTCACCAGAATTGTAAAATTTTTAATTAATAAAATTATATTTAAATAGTCCGATTATTTATTGCAATAATTATAATAAATAGTTAAAATTAGGATGATTGCAATCCAGTGTTCTCGGAGATTGGTCAATGCCCGCTGAATGATATTTCGCACCGACTGAGGCTTGATTTCAAGCATGCTGGCGATCTCCTCCGGGCTAAGGTCGTGAAAAAAGCGAAGATAAAGAACCTCTTTCTGGCGTTCTGGCAACTTGGTGAGAAGGCTGGTCATTCTACCGAAATCAAGGCTCTGGTCGCCGTGGAAATGGTTTTCTTCCGAGAGAATATCCGCGCGGAGCTCGTCGAGCTGGTCCTGCCACTCGATCGTCCGGTTGGCAACTTTGATGGCCTTAAAGATCTGGTTCCGGAAAGCCTTCATCAGGTAGTGGTTTACCGACGGCGTTTCTTTCACTGACTTCCTGTGCAGCCACAGGTTGACGAGCAAATCCTGTAATGCATCTTCGGCGAGTTGTGTATTGGATGTGAATTTTTGCCCGTAATGTAAAAGTTTGCGGTAGTAGCGGCGGGTAAGTTCGGTAAATGCACCTTCATCATCCTCTCTGAGGCGCTGCCAAAGTATTAAGTCGGAGGCGTTGTCAAAAGGCTTTTCCAAGGGAGAAGAGGCGAAATGGATGAGTGCGCAGAAGGATGTACGGTTTTCAAAATTAATCCGAAAATTAGAAAAAATAGGACATTAGGCTGCATTTGTTTCACCAGGCTAAAAATAAAAATCACCCTTTTCATGGAAAAGGGTGATTTTTAGTCGAGCGGGTAACAGGCGCTCACGCTTACTTCCTAGCGATACTCCATCCACGCCGTCGCTTCGCAATCCTTATCGGCTTTAAACCGTACCCATCTTGCCGCAAATTCCTTGGGAAAGCTGAAATCGACGGTTTTGCCGGGCTCGACAACGAATTTCCGGCTCTCCATCCACGGGCCGTTTCCAACGGGATCAACTTCCATTGTGAAGGTCACGGGCGACTTTGCATTGTGCGAAAGCTGCAAGGTTTTTTGGTCGTAAAACCCAATCAGAAAGGGGTCTGAGGCTTCATTGGCTTTGACCTGCGTATCGTTCAATGGTCCGCCGTGGCCGGTTGGTTTGCCGAGCTTCCAAAGATCGTCGATCGCCCCGGCCCAAACCGCCGCTTTTTGATCGTCCGACACGATGATGTGCTCATTTCCTTTGGCCGATTTGGCGTCGATGCCCGTCATTACCAGCAAGCCCCGGTAGGATGCGTAATCATTGATGCGCAGCTTGTGCGACGATATCGGCCGGATCTTCGCGTAACCATCGGCATTCTCCGCAGGCAGCTCGTAAAATGTCCCGTGGCAGTTGAACAGATCGCGCTCGGTGGAAACTTCGCGGCAAATACGCAGGGCAGCGTCGTTCGTAAGGCCGGTAAATGCTTCGTCGCCCAGCGGCAGTCGCCAGCGCCGACCTTTGTCATCAATCACGAGTACGGACGATGCGTCTATCGTCACCACCTGCTGCGGAATCCTGAATTTTGTTTTGATAAAATCCTTCGTTTTCAAATCTTCCTTGCGCGACAACTTCATATCGCCGTCGAGCTCGTAGTAACCGGCGTCGCTGGCTTTGCTACCGGCATAGTTGAGTGCGGTTATGCCCAGCGCCCTGCGGTTTTCTCCCAGTCCGTAAAGCAGTCCGCCGGTTGTTGCAGCAGCATTTACAGGACTCAAACCATTGAAAATCGCATTTGCGGACATTGTTCGCTTGTCGTCATTCTGATAGGAAAAATGCGCGGAAACATAGGTCTCCTTATCCGCTTTAATGCGAATCCATTCACCCGACTCGGCCGTTGCGAACACGATTTCCCTGGCTGTTTTTGCAGGAATTTTCACAGTTTTCAATGCAGCCCAGCTGTCATTTCCCGATTTGTCCACTTCAAATGTAAATGCCACTTCGCTGTCTCCATTGTTTTGCACCCAGGCTGTGCGGCGGGCCCAGCCGCTGAACAGGAACGGTTCCGAAGCCGCATTCGCTTTCACATTTTCATTCAGCCACACCGCGCCTTCGGAGTTGTTCGGGCCGAGCTCGTCGGGTTTGGTGAGTGAGGTAAACCAGAGGTTCGAGTTGGATTGGCCGGGGCCTTCGATGTTGCCTTTGGCTTTTCTTTTGTTCAAAAATTCGCGCTGGGCGGAGTCGTCACATCCGAAAACCAGCTGATCGTTCCAGCGGGTATAATCGCCGATCACCTTTAAATAGGCAGTTTTCGGGCGGATTCCGGCGCTGTTTTTGGAGGTAAATGTTTCAGGAAACTTCCAGAACATTCCGTGCATCGTCATCAGATAATCCGGTTTTGCGGCAGTTCCAACGTCCCTGATGCGCGGCCATTCGGTGTTCCAGCCGTGGGCGCCGTCGTAGGCATGGCTCGCTTTGGGCAGTCGGTAAAATGTCCATTTCCCATGGTCCCGCACCGCCATCAGCAGTGATTTGTGGTCCCACCCTGTCGCCCAGATCGCGTCTGTTTCAGGGTTTTTGTTCCCGTCAATGCCGCCCGGACCGGTCACTTCCACAAACTGGTTGCGGCGTACCACCTTCCAGTTTTTTCCATCCCATTCCGACAATGAACCGGACTCCACATCAAACTGCTGCTCCGCCTTTTTGCCCGGTTCACCATTGTTGGAATAAACCGTCACGCCCTGTCCGGAATAATAACCTTTCCCATGCGCGCCGGGCAGCAAATTATTGTATTGATAAGGCTGCTGCTCACCATCGCTTTTAAGATTTTTGACATTCCCATCGGTGTAAAGTGTTTTCACATCGAGGCTCTTTACATCGACTTCGTAAAAACCTTCCTCCATCGTCCCGTAATATATTTTTCCCTTCGGATCAGTCAAATGGCGCGCATTGCCCGTGTGGCGGCCGGGCATTGTTTTGTAGGAAATTGCACGCACGCCGCCTTTCGCATCGATGGCATAAGGCCCGATAAAAAGCTGGTTACTTTCCTTGTGGATCATGCGGTTGGCAGGCGTGCCGCCGATGCTTTCCGGTCGCACGGTTTGGGTCAGATCCGCGCTGATTTCGTACAATTTATCGTCGGAACCGAAGGGCAAATGGGGTGCGTAAGTGATCGCCCAAAGCTTGCCTGCCCAGGGTACCACAGCACCGGTTCCGCATTCGCCGGCGCTGTTGTACATGGCCAGGTGCGGATAGATGCCGCTGAACGAGGGCTTTTTGCTTTGGGCGGTTAGTTGCAGGGTTAGGAATAGTAAGGGAGCTGTAAGCCAAAGGTTTGTCTTTTTCATAAATGCGTTTTTGTATACTTTTAATAACCTGTGTTTTGAGTAATGCCGGTGTTCACGCGCCCTTCCACGGCGGGAATCGGCCAGAGATATTGGCGGGTTTTGTCAAAATTTCGCTGGGCGAGCACTTTTACGTCGGTACCGAAGCCGGAATAGTCCGCAATGCCGTCGTCATCAATGGGCGTTACGCCGGGGAAAGGCCATTTGGCGCGGTTTTGCGCAGCCGGGTCGGGCAGACCGACTACCGGGCGTGACAATGCTTTTTCAGCGAGTCTCCAACGGATCAGATCCATATAGCGCAGGCCTTCGCGGGGGAATTCTACCCGGCGCTCGCGGCGCAGAATTTTGGTCAAAGCGGCTGCATTGGTGACAGCCACGGCGGGATAACCGGTGGTTTGCTGCCCGGTAACGCCGTAAGCCCGCGCCCGCACCTGGTTGATCGCGCTGAGCACGCTGGCGTCGATTTCGCCTAATTCTATTTTCGCTTCGGCGTAGGTCAGCAGTATTTCGGCGTAGCGGGAAATGATCGCGTCGTTGTCCTCCACGAGCCGGTCGGGCCAGGTTTGGTCAATGCCTTTTTTCCATAAAAAACCGGTAAAACTGGCAAATGCAGCCACAGCACGGGTGTCCCTGTTTTGGACCCTTTTATTTTCTTTTGAACTAAAAACTGTAAGCGAATCGGGGTGCGGCGTATAGTTGTAGCCGAGCCACTGCGTGTTGAACTCCACCACATTGGCCGTCAGGCGCGGGTCGCGGTTCTTGAATGGATTCTTAGGGTCGTAAAGGGGCGATTCGTCAATGGGCTTTCCGTCGGCGCATTCGTAGGCGTCCACAATTTCCCGCGTAGGCAACTGCGCACCGAAGCCGCCGGCGTTGCGCGAAATGTTATCCTGCACATAGCCCGCCGGGCTAAAAACCTGCTGCTTTTCATCCCGTGGAATACTGATGATGATCTCGCGGCTGCTCTCGCCCGCTCTCAAAAAAAGCTGGGAATAGGATGCATGCAATGTATAAACACCCGACTGGATAATCGCCGAAGCCGCATCCCGGGCAATGGCCCAGTTTTCGGTGTACAAAGCAGTCCGCGCCTTGATCGCCAGCGCCGCGCCCTGGGTGAGGCGTTTTGCCTCGGCAGCACCATAGCTGGCCGGCAAATTGGCTGCCGCAAAATCCAGCTCGGCGAACACAAAAGCAAGGATTTCCGCCTTCGCCGTGCGCGTGATCCCGTACGACTCTTCCAATGTGAGTGGCCCGGTCAGGAAAGGCACGTCGCCGAAATGCGTGATCAGGCGGGAGTACTGGTAGGCGCGGATCAGGCGCATTTCGGCTTCCAGGCGCAGCATCACATTGGCTGGCGTGTTGGAAGCGGCTTTGTCTTTATTTGCCAGAAATGAATTCGCACGGGCAATTGCTTTGTAGGCATTGAGCCAAAATGTTTGAACGGCTGCATCGTCGGCATTCATCGTACCGCCGATCACCGCGTTGGTCAGCTGGCCGCGGTGCCATTCATTGTCACTGAAAAGCTCGTTATCGTTCCCCCAGAATGCGAGCCGGTACAGGTCATTTACGGCCAGTTCCAGTTCGGTTTGATTGGCGTAAAAAGTGCCTGTGGAAGCCTCCGAAAGCGGTGCAAGGTCGAGCGTGTGGCAGGACGATAAGCCCGCCAGCAGGAATATGGGAAGGATGATTTTTTTCATCTTGAATAGCTGTTTTGAATAAAACCTAAAACCGGATCGTAGCGCCCGCCATGAAGGTGGCTACAATGGGATAAGCATAGCTGGCCGACTCGGGATCAAGGTATTTCGGGAATTTACTGAGCGAGAAAACATCGTTGGCGGACAGATAAAACCGCAGCGACTGAATGCCCGCTTTCTTCACTGCCGACTGGCCCAGCGTGTAGCCCAGCGTGACGTTTTTCAACCGGAAATAACCGCCGTTAATCAGCCAGTAATCGGAAAGGGAGTAATTGGCGGCATTGGACGTACGGGAAAGTCGCGGATAGGTTGCGGCCAGGTTTTGCTGAGCGGTATTGTTGAGGCTCCAGAAGTTGCCTACCATTTCCGCAGGCATATTCCCGAATGCTTCTGCAAATGGCTGCACGGCGTCGGTGTTCAGGCGCGACAACTTTTTGGCAACGCCCTGGAAGCTAATACCGAAATCGACACCGGCATAATCGGCGCGCAGGTTGCCGCCGTAGAGATAGCGGGGCAATGCGCCGCCGAGCAGCACTTTGTCGTCCGTGGTGATTTTCCCGTCCTTATTGACATCCACATAACGCACGTCGCCGGGCATGGTGGTTACGTTGAGCACGGGCGCGCCGGTGATTTCGTCCTGCGTCTGGAACAGGCCGTTGGACAGGTAGCCAAACCATTCGTTATACTCGCTGCCATTCCGGATGATCTGGTCGCCGCGGAATTCGGTGCCTTTCAAATCGCCTACCGTGGATTTGGCATCAGATAGGTTGGCGGAAACCGAGTAGCTGAATGCATTGATTTTCTCGCGCCAGGCCAGTTCCAGCTCCCAGCCTCTTACATTCAGCACACCCGCATTCTGATTGGGTTTATCGTACCCCAGGTACAGCGGAATGTCGAGCGGGAGCAGAATGTCGGTGGTTTTTTTCATGTAATAATCTGCGGCCACGCTCAGGCGATCATTCAGAAATGCCGCGTCGATACCGAAATCCGTGGTCCGGCTCGTTTCCCAGGATATATTTTCCACGGCATACACCTGCTGGCCGCCGCCTGTGAGCGGCACTACGCTGCCATTTTGATAAAACAATGCGTTGGAAAAATCAATGGTCGCCATGTAGGGGTAATAAGCCGGATTTCCATCTTTGTCGAGCAGGCGCTCGTTACCCGCTTTACCCCATGAGCCGCGTACTTTCAGGAATGACAGCCAGGGAATATTTTTGATAAAAGACTCTTCCGAAATCGTCCAACCTGCCGACAATGAAGGATAGATCGCCTCGCGATAGGCCGGCGCAAAACGCGACGACAAATCCGAGCGCAGGTTTCCCTGGATAAAATATTTGCTTTTGTAATTGTATTGCAACCGCCCGAATACCGAATGCAGCCCCGATTCATTGGCGCTGCCCGCATTGTCGCGCAGCTCGGTGGAACCGGAATTCAGGTAAGGAAAATCGGTGAGTGCAAAGCCGCTGCGCGAGGCGGAAAGTGTTTCGAATGAGCGGTAGTTTTCTTCATACCCTACCAATGCGTCGATGTTGTGGCCGCCTTTGAAATCCTTCACATAATTGGCAAGCACCTGTCCATTCATGGCAATGCTTTCCTGGCGGCCTTCGGTGAGGACCGTCCGCGCCTGGTTCACCACCGTGCTGTTGCTTCCGTCCGGATTCGTGTAGCGGATCTGTCTGGAAAAGTATTTGTTTTTGTCGAGGTCAAAAACCGGGGCGATCAAGGCTGTCAGCGTCAGTCCGGCTACGGGTTTATAGTTGAGCGTAATGCGCCCGCCGATCTGGTTGTTGAGGGTTTTGGTAAAACCGCCGTCACGCAGCTGCGCAAGCGGGTTCCGGCCGTCTTTCCCGAATGCCAGCCGACCGTCGGAATACACATCGTCGTAAATCGGCGGCATCACGCGCGATTCGTAAATGGGGTTGAATGTGTTGTTGGGCAGCTCGTTGGCATTGCCGTTGTTGGTCGTTCTTTTGTAAAAAACATCCAGGTTCAATGACATTTTATTGTTGACCTGCAAATCGTTATTGATCCGGAACAGGTAGCGGTTGTACGAACGGTTGTCGTAAAACGCACCCGAATTGGTATAGCCGAGCGAAGCTTTGGTTTTGATTTTTCCGGTACCCATGGTAAAAACCAAATCGTGGCGCTGGCGCGGCGCATTGCGGCGGGTCAGCAGTGATTTTTGCCAGTTGGTGTTGGGAAAAAGGTCGGGATTGACGCGGTTGCTATCGAGGTAGTTGTCGATCAAACCTGGTGCAAACGGGCCCGCACTCGCGCCGTCGTTGGTCGTTTGCTCATTAAAATACCGCATATAATCCTGCACGCCTACGTATTCGGGCATGGCCGTGGCGCGCTGGACGCCGTATTCGTAGGTGTATTCCAGGCTGCTTTGTCCTGATTTGGCACGTTTGGTCGTGACCAGAATTACCCCCGCGGCCCCTCTCGACCCGTAAATGGCCGCTGACGCAGCATCTTTCAGAACCGTTATATTTTCTACATCGCCGGGATTGACGTTGTCAATGCTGCTGACCGGCACACCGTCGACGATCACGAGCGGATTGTTGGTGCCGATCGTGGTGATCCCGCGGATGAGAATGTTGGCACCAGCGCCCGGCGCGCCGCTGCTGCGTGTGACGGAAACGCCCGCAATGCTTCCCTGCAAGGCTTCCGAGATCTGGATGGTCTGCCGCCCGGCCACTTCCCGCGACCCGATGGTCGAAATAGCGCCGGTGAGGTCGCTCTTCTTTTGGGTACCGTAGCCGACCACAACCACCTCCGATAATGCATTATCATTCGGCTTCAATGTAATGTCAATGGCCGAGCGGGTTCCCGCTTCGATTTCCTGACTTTCGTAACCGACGAACGAAAAGATGAGCGTTACGGGTTCCGCTTCCGAAATGGGCAGCCTGTATTGCCCGTCTACATCGGTCACTGTGCCTTGCTGTTTTCCTTTTACGACAATGCTGACACCGGGAAGGCCTTTGGCCGCTTCGTCGGTGACCTTGCCCGTCAGCTGGCGCGTTTGCGCCTGGGCGGCCAACGTCCAGCAAAAAAAGAACAGGCAAAAAAGTAGAATTTTTTGTCCCATATTTATTAAGTTTTACAGATTGATTAAGAGGTTTTAAGTATTATCCGGCCGGATCATATTTGAGTTTGCAAATATATTTTTGGACAATGTCATGAAATCAATGGCAGCCTGATCAGATTTCAATTCAAAACTTTGAACAATTTAAAACCTTAACCCACAGACCCTTACAGTGATTTAATATGAAGAATGAACAAGCCGGATCGTCCGCTTTTGATCGCCTCGATCATTGTTGCCGACTGGTCAGTGAGATTTTTGGAAAACCCGACATTGCCAGCTGGACAAACAGTGATTATGTGCAACTCGGATACATTCTTTACAAGAAGACGCGGGTACAGATCAGCCCGAGCACCCTGAAACGGATTTTTGGCAAGATCAAAACAGACGAACGCTACTTCCCTCAAAAAGCCACCCGCGACGCGCTGGCACAATATGCGGGCTTCAAGAACTGGGAGCATTTTACCGACATCCCGCTTCTGCCCGCCGTTACCGAAGAAAAACCTGCGCCCCTGCCTGTTCATCGCATTGCGGCAGAGCAACCTGCTGTGCTTCATCATGCCAAAAAGCCGGGAAAAGTAGTTTGGCGGCGTGCTGCGCTGCTGGCGCTGGGCATAGGTGGGTATCTGCTCTACTATTTCCTTTTTCGCACGGTTGAAAAGGCGGTTGTGACGCTGGAATGCAGTAATGCGGTTGGGAAAAACCCGCATTCGGCCGCTTTTATCGTGCGCGGGCTGCCAGCGAGTTTTGACGATCATTATGCGATCGACTTTGGGGATAGCCGGAAGAAATCGATTGCGGCAGGCGACAGTTTGGTTTCGCACTATTATGAAGTACCGGGGCGGTATCTGGCGATGCTGAAACGCGACGGCGTGCCGCTGGACACGGTGTCGGTTTATCTGAAAACGGATGCCTGGACGGCTACTGCGGAAATGATGTTCGACACCACGCGCGTTTATCCGATCAATACTGCCGGTTTGTTTTCGAACGGTAAAAATGGCGTCGACGCCTGGGAAGTCTCCCGGGCGGGTGTGGATACGAACCGGACCTTTTTTGTCAAATTCCTGAACACCCAGGAAACGAACATCGACGGCGACAACTTTGATTTGCTGATCAGGCTCAAAACTTCCGCCGACCGCGCCGGCGTGCGCTGCTCACAGGTGCGGGTGATTGTTTTTGGGGAAGAAGCCAAACACATGATCGACGTCATGAAACCGGGCTGCGAGCATTGGACTGACATGCAGTTTTCCGAAATTTCGAAACAAGGCGAGTTCAATAATATGGATTTTCTGGGCGTAGACCTTCATACCGGCGGCTCCATCGCATTGAATGTGCACGAGCAGAACGCCAGACTTTCGATCAATTCCAGGCAGGTTTTTGAATCCGCCTACCAAAAGCCATTGAAGAAGGTTTACGGGCTAGGGATCACGTTTTCAGGGATTGGGGAAATTCATTCTGTCACAATGAAAGATTCAAAAACAGGAGCTGCCTTTGCGGGGAATTTTTAATCAATTGCTCCCACCATTCAGGCGACTGCTTGGCTAACGGGAATAGGGATTTTTATCTTACGAATCGAGCAGGGCATTGCATTTGTCCGATTCAACTGAGGATCCATGAATGCGTCATGTCGCGTCCGCAGGTCTTTACTCCTGTTTCTGCCAAACCAGCAGGCCAAACTTTGCTCCGAACGAAACCAGCGGTGTCCATTTTCTGCCCGGGAAAAAGTTTTCACCTTCAAAGAACGGATCGTAACTCACCTCCCGGGGGTTTTCGATACGGGAGTACCGCACATTCGCCTTTGCAAGGCCAAACCCGGTATAGAGGTCAATTGTCAGTCTTTCCGGAACGATAAATTTTGTTCCCAGCTTTACTACAAATCCCGCTTTGCTTTTGCTAAACTTTGAACCATCGAAACTCAATTTCGTCGAATCTGACAGGTAATGATCATTTTTCCCGAGTGTCCTGTGTACACGTAAAAAGACACCTTCGGCAGCCGCATACCAGCCTACATTTTCGCGGCGCAGCCAGTAAAATTTCACCTCCGGCCGGATTTCTACCATATTGTATTTGCGCGATTTGAGCGAATTCCATGGAGCCCGGTGCAGGCCAAGCACATTTAAGCCCCCGCCAAGAGAGATTCCGTAGCTCCACCGTCCAGACGTCATATATTCGGTACCGATGCGCAGTGAAGGGTCCGGAAACGCAAGCGCGATGGGCATGATGTGCACATCAATATTGGGCGCGTAAGTTCGCTTCTGTGCGGATGCACTGGCACTGAGCATCAGCAGGATGAATAACGAGAATGTAAATTTTTTCATGGCCGTGATAGTTTCACGAAATATAACAAACGGTTACATTTTACGGTACTATCGGGCAGATTAAATTCTTTTACATATCATGAACAAGTGGAGTTTGGCGAAGACTTACCTGCGAATCACAAGCGGTGTAACCTGCTCTCCTATTTTGACAATGTAAAGCCCATCGCTAATGCTGCTTATGTCAATTGATTCGGCAACGTCATCTTCTTCCCATACTTTTTGTCCAAGCAGATTCACGATGACCACTTTTTGAGGTGTGCGCTCGCTTTCAAAAAACACCACATCCCGGGCGGGGTTCGGATAGATTTTTACGGGTGCCGTCTTACTCTTGACGGAGATGATCCGGGAATATGCGAAAGTTCCGTCGTGGTCATGTTGTTTTAGTCGATAATAGGTTGTTGAAAATGGACTCAGGTCAAAAAACTGATATGTGCTCAGCGTTTTAGTGTCTGAACTGCCCCGGACAAATCCAATCTTTTCAAAAGAAACCGCATCTGCGCTTTTTTGGATTTCGAATCCCTCATTGTTTTCTTCTTCGGATGTTGTCCAGTTCAATGTAACAGCCTTTTCATGATACATTCCCGTAAAGCTGATAAGCCGGACCGGCAGTGGCGCCTGACTATCCCGTAAAATAGTCCATCCTTTGTTATTGATCAGATTGTTCCGTGACACCAAGGCGTTGCTGCTGTACCGAAGGCCCGCCGCATGCAGGGTGCGACCATTTGGAGTAAGCGGGTTTTGGTTCCATCCGTTCAAGGTCGAATCGTAATTCCTTGTATCCATTCCGCAGCTATTGAGCATATTGGCCAGGTTAACGGCCGGGTGAAAAGTCCAGGAACCGAGTGATTGATTAAATGAAGAAGCTGTTCCGAACATGGAGCTCATGCTGGTGACCTTACTGACGTCCCAATTGTTTAACGGTTGGTTGAAGCTGACAGCCCTGCTAAACATTCTGTCCATATTGGTGACCTTGGCGGTATTCCATCGTCCGATTGGCTGGTTGAATTGGGTGGCATCAAAAAACATGTTACCCATGCTGGTCACAGCGCCCACATTCCAGTCACCAATCGGCTGGTCAAACGCTCTGGCTGCCTGAAACATGGCCGTCATGCCTGTCACATTACCCGTATCCCAATCGCCCAATGGCTGGTTGAAAGACAGCGCGTAGGAAAACATCCAGTCCATAGTGGTGATCATCGAAGTATTCCAGCTGCCAATGGGCTGGTTGAATGCCAGAGCATTGTCAAAAACCGACATCATGTTTGTGACATTACCAGTTTGCCATAAACCGATATTTTCAGGACCATTCAGAACTTTACAAAAAGCAAACATGGACTGCATGGTTGTAACCCGGCTCAAATCGGGGATGTCGGCAGCACTGATTTGAAGGTTCACACAGCCCTCGAATGCGCTTTGCATCGATGTCCAGTCCGTTGTTCCCCATTGTCTGACATCAATCAAACGCTCTTTGTCAGGGCCGTCGGACATGCGAAATCTATCAAAATTTTCGGGCTGGATACTCAGGTCTATGGTAGAACCGGCAGGCAGGTTACGAATTGTTGCCAGACTACCGCTGCTGTTGAATATACCCGAACCTGATGCTGTGCCAGGCGATATCTCCTTCCAGTAATAAGTCACCGGTCCACTGGTATTCGCAAAGAAGCTGATCTGTGTGTCCCAGAGTCCGGGATTTGACAAGTTCCACCGGGTTATGAACGCTTCCTGAGCGAAGATTTCGGGACAGATGAGAAAAGCAATTATGAGGCAATACAAATGTTTCATACGGATATCCTTTCAAATACATTTTATTTATCGAAGTGAAGAATACCGGTAAAAGAACCTGTGGAATGGGTTGTAAAAAATGATTTGAATCAAGAAGAATGTGTAGCTTTTGCATATCGCATCGCTCAATTTCTGCAAAAAGAGCATATTAAATATTACGCCGATCGCTACCCGCAATTACGTACAGTGGATTGGATTGCAATAATTACAGCATGACGCTGATCGGCTGGGCGGCCGAACCGGCAAAATTGATATGCTCATTGTATCCTCCCGGATCGTAGCCATCGGCACCCCTTGAGAACAGCAGGTAAACGGTCTTGTCTTTCAGAAGGCCTATATATGGATCATGCCTGTTTTCCCGGTTTAAACCCCAGGTTTCATTCATTCGCAGTACCTGGTCGATATACGCCTTTAAAGAGCTGGTAATACACCAATTGTACATTGGTGCGCCTATCGCAATGACATCTGCGGCTTTGAGCACGCGTATGAGCTCATTACTGAATGCCAGCGCATTCATTTCTTCTAACCGGTTCTTTTCATGTGCGGCTTTTTCAAGGACTTTGATCAGTTCGTTACGCATAAAGAGCGCATCGTCGATAGATTTAAATCTATTGTAGCAGGCACTCAACTCCTACCCGGATGCAGTGGAAACCGCGTTTCGCTATCTGGACAACTCATATTTCCCTCGCAAACTTTTTTGCCTGATACAACTTGTTGTGCTGTTGTAAAGGAACATGCTACGCAGGGGAATCGAGGGTGGCAGTCGCGCGTGGGATTTAGCGGTATCCGACAAATACCCAGCAATCTGTTTTCGAACAACGAAACATTAATTCTTGACAAACTTGCCACGCAGGCTATTTCCTTTATTGTCTTCCAGGGAAATTACGTAATTGCCTTTTTCCAGTTCGGCAATGCTGATTGTCAAGCCCTTTTCCGAATACTTGGTAAATTTTTCGGAAAACACATTCGTGCCATTTGCTGCTGCAATTTTCAGATACAATTCGCCGGAAAAGTTACGGGGCACTTTTACATTCAGCTGCGTATTTCCCGGGTTTGGGAATAGTGTCACCGGCAGACTGGTGTCCGTCAACCGAACCAAAGCCACGTCCTGGCCGGGAATGTTCAGTGTCAATGTGCCTTGCGCGGTCGTTGCTGCTTTTCTTGCCGAAGGGTCTTCGCCTGAGAAAAGTTCTTTCGTGTTGTAAGAAGCGCTGGCATTTAACCCCGCCCGCGCCAGGTTTACATTAAAAGTCTGCGGTTCACTTCCATAGTTAAATACGGCCAGGTAATGCTGTGCCCCGATGGTTTTGACAAAAAGCGCATTGGGGTCCCAGCCAGTGTTTCCCTCCACCGGCCGGAACGCTTTTCCGTCTTTGGCAAGATGCAGCAGATCAGCGTTTTGCAGTAAGGTTTGCGAAGTTACTTTCCATGCGCCTTCGCTTGCATAATCGTCGCCGGTGATGATCGTCCCGGTCACAATGGCCGAAGCCAGCCGCGCCCGGTTTTCGCCCGCAGTTTCTGTTCCAAAAACAATGTGATCGGCGTCGATGTACTGGTAAATCTGGTTTTGCCACCAGCCGTAATTGGTACTGTTCAAAGTGTAGGCCGTTTCGCCCATATCTTTATAGGCATCGCACGCAATGCGCCGCATGTGGGCGTAGCGGCCCGTCGCCAGATTTGGCGAAATCGCTGCATAAACCAGCATGGAACCGTCGAGCTGGTCGGTCAGGTATTCCATTCCGATTTTGTAAGCCTCCATTCCCGTGTGGACGCCCGGCTCGTAAAAACTATCCGCTTCCAGGGATGCGTGCGCCAGAAAATCAATTTTGATCATTTCAAAACCACACGCTTTGAATTTCCCGATCAGCAATGCAATCCTGGCTTTCGTGCCTGGATGCGTCGGGTCAAGCGCATAAGCTCCGTCGAGGTCGAGCGGCGCGCCATTGACTTTCGTCCACACATCCTCGTAATTGTAGGTGCTGCCTTCCATTGGTCGGTTGGATTTTCCCCAATCCACAAACGGCGCCCAGTAAATGCCCGGCTTCAAACCTTTGGATTTGCAATAGTTGGCGAACTCGTTGAGCTGGCTGAAATCGCCATTGATACCCCCCGGCGCCAGATTATCCCAGTAAGAATCCAGGTCTACATACAAAGTGTTATCGCCATTTCTGAAAGCAGGAACGTCATTTGCGAAAAAGTCGACGACGGATTTTGCTTTGAGTAAATCCAGGTTTGCCTGGATCGCGCCCCAGCTGTTCCAGCCGAACGGCGTAGCGGCCGTCCATTCAAAAATGTAGCGGGGCTCGGCCAGGGCATTTGCTTTTCCGTATTCTTCAAGCCCCGCCCGCCAGTCGCTGTGGTAACCTACCATAATCCGCGGCGATTTGCAGCTTTGTTGTCCCACGCTCACCCAGCCGTGACCGCGTTTGTCCCGTGTCACATTTTCATTGGTCCAGCCTGCGATCACAGAAATGAATGAAGTTTCCGTCCGCCCCTCTCCCGCCAGGTTCACGCCCGTTTTCCAGACTTCATGCTCCACCGAGCCGACAAGCAATCCTTTCCGGCTCGTATTATCGTAGATCGCCCCGGCTTCGGACGAAGTAAAGTTGGCATAACCAATTTCTTTCGCTTCGTAGCGCACCCATTTGTCGTTATCAAAGGGCACGAAAAGCGCACGGCGGTCGCCGCCTGAATGGATGTTCACCGCATTGGAAGTCAGCGGCGTCATTTTGTAGGAATTGGCACCGGAACCATTCAGGATCAGTTCCGTATAGAAATGATTTTTATTCGAATAGGTGTAAAAAACCTGCTGCATTTCCAGCTGGCCGCTTCCGGTGGAAGTAATGACATGCCGCGTGCCCGAACCGAATTGATCTGTTACCGGTGTGGAGGTGTAAGTGCGGCTGGTGTAGCCGGTCGTACTGTTAAAAACTGCATTCGAATTGGCTGTTGCAAATGCTTCACCGACGGTTTTTAAATTTTCAAAATACACATCGTAAGTCCCGTTATTCAGGTCATAATCAATGCGGTTATTAGTACCAAATGCAATGGTTTGAATGTCAGGCGCATTCAGCGGGGTTAAGGTAAATCTATCTACATTCGGGCCGTAGCCGTATACATTGTCCAGTTTGATACTATTACTTCCTGCATTCAAAGAAACGTTGACCCCAATGCTCGCCACTTCCGACCAGCCGCCGGAAGCCGGACAAGTTACCGCCACAAAACCGCCCGCATTGGGTGTAATGTTAATCGTGCGCTGGTCTCCCGTGGCATAGAAAAGTGTCAGCCTGTAATTCCCCGCTGCGGCCACATTCACCGGCACGGTCACCGCACCGCCGCCCAGGTTACCCACCATTTTCTGTCCCGAGCAGGATGCACAATCCTGCATATCCGCACCACCGGCCAGTGTGCCGGATTCTGCTTCGAAACTTTGTGAAAAAGCATTGAATGAAAGCAGTGCCGCAAGCAAAGCCAGGCTTCCTATTTTCTTAAAAATCAAATGCATAACAAGTATTTTTTAGTGAGTTGATGTAGTTTCCATTTTTTCACCATTCACTCTCACCGTCACTTTCCGAGGCGTCTTTGAAGTGATTTTATAGTCGGTTACTTTCCCGTTTTCCCATTTAAAATCCACTGTAAAATTGCCCCGCGCCTTCAAACCTTTCACTTCACCGGAACCTTTCCATTCGTCGGGGATGGCGGGTAGAATATCGATATTACCGTCGTGGCTCTGGATCAGCATTTCGGCAATGCCCGCCGCGCCGCCGAAGTTGCCGTCGATCTGAAAAGGCGGGCCGGCGGAGAGCAGATTGGGATACACGCCGCCACCGCCACCATAGTTCATATTGGTTTGCAATGTAGGTGTGAGCAAGTCACGAAGCAGTTTTCCGGCACGGTTACCGTCATGCAGCCTCGCCCAGAAAAGCAGTTTGTAAGCCTTCGACCAGCCCGGACTATCATCCCCGCGAACTTCCAGCGTTTTGGCAGAAGCCGCGGCCAGTTCGGGCGTTTTGTCCGGTGTGATCAGCGGTGCAGGGTATAGCCCGTACAAATGTGAAATGTGCCGGTGCTTCGGATCGGTTTCCTTGTATTCTTCCAACCATTCCATCAGCCTGCCGTCGCTGCCTACCACGCCCGGCGGCGGCAGTTCTTTCAGTTTGTTTTGTAATGATTTGGCAAAATCCGCATCCACGCCCAGCACTTCGCAGGCGGTGATCACATTGGTAAAAAGCTCGCGGGTGATCTGGTTGTCGATCGTCGGCCCCATGCAAATCGCCGCCGTTTTTCCGTTGGGGAGATAAAATGAGTTCTCCGGCGAAACCGAAGGCGCCGTCACCAGCCAGCCCGTTTTGGGATCTTTGATCAATGCGCTGATGTAAAATTCAGCCGAACCTTTGAGCACGGGGTAAATGTCTTTCAGGTAATTTTTATCGTGCGTAAAGGCATAGTGCTCCCACAAATTATTGCATATCCAGCCCGAACCTGCATTGCTCGCGCCCCACGAAGCCTCTTCTCCCGGCTCGGTATAGCCCCACACGTTCGTGATCACGTGCGCCACCCAGCCGTTTGCATTGTAGTAAGCCTTTGCCGTTTTTTCTCCCTGCTTCACCATTCCTTTTACCAAATCCGCCAGTGGCAAATTCAGCTCCGAGAGGTTCGCTACTTCCACCGGCCAGTGGTTCATTTGCACATTCACATCCAGGTGATAATCCCCGTTCCAGGGCGTGCGGATCTGGTTCGCCCAGAGCCCCTGCAAGTTCGGCGGCAATAGCCCTACGCGCGTGCTGCTGATGCTCAGGTACCGGCCAAATTGAAAATACAATACCGCCAGTTCATTATCCTTTTCCGGATTCTTTTGGAATGCCGAAAGCCGCTGATCCGTGGGAACACCGTCGCCTTTTGATCCGCCTAAATGTATTTTGGTACGATTAAAAAGTTTCTGGTAGTTTGTTGTGTGTAAATTTTTCTGAACACTGTAAGATTTCTTGACTGCGGCATCAATCAGCCTCTGCGTCTCCGTTTCGAAGTTTTTGTTTTTAAAGTCCGTTCCTGCGGAAAAGTAAACGATGATCTCGTCAGCGTCAGAAATAACAATTTGCTTTCCCGAAACACTCGTTTTCCCGCCTTTCACCAGTGGTTTTATTTTGGTCAGATAACGCATTCCTTTTCCATCGGTACCATTGTTCAACTGGCCCGACATTTCGAGCGTGTTGTTTTTGATAACCGTCTGAAAACGCTCCGGTCGGTCGAGTGCAATCCGAAGATTGAGCTGTCCCGGCTTGTCGGCAGTGATTTTGATTATTCCCAAATCATCACCAAAACTGGTAAAATACTCCCGCGTGTAAGTCACGCCATTTACTTGATAAATCACACTCGAAACCGCCTCGTCGAGCGACAACTCCCGCTTGTAATCCCGCACCTGCACGCGCGCAGTATCCACGCCTTTGTAGCCGAATTCCAGATGCAGATTTCCCAAAACCTGGTAGCAGCCAAAGGGCACATTGGCCCCGTCGCCGTGACCGGACCCTGCACCTTTTGCCACAAAATTCTTGTTGACCAGCGCCTGCGCCTCATCATTTTTCCCTGCCAGGATCAGTCTCCTGATCTCCGGCAAGCTCTCATGCGCATCGTACCGGTTCGCATCCTGCGGCGCCCCCGACCAGAGCGTAATATCATTCAGCACCACAGTTTCCTTTGTAACGCCACCATCACCCATCATTCCGAGGCGGCCGTTTCCCAGCGGGATGGTTTCTTCCCATTGGGAGGCGGGTTTGGTGTACCAGAGCCGGAGGGGGGCTTGCTGGGCGAGGGCCGCTAAGTTGAGAAAAATGGTTAGGGTTGTTAGCAGGAATTTTTGGATCATTCTATTGATTTTTATTTGACGGTAAAGTTGTTATGTGTCTCATTTTGTCATGCTGAGCGGACCGGGCCGCTCAGCATGACAAAATTTTACAAATAATCCTCATTCTGCTTCAACACCCCGCCGCTTTTATCAATTTCCGGCTGCGGGATGGGCCATTTGTAAAATTTATCTTCAAATTTATAAGGCACGAAACTGTCTTTTACACTGTTCAGGACCTCTCCGGCAATGTGCCATCTTTTCAGATCATAATAGCGCAGGCCTTCGAATGCCAGCTCGATGCGGCGTTCGTGGCGGATTTTTTCGCGCATTTGGGCTTTGGTTAAACCTGCTGGTAATGCCGGCATTTTGGAGCGCAGACGCACGTCGTTGATCGCTCTATAAACCGTCGCATCCGGACCGGCGAGCTCATTTTGTGCTTCGGCATACATCAATAGAACATCCGCCAGGCGCAACACTACTGCATTTTGCTGACTCAATGTGGAGTACCCGAATGGAATGTTGCCAGGTTCCAGGAATTTCAAAACACCATAACCCGACGGCCGGCTGTTGGACGGGATATGTACCCTGCCGCCACCAAAATCGGGGTGGTCGACGAAAACGGTTTTGGCCAGGCGTGGGTCGCGGTTTTTGAAGGGCTCTTTTTTGTCTGTCAGCGGAGAAACGCCGTAAGGCAGGCCGTCGGTGCATTCAAAAGCATCTACAAAATTCTGTAACGGACTCGCTACCAGCCAGTCGCCGTAGTACATATCCCAGGGCCGCGTGTTGTTAGGGGCCAGGAAATTAGTCGAAAAGATGATTTCGGGATTGTTCTTCTGGCCCGCATCGCGGAACACATCTTCAAAATTGGGGCTCAGGCTGTACTTCAGCATAATCTCCGTAGCCAATGCTTTTACCTGCGCCAGGATCGCTGCGTCGGGTGTGCCGTTTTCACCATAAGCCGCGTACATCAGCACCCGCGCTTTCAAAGCCTGGGCCGAAGAAGCCGCCGCGTGCCCGCCATTTTGCGGATAAGCATTTGCATTCAGGTTGGCAATGGCAAAGTCCAGGTCGGCATTGATCTGCGCCAGGATTTCAGCGGCTGGGACTTTCGGCTGGTTTTGGGTTTCCAGAGTAAGCGGCTCCAAAACCAGCGGCACATCTCCGTACAAATGATACAATTGGAAATAATAAAATGCGCGCAAAAACCGCGTTTCTGCCTCGTAAAGCTTCCTGTCAGTTTCCGTTACGTCAGGATTTGCATAGGCTTTAAGCTGGGCAAGAAAAATATTGACCCGCGCAATTGCCTTGTAACTTTCACTGTAAACACCCGACACATAACCACCTGTGGAAGGACTGATGCTGCCCGAAGTGATTTCCTTCGCCGCGCCGGAATTGTGCTGCGCGAAACCATCGTCGGTGAGACAGTTCCAGACCGGCAGCTCCACCGCCCAGGGATCGGCCTGCATGGAAGCATAATTGGCGGTTAATGCTTTGTCAAAATCACTTTTCGTTTTCCAGAAGGTCGAAGTCGAAATCTGGTCGAGTGGATTGAGATCCAGGGAATTGTCACATGAACTGAACGCCAGCGCCAGCAGCATAAACAGTTTATATTTCTGACTTTTCATTATAATCTGAGATTTAAGCCGAATGAGAAAATCTTGTTTTGAGGGTATTGCACAAAGCTGCCGCTGCCGCCGCGCTCGGGGTCGAGGCCGGGGTATTTCGTGGCTGTGATCAGGTTGTCGCCTGAGAAGAACACGCGCAGGTTATCGATACCGAGCTTGTTCACCACCGCTTGCGGCAGTGTGTAACCGAATGTGAGGTTTTTCAAACGCAGGTAGGAAGCATCCTGCAAGAAGTACGAGGACGATCTGCGAATGCGGTCCGGCGCGCCCCAGCCCCAGTAAATGCGCGGCATCGTAGCCGACGGATTCTCGGGTGTCCAGCGGTTCCGCCAGTCGGTTGTCGGCGGCGAGCCTTGTACAAATGGCACCGTTCCCCAGTTATCGACAAAATATTTAACATTGTTAACCCCCTGAAACAGAACCGATAAATCAAATCCTTTCCAGTTCACATTGCCATTGAATGCATAGTTCATTCCCGGATAATTGCCCGTCATCGCCACGCGGTCGTCGTCGTTAATGCGGCCGTCGCCATTCACGTCGCGGTAGCGGATATCGCCGGGCACGGTGGCGTCATTGTATTGTTTCGGCGCAGTGGCCACTTCGTCGGCAGTCTGGAAAATACCGATCATTTCCAGCATATAGTAGGTGTTGTACTCCCGGCCTTCCTCGCGGATCCGGTAGCCGTCAATCTCGCGCTGACCAAATTTCACCAGCTTGTTTTTGTAGTGCTCCAAATTGCCACCCACGGTGTAGCTCAGCCCTGAAAACAAGCCGCTTTTCACCTGGTTACTATAAGAAAGCCCCAATTCCACGCCCGTATTCTGCATGGTACCATTGTTGATCGTCGGCGCGCCGAGGCCTACTACGCCTGTCACCTGGGAGCTCCTGAGAATGTCCGTCGTCGTTTTACGGTACCAGTCGGCGGTCAGGTTCAGGCCGCGGAAAATGGTGAGGTCCAGACCGAAATCGGCGATTGTGGTGGTTTCCCATTTGATGTTGGCGTTGGACAGATTCGTCTGCGCGACACCGGAGGATAAATTGGAATCGTCAAATGAATAGTTTCCGGTAAAGCTGAGAATAGCCTGGTATGGATAATTCCCGATGTTCTGATTTCCCAATTGTCCCCACGAGCCGCGGAACTTGGCGCTGTTCAGCCAGTTGAGGTTCAGGTCTTTGATAAAATCTTCTTCCGTCAAACGCCAGCCTGCCGAGAAAGAAGGGAAAATACCCCAGCGAGACGCCGACGCCAACCGTGAAGTCCCGTCGTAGCGCATGTTCGCTTCCAGCAGGTAACGCTCTTTGAAATTGTAGTTCAAACGCCCGAAAAATGAATTGATCGCCCATTGATTCTGCGAACCATTGGCATATTGAATGGACGGACTTCCGGCGTCGATTTCGCGCAAAATGTCAGTCGGAAAATTCCTGCGGATTGCTTCAAGGTATTGGAAAGTGCTCTTTTCGGTACTGTAACCTGCCTGCAATTTGAATGCATGATTTTGCCCGAATGTGCGCTCGTAGTCGAGGTACGTAAACAAATTGGTGTAGACATTCTGCTCGTCCTTCACTTCCAGTCCGCCGCCCAGATCGAGCGTCGCCATGAATGCATTTGTGCGGTAATTGTACAGTTGCAATGGCGGTTTGAAGGATTTGGTTTTATAAAAATCCGCATTCACCGCGCCTTTGGCATACCAGGTCAGACCTTTGGCCAGATTGACCTCGAACCAACCCTGCGTGTTGGCCGAATAGTCCAGCTTGTCGCGGTTAATGTGCCCTTCCAGCAGCGCGATTGGGTTTTTATTATTGTATTCCAAATCATACGCCTTGTAAGTAAACTTCCCGCTGCCGTCGGAAAGCTTGGGCCCGTAGGTGGGCGCCTGCGACATCGCCGACAAAAACATATCTTCCGAGCCAAAAACCGGCGATTCCGTATTCCCGGATTTCAAAGCAATGTTCGCCCCGAATTTGATCTTTTTGTTGATCTGCGAAGCAATGTTGAGCCGCGCATTGTATCGCTTGAAATCAAATCCTTTCATAATCCCCTTCTGATCCACGTAGCCGATCGAGGCATTGAAGTGCGTTCCGCCGCGGCCGCCGTCGAAAGTAAGGTTATGCTGGTGCGTGGGCGCGGTGCGGAAAATCAGGCTGAGCCAGTCGGTGTTCGGGTACAAATTGCGGTCGGTGGCATTGCGGTACTCGTCGATCTGCTGCTGGGAATACAGCCCCGAAGTGAGGCCCGAATTCACGCGCGCTTCATTATAAAGCTCCATGTATTCAGCCGAATTGGTGATCAGGTCAAACAGTTTCGTCGGTTTCGCAATGGCGAAATTGCCGTCGTAACGAACACTGAGTTTACCTTCACTGCCTTTTTTGGTCGTAACCAAAATCACCCCGTTTGCCGCGCGCGCACCGTAAATGGAAGCCGAAGCCGCATCTTTCAGTACCGACACGCTTTCAATGTTATTCGGATTCAGGTCGGACATATTGCCCTGCACCCCGTCGATCAGCACAAGCGGATCAGAACCCGCGCCGCTGAATGTGCCCGTGCCGCGGATCCGCACCGAAATGCCTTCATTACCAGGCTCTCCCCTGCCCTGCGTGACCTGCACACCGGGCATGGTTCCCTGCAACATCGCGGTGGAATTGGTCACGGGTCGTTTGATCATCTCGTCGCCGCTCACGGTCGCCACGGCGCCGGTAAGGTTCACTTTTTTCTGCGTTCCATAACCGACTACGACTACTTCGCCGAGCTGCTTCAAATCTTCTTTCATCACCACGTCGATCACGCTGCGACCGCCAACAACTTCTTCCACCGCTTCATAACCGATAAATGAAAATACGAGCGAGGCATTTTCAGCATTTACCTGCACGCTGTACTTTCCGTTTAAATCTGTTACTGTGCCTGAATTGGTGCCTTTCACGGTGATCGAAACGCCCGGCAAACCGGCATTGTCGCCTCCGGAAGTGACTGTTCCCGTGACGGTTACATTCTGAGCCAATACTGTGAGGATAGTTAAAACACTTAATAATAATGTCAGCAACGACTTAACAAGCTGACCTCTGGCTAGGGTAAATTTTTCCATATTCTTTCATCATTTTATACTATTTGATGGGGTAAAATTAGATAGCGCCAAATCGCATTGAAATGGATTAACCTGATAATAGGATGGATAATACGATTATTTGGAAGCAATCTTTTTATCTGAAAAACCAGAATAAAAAGCACATAATGCAAGCGAGCAGCACCGACAGTGTTTTGTAATTACCGACGCCTTTCCAGCCAGGATTTTGAAGAGATTCAAATGGAGATTTCCAGAAAAGAAGCCGGCTTGCAGCGGTGTGCCGGACAGGAAAAATGCGGGAGAAAATAATCTGGATCAAAACACAAAAACAAAACAGGTAAAACGCCATCACCATAAACGGCACCTGACCGATGAGACTTTCAGGGCCTAATTTATTGATTGTAAATACAATAACCCCCACCGCCGAGCCGATCCATAAAGTATATTTCGCTGACTCTGCGGAGGCCTTTTCCCAAAAAATTCCCAATAGAAAAACGCAGGTAATGGGCGGCGCGATGTGTGCGATAATATCATTTAGTCCATTAAAAATGCTTTCATAACTGTTCAAAAGCGGCAATGTGGCCAGCGAAACGACCAATGCAATGGCGGCGGAAATCTTGCCGACACGGATCAGCTCTTTGTCCGAAGCCGCCGGTTTTCTGCGTTGATATAAATCATAGCTAACTAATGTTGAAATGGAATTCAACGCGCCGGAAATCTGGCTCATTAATCCCGAAAGCAATGCCGCTACCAATATTCCTACCAAACCTTTCGGCAGAAGCTGCGTGATCATCAAGGTGTAGATGCCTTTGCTGTTGACCACAGTTTCCCCTTCGGTAACAGTTTGCAATACCGAAATATCCAGTCTGCCGGTTTGCGATAAAGTGTAGGCAAAAAGTCCGGGCAAAACGAAAATAAAAACGGGCAGAATTTTGATAAAACCACAAAAAAGCGGTCCGATGCGGGCGTGATTTTCATCTTTGGCACCAAGCACACGCTGGACAATCGTCTGATCTGCACACCAGTACCAGATACCCAGAATCGGGTAGCCGAGGAAGACAGCATACCACGGCATTCCGCTCGCGTCGCCGTGCGGCCGCATCATCGAAAGTTTGTCGAGCTGGTTGGTCTGCTGCAACACATTCACCATCGGCTCCCAGCCGCCCATTTTATAATAAGCTGCAATGCTGATGATGATTGCGCCAACAAGCAGCACGATCGTTTGAATAGATTCCGTCACCACCACCGCAGTCAATCCGCCGACGATGGTGTAAATGGCGGTAATTACCGAAATGGCAATGACGCTGGTGTACATATCCACGCCAAAAAGCGTTTGCAAAACGATCCCACCGGCCAATAGTGAAAATGAAATATGCACAATCACAGCCGACACGACTGAAATAACGGCCAGCCAGTCGCGGCTTGCGCGGTCGTAGCGCTTTTCCAGGAAATCGGGCAAGGTGGAAACGCCGGAGCGGATGTAAAACGGGGCGAAAAACAGGGCCAGCAGGATGAGCACAAATGCGGCCATCCATTCAAAATTGCCATTCAGCAAACCCGTATCAAATCCACTCTGCGCCAGACTGACCAAATGCACGCAGGAAATATTGGTCGCAAATAATGCAAGTCCGATCGTGGGCCAGCGCAAGGTCTTTCCAGCCAGAAAATAAGCGCCTGCTTCGCTGGAAGAGCCTTTCGACTGGTTTTTATGTTTTAATCCAGCCCACAAACCGATGACAAAGATCGCGGTAATGTACAATGCGCTGATCGTAATATCGAGGGTATGGATCATGGATAATCGGGTTATTACTTACTAAAATTTGATCAGGTCGCAGCTGCTGCCGGGCTCCTGCGGCGTTTCGTAAACGCCATTTCTGATACGCGCCGGGTGTACAAAATGCTTCTGCAAATGCGGGATATGCTCCAAAAATAGTGCTTCATGGCCCATACCCATGTGATTGTACAAAACCAGATGCTGATGGAGTTGCCCCATATCGCCCACGTGCGGCACGACCGGAATCCCGAATTTTTTACACAACAAGCTGATCGTCAGGAACTCGCTCACCCCGCCTACCCGCACGGCGTCGACCTGGATAAATGCGGCGGCATTAGCCTGCAAATAATTTTTGAAGATGACTTTGTTGGGAACATGCTCGCCCAGCGCCAGTTTCACAGGGGCGATTTCCTTTGCCAAAGTCTGGTGTGCCAGCACGTCGTCGGGGTGCGTGGGCTCCTCGATCCAGTACGGGTTCATGGACGAAAGCTTCTTGCAAATTGAAATCGCATTGGGCAGGTTCCATTGCTGGTTGGCATCGAGCATGACTTTCGCATTGTCGCCAGCCACCTCGCGGACAATGTGCGCACGCCGGATATCGCGTTCGGGATCAGCCGAACCCACTTTGAGTTTCATCGCCGTAAAACCTTCCGAAAGTGCCTTGTGACAATTTTCACGCACTTTTTCATCCGAATAGTTAAACCAGCCGACGGACGTATCGTAGCCCGGATAACCCGTTTTCAGAATACTTTCTCGATCTGACTTCCCAGCTTCCTGCTCCGTCAATATGCTGATCGCCTGCTCTTTGGTCAATTCATCTTCCAGATAGGAAAGGTCAAGTGTATTGACAATCGCTTCCGGGGAAAGATCCGTGAGCAGTTTCCAGAGCGGCACGCCGCGTTTTTTGGCCCAGAGATCGTAACAGGCATTCGTTACCGACGCCAGCGCCAGGTGTACCACGCCTTTGTGCGGGCCGAGCCAGCGGAATTGCTGATCGTCGGACAAACTTTTATAGAACGTCCCGAAATCGGCCATTAAGTCTTCAATGTCCAGACCGACAAGCTTTTTAGCATAATAATGCGCCGCCTGACAAACCAGCTCATTGCCTTCGCCTAACGTAAATGCAAAGCCCGTTCCGACCAATCCGCCGGAATCGAGCAGTTGCGTGACGGCGTAGGAATAGACAGGATCGCGGTGAATGGCGTCGCTGCCCGCGTTGCCTTCCAACGGAAAACGGGCGTCTTTGACTTCGGTTTTATAGATCATGAAAATGGTTCTGTTTGCTGGAAAGCTTCTTGTAGCCCAGTTCCGCGCCGCCGCTGACGGGGAGAATGCAGCCGGTAATGAAGCGTGCCATATTTGAAATCAGAAAAAGGCAGGCATCGGCGATCACGTCGCCTTCCGGGCAATAACCCAGCGCGTGAATGTGGTTCAGATAGTCCTCCACCGACTCAGGATCAGGCTGTTGCCGGCTCCAACTACGCAGTAATGGCGTAATGACCCCGGCTGGCGCGACGGCATTTACCCGAATCCCAAACGGTGCATAATCCAGCGCCATGGATTTGGTCAATGCATTCACCGCGCCTTTTGTAGCCGTGTAGGCCGCGTGGATTTCCTGGCCGATCTCCCCTACCAGACTGCCTGTGTTGAGAATATTTCCACCTGTTTTTTTCAGAGCGTCAATGCCATGAAAAGTCGTGTTGTAGATCCCGCCAACATTGACCTCAAAGAGTTTACGCCATTCTTCTTCCGAAGTTTCGTGCAGGGCTTTGGACGGGCTGGAAATGCCCGCATTGTTATGAATGACGTCGATTTGACCAAAAACGGTCAGGCAATGCGCAATGGCATGCTTGACGTCTCGCGACCTGGATACGTCGGCCAGCACAAATTCGGTGGTTTGTTCGCCAAGCTCCAAACTGGCGCGGGAAATGCTGCGCGGATCATTGCTCACAATGCACAGCCGCGCGCCTGCCTGCTGATAAACTTTAGCGCATTCAAACCCGATACCCTCGGTCCCGCCTGTAAGAAAGACGACTTTGTCGGCAAGTAGCAGCATTTTATATAGAAAGTATCATCATGGTTTTAAAAATATCAGTAAATGGAACTGACAATCCGGAAGCCAAAAGTAGGACGACATAAATCCGATTGGTATAGGATATTCACTTATTTTAATGGACAATACGATGATTAACTCAACGACAGAAAATCTCATTTATATCACCATCTCAACATAAAATGGAAATATTGTCTATGAAAATGGCTATTATCGTGTCGTAGAAACTCTCATCATGGAAAATTCAATTAAAATCGGCGCCAAATCATGAGCAACGTTTTCAGAAGAAGGGACGGGTTCGACGGAGAAAAACTGATCAGTTTACCGCCGGGGATTTTGAAGGATGTCGCGCAAAGAAATCCCGCGCTTTTTCAGATTTACATTACCCATATCGGCTACTTCCCGAAGGCGCTTTTCCATTACCGCGAGCGCCGGAAAGGTTGTGAAGATAATATCCTGATTTACTGCATTCAGGGAAAAGGGCATTACGTGATCGGCGACAAGAAATTCGAAGTTTCCGCCAATCAGTTTATTCTGCTGCCGGCAACGGATCAATATATACGTTATTGGGCCGATCATGACGATCCGTGGACCATTTACTGGGTGCATTTTACGGGTGCCGGGATCGACAATTTTAACCAGTCGCTGCAAATCGCGCCGCAGAAAGGGCCGGTCGATATTTTGTTCAATGAAAAAACCCTGGATATCTGGCACCGCATTTACCAGAGCCTGGAAATGGGTTACAGCCTGGAAAACCTGGCGAATGCAACCATGTGCCTGCATTACTTCACCGCCATGTTCCTTTTCCCCGAAAAGCACCTGACCACAGAAGGCACGGAAAAGACAGACCTGATTACCGAAACCATCACGCACATGCGGCTGAATCTGGACCAGAAATTATCGGTAGAAGACATGGCCCGCCAGCACCAGCTTTCCTGCTCGCATTTTTCGATGCTTTTCCGGAAAGGCACGGGCATGGCGCCGGTCGATTATTTTATCCATTTAAAAATGCAGAAAGCCTGTCAGCTGATCTATGCCAATGAAGGCAAAATCAAGGAAATTGCCATGAGTCTTGGCTACGACGATCCATTTTACTTTTCAAGAGTTTTTAAGAAAAACATGGGGCAATCCCCTGAACAATATAAGCTCACTGCCAAGAAGTTAGGGTAACACCTCGACTTCAAAATTCGTTTAAAGCACTTGGGGCGGATCGCGTTGCAGGGAGCTTGTTTAATTTAAGTCTGTAAATTTCCGGGCATTATCAATCTGTTCTATGACTACTATCCTGTCAAATGCCGATTCCTTTCAGCTCGAAGCCGCAATTGCCGGAAATCACGCCGATCTGTTTTTTCTGGATGCCCAGGCAAAAGGAGGCCTCATAGCGCAGGAAGCCGGATGCAGCTGGACCTACATACCAACAGAACAGAGTGGAACCATACCTTTTCCGAGTACCCCTGACGGCACGTCGGCCCTCGATGCCATATCAGGCTTTTATCAGACACATCCGGTCCGCAATCTGGGGGTTTGGTCCCTAAGTCCTGCCGAAACAACCGATCTGGATGTAATGCTCCTCGCGAGGGGGTTCCAGCTTGGATGGCAGCCTTGCTGGATGGCAATAGAGATTGCCACGCTGCGCTCCGACTTTGTTGCGCCTAATGATCTCCTGATAAAGCCGGATAATGAGACATTGCTGCATAGCCTCACCGCACTTCCTTATTCAGGAAAGGACAGTTGTGGAAATACAAATCTTCAAAACTCAAATCCTGACCAAGTGCAGCGCTTCGTGGCCCTGTGGCAGGGCAAAGTGGCGGCACAGGGCCTGGTGGTGTTTGGCGGCGGGGTCGCCGGTATTTATAATGTAGGCGTAGTACCGGAGGCCCGGGGAAAGGGCATTGGCAAGGCCATTGTTTCGGCAGCTTGCCTGCATGCCTTTCAAAAAGGCTATCATTATGCGACATTGAACGCCAATAACATGGGACGACCACTTTATGAGCAGCTGGGTTTTAAATGGATCAATGACGGTCTCACCTGGTGGATCACCGATGACCGGCTAAGCACCCGTCCGCCCGGCCCGGGACAGGTTGCCCTTGCGGAGGCCGTAGGAAAAGGCAACCTATCCATCTTGGACACGCTGCCCGCCGCTGATTTGAATGTACCACTTTGCAATGGAATGCGGCTTTTGGAGCTGGCAGCACATTGCCGACAAGAAGCTTCCGCCGAATGGCTGATCGCGCATGGTGCTTTGTGCAGCGTTCTTGATGCGTGGGATATGGGGTGGGAAAACCGTTGTATCGCAATGCTGTCCCAAGAGCCTGCGGCAGCAAATCAACTTTACGGAATGCACCGATATACCCTTCTGCATGTGGCAGTGGAGAGAAATGATATTGCGCTGGCGCGGCTGGCCTTATCCGCAAATCCCGACCTCCGGCTTCGGGATAAGATCCACGGAGGCACTGCGTTGAATTGGGCCCAACACCTGCACCGGCATGAGATACAAGAGCTGATTCAAGCTCATTATAGCCGACATTAATGCCGGAAAATCGCGGGCTACCTGGGTTTCACGCCTGAAACGTTGAGCCGCATCCGCAAGGGAAACATGCATTTTGTAAAATTTCTTGATTACAATCAATTTTTTAGCGGGGACGAATTGCTTGTTTTGCCTTAACAAACCGCTGTTGCTATGAAACCTTCCGAAATCATCAACCTGGGTAACGGGCTCGAAATCCATTTTTGCCTGGACGCTGCCGACACGAATGCCCAGTTCACACTATTCAAATGCGTGATCCATCCCAATGCCAAGGTTCCCGCCGCGCACTATCACGACAATTTTGACGAAACCTTGTACGGTTTGAAGGGCTCGCTCACACTCTCTGTAGATGATCAGGTAGTGCAGCTCGGCCCCGGCGACCATTATTTCATCAAGCGGGGACGGGTTCACAGCTTTTACAACAACACCGACGAAACAGTCGAAATCCTCGCCTATGCCAATCCCGGCGTTTTTACTTCTAATTACTTTAAAGACATCCTGGGCATCATCAGCGCCGCAGGCCCGCCGGACATGGCGAGGCTAAAAGAAGTGATGCTGCAATACGGGCTGGTGCCGGTGGCCAACTAGAAGCCTTGAAGCAGGCACCGACACCGATCACCGTCCAGCGAAAACTTCATGAATACGTAGACTAAGGTCCCAACACCGCAAACTTTCGCCGTCTCATATCAAGTAACAGCCGTTTTTGCAGAAACAGTTTGTTGCCCGACACCCCTCCTATTCCAATCTTTTTCATTTGGTCTTCTTGCCGGGCATCGACGCCTTCCATATAAGTAACATGCCCAATCGGTATCCACCGGGAGGCCATCCTGAGGCTATCGGCTGCCTGTACGGCGACACTTCCGCTTGCCGCCGGCACGGCATGGGAAATGCTGGTAACCAGGGCACAGCTGAGGGTCAATCAGTCTATTCTGGTTCACGGCGGCGCAGGTGGTGTGGGTATTCCAACCATTCAGATCGCGAAAGCCATGGGAGCAGTCGTATTTACGACAGCAAGGAAAGTCCATCACCAGTTTCTGCTTGACCTGGGTGCCGATCATGTGATCGACTATGAAAGCGAAAACTATATTGACGTTATTCAGCGACTTACAAGAGGTAATGGAGTAGATGTCGTGATTGACACCCTAGGCGGTAACACGCTGTCGATAGCGGGCTGGTGCTTAGTCAACTGGGACAAGTAGTGACCTTAGTCGACATTGAGAAGCCGCAAAACCTGATCCACGCGTGGGGGAAAAATGCCACTTACCATTTTGTATTCACCAGGCAGACCAGAAACAAAATGGACGAGCTCACAAAGCTCGTGGAATCCGGTAAGCTAAAACCTGTATTAAACAAAGTTTTCCCATTGGCTGACATAGGAAAGGCGCACAGCTTGCTTGAATTCAAAGACGGGGATGAAAATTTTTATGGAAAGATTGGTATAGAGATAGGTCATTGAGATGAAGATAGGGGTCTGATTGTCGGGCTTGTCATAGCTAAAAACACGTGTAAGAAAAGGTATTCCAGTCTGATAAAAATTGATTGAAATCAAGAAATATCGGCGGGTATGTGGCGTATTTTGTGACCATACAACCACAATTTATGTATTTGCTACTGCCTTATCCCTTATGCAAAAACTTTACATCAGCCTCCTTCTTGTTTTCCTCTGCGCTGCGGGCGTGAAGGCGCAATACATCACGATTTGGAAGACAGACAACCCCGGTTCCAGTACCGATCACCAGATTCTTATCCCCGCAACCGGCACTAATTACAGTATCACCTGGCAGGAGGTTGGAAACCTCGCAAATAGTGGTGCAGAGACCGCATCAGGATATCATACGCTCACTTTTCCCAATCCCGGGATTTATGAGGTGAGTATTTCACCTGGCAGCGGGACCTTCACAAAAATTCAATTCGATAGCCAAAACGACAATGCCAAGCTCCTGGAAATCAAGCAGTGGGGTGATATCCAGTGGGAAAATATGGACCGGGCATACTCCCGTTGCACCAATATGCGCATTACCGCAAGCGATATCCCCAATCTACAAAATGTAACTTCTACCTACGGAATGTTCAGCTATTGCAGCTCGATCACCACCATTCCCGGAATCAACAGCTGGGACGTCAGTTCTGTGACCGAAATGGATGGGATGTTTGGCTTCACGAGCTGGAATGAACCAATCAACAATTGGGATGTCAGCAATGTAATCTATATGGGAGGCATGTTTCATGGTTCGCAGTTTAATCAACCGATCGGGAACTGGGACGTGAGCAAGGTGACGGACATGTCATCGATGTTCGCAGAAGCAAAAGATTTCAACCAACCGCTCAACACCTGGGATGTAAGCAGTGTGACGAACATGTATTCCATGTTCAACGCAGCGACAAGCTTTAACCAGCCACTGGATAACTGGAATGTTAGCCAGGTCACCAATACAATTCAGATGTTCGAGAGGGCGAGCGCATTTAACGGTACTATCGGCAGCTGGAACACAGGCAACGTATGGGAAATGAGCAGAATGTTTAAAGAGGCCACCAGTTTTAATCAATCCCTGGATAACTGGGATGTCGGCCAGGTTACTGACATGGCCGAGATGTTTTATGGCGCCAGCGCTTTTAATGGTGCAATTGGCAGTTGGAATGTTGGTAATGTGCAAATTATGCACGCGATGTTTGGTGATGCGTCATCGTTTAATCAGCCTATTAATAATTGGGACGTAAGCCAGGTGGAAGATATGTCGTTAATGTTTTCCAACGCCACTGCATTTAACCAGCCACTCAGCAACTGGTCGCTGGCGAATTCGCCCAATATGTTTGAGACACTGGCATTTACGGGAATTGATTGCGTAAATATGTCTCTTACACTGGAAGGATGGGCTGCAAATCCCAACACTTCTGATAATATCCTGATGGGCGCGCAAGGCGTTGATTACGGCACCTCTGCCGCCCAGGCACTTGAAACGCTCCAGAATGCCAAAGGCTGGATGATCGAGATTGGTGAAGAAGTGGAATGCGCTGCACTGGAAGTTTCGCTGATCAGCTTTGATGCGAAAAGTAGCAATGGCATAATCCGGCTTGAATGGTCCACAGCTTCGGAAACTGACAATGACTATTTTGAAGTGGAGCGGCTTGACAGGTCCCGCAAATGGGTGCCGATCGGGCGCGTTAAAGGGGCGGGGACAGCGACGTCGGTACAAAAATATCTGCTGGACGACTTGGACCCGATGGACGGTACAGCTTACTACCGATTAAAAATCGTAGATTTTAACGGAAAAACCGACTATTCCAGCATTCAGGCGATCACCCTGAAAACCGGCTCTGTGATACATATCTTCCCTAATCCGACAAGCGATTTTATCACCATATCAGGAAAAGACAATGGATACCTGAGAATCTTTAATACTTCGGGTAAGCAAATGGCGCAGGTAAAGAAAACTTCTGAGACAATCCTTATTCCCGTCAATGAGCTACCAATCGGAATTTATATGATCAAATCGGACTCTGGCTGGTTCTCGAAATTTGTGAAAGAATAGTTTTGAGCGTATTATCAAAAATGCTATTCAATAGTGATAATCTTATGGTATCGCTCGCTTGTTTTATCAACTTCTTTTATAAACACCTCATACTTTCCCGTTGGAACTTCTTTGGTAATGTTAAAAAGCGAGAAAGGGATGAAGGAATCCGTTTTACCGGAAAAGGGCAATTCGAAAGTTTCTCCCGTAGCCACATTTTTTAATAGCATAATTATGTTGCTCTTGTAACCTCCATCGCGCAGATCTGCAATAATCGGTTCACTTTTCTTGAAGGTTGTAACAGCCTTGTAAAGTGTGACTTCGCCCAAAACAGCATTTTTTTCATTTGAGAGAGTAGCTAGACTTGGCTGTCTGCTGTCTTTTTTGATTTCGAGGATATTGCGGTTGTAATTCCAATAAGATGGCATTTCCTTGCCATCAATAAAAAGTACCGCCTCGTAGTTCCCGCTTGGGAAAGAAGCTGGGATATCATGTTTTAAGCTGAGATGGCTATTAGGGGATAGTTCCAGCCGCACTGGTGCAGTGAAATCGTTTCTGAGCTCCATGATATACTGATGTTCCGGCAAGAGGTTATAGCCGAGATAGCTGATACCGCTTGAAGTATCCATGCTGACCGACGTAAAGGGTAATATTTGAACAACCGGCTTTCCATATTTCAAAACAAGCGCATCCGGAATAATTACTTTTCGATTTTGTTTCTGCACCGTGAGTTCGTACTCTCCGGCCTCCATTGCTGCGGGGATCATGGCAAAGAGATCATTGTTAGGGTTTTCAAGATAGTATGCCCCGCGCGAAGTGGTCACGATGCCAGTTTTCTTGTTTTTAATAAAAATATCAACGTCAGTAAGCCATTCATTTTTTTCAGTAATCGTTTCCGCAGTCCCTAGGTTTTGGACAGGTATGTATATAAATGTTTCCGTCCCGTCTAGCGTTTCTTCGTAGTCTTTGCCGGTCGAAGGAGCGGTCAGTGGGATTGTCGGATCGACGTATAAATAAAAGTTGCCCAAGTAAACTTTGCTATTCTTATTGTAGACGGTAAATTCAAGGCTACCCGTTTTCGAAAAGTTCAGCTTCATTTCTGCCGGGTTATATTCGTTCATGGCACCGTCCAGAATGACAAGATCTTCCATCATCTTGATCCTGACAGTCATCTCGTCACCTTTTGGATATGCCTTCGGCAATGTTATCACGATCCGATTGTGGTGCGGCCCATTTTCTTCAATCGTGGCGAAACGGATATTTTCCTGAGGAACATTGTCAATCGCAAAAGAAAGTAAACCGGTTGGAAGACTCCGGGTCAATATCTCGGGAGCAGGCGCGTCATCTTTCTTTTTGCAGGCAACCAATAAAATAAGTAGCAGAAGCGGGTAAAGGTGACGCACAGGATTTTGGAGTTAAGTGAAGGTATAGCGGAAGTTACATAGATTTTCGTTTCCAGTAATATTTAGTTTATAGTATCATACAATCATGAGTTGTGCAACAACCACGGGCGCTTTGTACAACTTGTAGCTATTCATCTCCCCATACAAAAAACCGCTTCTCAATTTTTTTATACCAGTTGGCCGTTCTCATATACTTTTGATACCGATGGCCAACAACTTACTTCCATTCCATTACAATTCACATAGCCTTTTCTGCATTTGAACAGGATTCTTGTTCTTGCCCAACATCTTGTCTGCCAATTTTGCATTGCCTTGAAAGCATGCTGCGGGAACGTGTATCCGCTGAACTTTCAGGATACATTATCAAAAATCACCAGCCATGAAATTCAAAACGACGTTTTTAAGCGCAGGCCTGCTCATCGGCCTGATCGCCTGCCAGCAAAGTCAGGAATCCTCTGATTCCCCGGAAAAGGCAACGCTCACATTAACCTTTAACGGCAAAACCAAAACGTATAGAGATGCTAGTATTTCCGAAGGAAAGCTCGGATCAATCGTCAGCATCGGTATTACTGCTGGCTCAACCGGGGATGACTATCTCTCGCTGACCGCGTTTGGTGACCAGGCGGGAACGTATCCTTACAAACAGGACATCGGAAACTACACCCAGGTAAGCCAGGTTGAATACAAAATTGACGGGACGGTGTTCAACAACTACTTCACGCAGATCTGCCCGGACAAATCCGGCTACTCCTCTTCAAAGGGCGAAATTAAAATCACTGAATATACGCCCGGCAAACGTGCAAAAGGCACATTCTCCGGAGCATTGTTCGATGCCAACAATCCGGAGGAGTGTAACCCGGACAGCGCTGCTTTCAGCGGCGAGTTTGATATAACTGTTAATTGAGGATTCGGATTTTTTCACTAATGTTATGAAAAACTACGTTATCTGGCTTGGGCTTCTGGTCCTGGCGCCCGGCATATCATCCGCCCAAAAACTGCGTTTGGGCTATTTTGGAGAAACAATCACGCATTACGGCTTAAAAGGCGCTTATGAAGTACCTTTGGCAGGCTCGGTATCCTCCCGCAATGCGGCAAAACGCCTTTTATATGGCTCACTCGGCATTGCCGGTTACAGGCATCCCCAAAACCATGTTGGCATGATTCTCTCTCCTGAAATTGGTTTCCGAAGGATTGGGAAAAGAGGCGCGCTTTTTGAATTTGCCATTGCCCCATCATACTTCCGCTATTTCCTCGAAGGCCGCACGTTCGAAGCTACATCCGACGGCGACTTCGAGCGGGTTCGCTTCGCAGGAGGCAATGCCTTCTTGCCCACGGTTTCAATCGGCGTCGGTCACGACTTATCAGTCCGTAAAAAGGTGCCGCTCGCATGGTACGTGAGGCTGAACGTCATGCAGCAGCGCCCTTACAACACTTCTAATCTGGTGCGCTTTGCCCTGGAAGCTGGAACATTAATCCCCCTCAAAAAACGATGAGAATACTAACTAGACTACTGGCGATCTGCCTGATAGCCGGACTGACCAGCTGTAAGGACAAGGACGCCAAGCCACGCGAAGATCAGACGCTGTTTTTGCGTCATAAGGGCGCGGATATGCCCATTTGGGTAAAGGGAAACAGCCAGGCCAAAAAAATTGTGCTTTTCGTCCACGGCGGGCCGGGCGACTGCGCGATGTGTTACCGCTATTACCTGAAAGACCTCGAAGAAGATGTGATGATGGCATACTGGGACCAGCGCGTGGCCGGTGCTTCCTCGGGCAAAGTAGACCCTGCTACCCTGCGTTACGGGCAGTTTGGTGAAGATATGCAGCTGGTGATCAGGCTGCTGAAAAAGCAATATCCCGATACCGAAGTGTACCTGCTCGCGCACAGCTTTGGCGTGGAGCTTGCATGGCAGTATTTAACCACCGGCAACAACCAGCAGCAGGTGGCTGGCGCCATGATGGTGAATGGAATGTATTCCTATTACCACTGGCTTTACCAAGTGCGCGAATGGGCATTGAAACAGGCGAAAGAAAAAGGCAACACCCAAGCCGAAGATTTTCTAACGGCTAATCCGGTCACTCCGCAAAACACCCAAACTGTCGATTGGGAAGGCATTTACCGCTGGATGCACAAGCTGGACGGCAACCCTGTCTCGCTTTATTCGGATAAAAAATATGTCATCAATTATGCCTTCGGCTCACCCAACACAGCGCTGGCACAGTTCACCCACAGCAAAGCATACGGCTACTACGGGGATATTGAAAGCAAGACATTTGAGAAAGGTGATCTGCTTAAAAACGTCACTGTCCCGATCGGTCTCTTCTGGGGTGCAAAAGACGGGATCGTGCCGGTAGAGATCGGCCGGCAGAGCCGCACGCTGCTTACAAACAGCCAGGTAACCTGGACGACCTTCGAAGAGTCATGGCACGAGCCGTTCATCACCCAGACGGCCGATTTTGGAAACGCGGTGCGAGCGTTTGTGAAGTGATTGAGCCACTCTTTACAAATTTGGTCAACACTTTACCATCATCCACAAATGACATCAACCAACCAAAAAGCATTAAAAGAAGCGTTCCGGCAGAAGAAATTCAGGATAGGCGTGTTTCAACTTCGCAACCTGACCAATCAGAAGATCCTCATTGGAAGCAATGTAAACCTGGATGCGTACTGGAACAGAATGCGAAGCGAGCTAAAATTGGGCGCGTTTCGAAATGCTGAGTTGCAACAGGAATGGAATGAGTTCGGTGAGACGAGCTTTGCATTTGAAATACTGGCTGAAATTCAGCAGGACGAATCGCAAGCACGCAACTACGCCCGCGAAGCAAAAGAGCTTGAAAAGCTGCACGTCGACGAGCTTCAACCATTTGGTGAGCGCGGGTATCATTTCAAAAAAATTTAGTCCGATATGTCTTACAATTTGCTTGTGCATCCACTGGAAATAGAATTTGTTTCCGGTCAGGGACTTGAAACAACCTATCCGGTGCTGATTGAGAACGGCCCGCAAAAAATCCTGGTTGACACTGGCTATGCCGGCTCCGCTGCATTGATTGAAAAGGCGCTTGGCGCACTGGGGACCGGATTTGATCAAATAACCGACATTGTGATAACACACCATGATCTGGACCATGTCGGCGGATTGCATGAAATATGTGAGCAGCATCCGCGCATCCGCGTCCATGCATCCGCACAGGAGGCGCAATTCATCAATGGCTCATGCAAAGCGCCCCGACTTGTGCAAGCCGAATCCATGTTCGGTTCACTGCCGCCTTCCGACAGAGAATGGGCGCGTGCATTTCAATCGCAGCTCGAAGACATCCGGCCCGTGCCCGTTCACCACATTTTACAAGAGCACCCGGAACGTTTAGCAGGCATTCAAATCATCCCAACACCCGGTCATACCCCAGGGCACATCTCACTATATCTGCCTGAGCAAATGACATTGATTGCCGGCGACGCGGTGGTATATGTGAATGGAAAACTCGATATCGCCAACCCAGCATTTACGCTAGACCTGCCGGAAGCAGTCAATTCGGTGAAAAAGATTGCAAACCTACGCGTAACGCAGCTGATTTGTTTTCATGGCGGCGTGGTCGAAAACTCACAGCCACTACTCGGAGAAATGTTGGGAGGTTATAGATAGTCTATTAGCATGAAAACAATTGCGAATACTTGGAGGAATGAGTTGGGAATCAACTGTGACCTACTACCACAGAAATGCTGTAACCTTTATTTCTAGTCCAAGTCTCTACATGTCAACAATCAATATACGACCAGCCCATTTAGAGGACAAAATTGCATTACAAATGTTGTACAAGCGAACCATAGACTACGCTTGTACAAACGATTATGACCAGCAACAGCGCGACGCCTGGAAACGAGGCACAGAAAATGAATCACGATGGGATCAAGCGATAAGCGAACAGTTCTTTGTAATTGCGGAAATGGATCGCGAGATAGTCGGCTTCGGCTCCCTGAAAAACGGATGTTACATAGACTTTATGTATACTGACTCACGCCACTTGCGCAAGGGTATCGGCTTAGCCATTTACAAGCAGCTGGAAGCACAAGCAATAGATCGGGGCACCCAGGTGCTGACAGCTGACGTTAGCAAAACAGCACGGCCGTTTTTTGAAAAGCAGGGCTTCTCTATCATTCGAGAAAATCACAATTTGATTCGAGGAGTCCTGATTACCAACTACCACATGCAAAAGAAGTCAATCGGCGACGCAGGCTTTCCCACCAGCCGCTAAATAGATTTGTGTTGCCACGCAAGGGCAGTTTGGCTATGCTCAAACACGACGGTCAGTCCGGTCTCGACGCCTTCAAATCCCGCCCCTTCGATTTGTGCGTGCTCGATATCAAAATGCCAAAAAAAGACGGTTTCACGCTCGCTGAGGAAATCAAGCAGATCGACGAAACCATACCGATCATTTTTAATTATATCCTGAGTCCAAAACCTATCCTTAAAGTGCCGAAGTGTATTGGTATGTCTGGTGAATCACTAAGTAAGTTTCGCCCCATGGCTCCAAAAATATCGACATACACACGCTTAAAGATGGATTGCTGATAACCTAGTGAAAGTCCTGGCCCAAAGTGTTGCTTGGATTGATAATGTCCCCACCTTGTTGTAGCATACCTAAGGAATTCAACATGTGGCGCAAAATATATTCCTGATAAATTGTTACCCCCGGTACCTTTCCGGATGTTCCGCTTTTGCAAGGCATAGAACCGAAATTGAACAATTGGTTGCAGTTGGTAAGAGTAATCAAATATTTCATTGCCATCAGCTTTGTAGCTTCTACGAAACTCCTTCCGAAAATCTGAAAATACCTGGGCATTGACAGAAAAGGGGCTTTGTCCGAATTTGCGCTCATAAGCGAATGCCGTCGTCAATTGAATTTTCCTCAATGACAATTCCAGACTTGGAAGGGACACCTTCCATTGTTTAAGGACGAACTGTTCACAGTTTAATATTTCACACAAAGGGGAACGGCTGGTGCGTTTCCAGTCGCCGATGGCCAACCCGATGTTGGTACGAGTGGTTATGGCCAGTTCCGTTGTTTGATCACCCGCTAACCATTCATTAGCCTGATAGTAACCATTTTGGTATGTCTGACGAAACAGGCCAACTGCAAATTCAAATCTCCCCTGACTTAAAAATCTGCGTTGTAGTCCGAACTCGATCCCCATCCTGGATAATTTAAAACGCCTCCAGTCATATCGGATCCGATGCTCATAGACTGCTGATAGAAAATTGCCGGTGAAATTGTTGGCACTTTTTTCCTGACTGATCCTTTTGGCCATATCGAAATACCATTTCCCTTGAACGTTTGCGACGAATGTACCAGCAAATTTAGGCGTGTAGTTATAGGGATTGGTAACCCCAATATTTACACCGATTGAGGCCGCAGGTAATATTTTAAACTCATAGCCGATCTCATAAGTAAGGTTCCTGACTTCGGAGCTATAAAATCTACTAAGATTGTCAGGATAAAACCCCAACCCAAACTTCAACATATGCCGGGTGGGCACTTTTGTCATGAAGATATTTTCGTATCTGTCAATGAACCGCTGCTTGGTAAGTGTGTCGGTTTCCTGGCTAAAAGTCACTTTGATTGTATCTTGGGAATACACTAATGGTGCTGCCAAGGAAAAAAAAAGTACGATTATATGGTTTCTCATTGACGGCTGGTGTTTTACACACAAGAGGTAATGTTATAATACTACCCGTTGTTACAAGGTGGATAAAAACCACCTGAATGGTTGTATGGGCTCGTTTAAGTTTTAAAAATATCCGGATCTTTGAGCGCTAATCAAACGTCTGTGATAAATTCAGCATAAAAGAAACGCGAAACGCAATCCAGAGTGAGTAGAATGCCCGCTGCTTGGGTGCATGCTAAATAAAGGCTGGCACAAAATCGAGCCAGTTTCTGAGCTACTACCGGAGCACACAAAAAAGGGCTAGAAAAAATCCTAGCCCGTCGATAGCAGCGTATCGATTCTTTGAACTTTCAATTAGCTAATCGCCTTTTTTGTGCTTGTGTGGTTTCAAAGAAGGCGTGTTGCCCGGGGATTCCTTATTGTCCCGTTGGCGCTTGTCAGGCTCTTTTGTTGAGTCTGCAACTTTTTTAGGTCCTGGCTTAATTCCCATAGCTACATGTATGTTATGTTACAATCAAGCACATTAAACAAAAAAGCATGCCATTGCTTATTGCAGGATGATCGGGCTATGAGCAATTAGGACGATCCGGCTATCAGCAATACCGACTTAGATCATAAATCCTTTATCTGATGGGTCAGCCTTTACCCACTCATCAAAATCAATCCTGCTCTCGTTTTGCTCTCTCGTAACTTTTGAAGCTTAAACCAAACATGATAATACAAAATTTTCTTAAATAGTACGTTTAATTCCGTTTGCAGATACGTACCCTCTTCTTGCCAAAAAATCTCTTTATGAAAACTGACTAGCTGTCGACGCCATTCCGTAGCATACGCCTCGCCTGAACTGATGTTATTTTACATATTCTGCTCTGCACTAAACTGATATGAAGATATTATTCTCGATCCTTCTCATTTTATTTGGCTGGTCGGCAGCTTGTTCACAGGCACTGTACAGCAGATCATTTGGGAATCCGAAACACCAGCCAATCATATTTTTACACGGTGGGCCAGGAAGCAGCAGTGTTTACTTTGAAGCTACAACCGCAAAGTTACTTGCCGATAAGGGATTTTTTGTGATCATTTATGATCGACGGGGAGAAGGCCGCTCAAAGGATAGTACTGCCAAATTGAATTTTAATGAAGCATTCGCTGATTTGAGTGGCATTTATAAAAAGTACAACCTAAGGTATGCCAGTCTGATCGGATTTAGCTTCGGCGGTTTGATAGCAACTCAATATGCTCAAATGCATCCTGGCATGGTCAGGGCAGTTGTGTTATGCAGTGCACTAATATCTCAGCAGAAATCGTATGAGACGATATTGAGCAAAACAAGGACGATTTATGAGCAAAGAAAGGACACGACAAATTTGAACGAACTAACCGCCATTGCTCAACTTAATCCTCGGTCTTTTGCATACCGTACATTGGTTTTCAGACATGCGTCGGCAAATGGCTTTTTCACACTTTCGGATCCTGATCACTTAGCAAAACGTATTTACGCCACTTATAAAACGGATACACTAATTAATAGCTATCTGAGAAATGAATCGGCAGTACATACATTTTGGCAGAATGAGAATCAAGTTAATATTGATGTGACGCCTATCCTAAATAGTTTGAGAAATGCAAACATGCCTATATTCGCATTATACGGGAAACAAGACGGACTTTATTCCGATGAGCAAGTAAGTGGATTGAAATACCTGATTGGTAATTCAAATGTTAAATACCTTGATCGATGTTCCCACACTGTCTTCATTGATCAACAGTCGTTGTTTCTGTCAGCGCTAAGCACATGGCTCAAAAAAGCTAAGTAAGACTGCCAGCGGAAATCTCTACATACGTAGCCCCGATAGACCTCTTACTGTCTTACAAATCCCTGGTTATTTGAGACAAGTGCTAATTGTCAAGTTTCCAGCGCGTATGCGTGACCTTAATCGTGTTTCTGAATTGGAAGCCGGTGCCGCAAATCTTCCGATCGAGGACCCAAGAACTTTTATCCAGCGCAAACAGCAATAATTATGTCAGAAAACGGGCATTATTTGATACCAGGGTAAAGTAAGTTCTTCATCTATGACGGGCCTAGGTTACTTACGATTAAAAGGCTCTATGGCGGTATTGATTAAATCGGCAGATTTTTGAGTTCCGATTAGAAATTTGCTGCCGTTATTCAGTTCAAGTGCGATCCCTTTATTTCCAGAAACATTATTGACTGTCCCATATTTACTGCTAAACCTCCATCCATAACCTACAAAACTGTAAGTTGTAAATTGGATTGATTTTATTTCTTGCCAAGAAATGGTTTTAGCCTTTTTGGGGAACGGAAGCCAGACAAAATGCACCCCTTCTTCGCTTATCGTGCTGACTAACCTAACATTGAATGCATAGATTACTAACAAGATGATTGCTGGAAAAAGCGCGATTAATAGATTGAATATCAACTCTACTGGGCCAAAAGCGTTTTCATTTAGTATAGAAATCGTTAAGTCTCCAACTAAAATCACTTCGATCAAAATCAAAATAACAACCATCCAAACTGGTCTAAACTTTTGTTCTTCTTGGAATACTATCGGCTTCATAACGGCTCTATTCTGTTTTGAGTCAAAGCGGTGCGAGTCAGTTTAACAAATTCCCATACGGTACCGACGATCACTACTATTCCTATTCCCCCAAGCCATAAATATAGCGCGGTAAAATGTTTTACTCGCCCAGAAGTTGGCAAAAAGGCCCTCCCGCTGGCAGAATCTAAGCAGGCCTCAATCGTATCCACCCCCAAAACCCCTTACATCCTCTTGTTCTGTGTTCCGTCATTTAGCATAAAATGAGTTTGACGTGGTTCCTTTTTGGTTTACACTTCTTGCTGGTTAGTAATTGATTTTATTTCTGTTTAACCAGTTTTTCGGTAGTATTCAGTTTCGAATGCTACGGGGTTTCGGTAATTTAAAGAGGAATGTAACCTCCGGGTGTTATAATACCCGTCGATGTATTCAAAAAGTACGGATCTCAATACCTCGAGGTTGATATATCCTCCTTTGGGAATACTCAGTTCGGCCTTTAATCGACTCCACAATGACTCCGCACAGGCATTGTCGTAGGGATCGTCAGCTCGCGACATGCTTTGTTTCAATCTGAAAGTTTTGACTACTTGCTTCATTCTACGTGACAGATATTGACCTCCCCGGTCAGAATGAATTATTAGACCAGGCTTAATTCCTCGCTTCAACAGCGCTTTTTCCAATGGCTCCCTCACCAGATTTTCCTGCATATTCTCATCAAGCTTCCAACTGACAATCTGGCGAGAGAACAGATCCATCCAGATACACAAATATGCCCATTTACCACCTTTTAGTGGCATGTAGGTAATATCCGACACCCATATCGCATCGGGGTGATCCGGCTTTGGCTGATCGAGAAGCAGATTATCGCAAATCCGTTTGCCGTGTTTACTGTCAGTAGTCCTTGGAATGAATCTGGGAGGCTGGATCGCTTTCAAACCCTCTCTTCGCATGATTTCAACCACCTTTCGACGGCCGATTCTGATGCCTTTTTGCTTCAAGGATTTGTCCCGTCCTGATATAGGTTGACACAATCAAAGTCAACTAATGGAAGAACAAGACTTTAAGTGTTACAAGAAGCGTACTCAGAAAGATTACAGTTTGGCCTTCAAACTATCGATTGTGGATGCAGTCGAAAAAGGTGAGTTGACCTACAAGCAAGCCCAGCTCCGGCATGGCATTCAGGGAAGGAGTACTGTTTTGGTTTGGCTCAGAAAACATGGTAGATTAGATTGGAAAGAATCTGAAACCATGAAAAAAGACACACCCAATAAAAAGATCCGGGAACTGGAAAGGAAGCTGAAACGGCTTGAACAGGAAAAACATGTGCTTAATACGGCCATCGATATTGCTGACAGCCAGTTTGGTACCGACATCAGAAAAAAGTATTTGAGCCTGTTGTCAGAAGCTGCGGATCAGGCTCAAAAAGAGAGCGGCTCCCCGTCGGATTCGTAGCGAAAGTACTGGGTTATAGCCGCCAGTACTTTTATAAACATTGTAAATCAGCACAGTTACGGGTGCAACGAGAATCACAAGTGAAGACCTTGGTTGAACGAGAGCGAAAGCTTTTGCCACGTTTGGGTACCAGAAAGCTTTATCATCAGCTCAGGGAGTCCCTAAGCGCATCCCAAATCAGGTTCGGGCGTGATCAACTGTTTGATTTAATGCGAAAACATAGGATGCTGATCGTTCCTAAGCGGAGATATGTGCAAACAACGATGTCAAAACACTGGCTTAGAAAGTATCCAAACCTGGCCAAAGATTTGAAGGTAACCAGGCCCGACCAGCTATGGGTAAGTGACATCACCTACCTGAAAACCGATGAAGGGAATTGCTACCTAAACCTGGTAACAGACGCATATAGCAGGAAAATAATGGGCTATGCAATTGCTGATAATATGGAAGCGGTTGAAATGAAAAAGGCTTTCCAAATGGCTGTTAAGTGCAGTATGAATGGACTTGAAGGTCTTATCCATCATTCTGACAGAGGATTACAGTATTGTAGTGCCGAATACACCAGTATTGCGAGGTTTAACCATATCAATATCAGCATGACCGAAAACTCTGACCCATACGAGAATGCATTAGCAGAAAGGATGAACAAAACGATGAAGGAAGAATTTGGACTAGGAAATATTTTACCTTCCAGGAAACTGGCAGGTCATCTGGTCGATGAAGCCGTTCAGCTTTACAACAATTACAGACCACATCTGTCCTTACAAATGCAAACACCTGAATACATTTACAAACAAAAATCCCAGTCACAGAAGCAACTGGGATCATTATAAAACCTGTCAACCTATTTCAGGACGACTCAATTCCTTGATTCGTCGACTGCCGTAGCGTTTCATGTTCCGGATAAATTCGATCCGAACTTCATGCTTTGGACGGTTATATTTCTTGTCCGCATTATGACTTTCTCCGCGCCTGTATCGGTAGTAGGCCGTTCTGCTAACGTCGAATAATCGACATAGGTAGCTTACTTTATTCGTCTTCGACAGGTTGAAAATCAAGTCATAGACGTCTCTCAGTCGGACTTGCTGAAAAGACCTAACGCCTTTTTTAGTATCTCACGGTCGGTTTTTAAGCGTTCGTTCTCAGCCCGCAATCTTGCATTCTCAGCCGCAAGCTTCGCAGACTTACTGCTTTCACTATCGCCCGTTTTCGTTTTTGTCTTCATCGTCGCCATGCTTTTCCAACGATAAAGAAGATTTTCTGCAATTCCAAAACTCTGGGAAAGTTCTCGCGCACTCCTGCCGGACATTAGCATTGTAGTCAGTTCTTGCTTGAAATCAGCATCATAACTTCTTCGGGATTTTACCCCAAATCGCTTTTCCATTGCACTTAGGTTGTGCAAGAATGTGTGCCGCTTTTTGGAGCCACCTTAGTTATCCGAATCATATAACTGGCTAGTAAGAATACATGCCTACGAGTCAAACTCTGGACCGAACGATTGACGCGACAATCTCATACCTCTATGTGGCCGGTGGTGCGATCTTCCATCATACCAGAAAGATAAAAAGGCAACTGGTCCGTTTCTGCTGCTGCTCTAACTAAGGGGAAGTATACTTCAATCTTTGGTGAATGCTGAATAATATAAAATGCAGCCTCGTCTGTGATCTTGCCAACCAACCTTGTTCCTGGGTAGCCATACTGCTGAATTATTTGTTCGAGTCGATTGAAATTTGATTTATCGATTTCATTTTGACGAGTCCATAAATATCCTGATAGGTTTTCTGTTACTGTGAATGCTTTCTTCAGGCTATCTGCCAAAGCAGGACTATCAGATAATCTTGAAAAATACCCTCGGTAGCGCTGATCAAGGACATACATGCTATCCAGCTCATTTTTAAGCTTCAGGTCGACTTGTCCAAAACTTAGAAAAGGGAGCAGGTACAATATGCCGTTAAAGAAAATTTTCATGCGTTATATGTCCAGGTGAAACGTCCGACAAGCGCTGGAATCCAATATACGCAAAATGAATGGTCTCCTTGCACTATTCCTACTGATCCAGCAACTCAGGTATATCAAATAAGTTTCATGAATTTCAAGAGAAGATTTCAATCAATGTATATATTGCCGGGATCCTATTTCCAGTCCCGACAGTAAAATGACCATATGAGAAAAATACTAATAATTTTCGTTTGCCTATTCATTGTAAAGTCATCGTTTGGCCAAAGCATTCAATCGATTCCTGTTCAATTTTTTAGTAGTAATATTGGGCTGGCAAAACTTGGTACAGGAGACAGCTATGGCTTGATGGTGGGTATGGAATATGAAAGAATATTTCAACAAAAATTTTTATGGTCGACCGAATTGGCCACTACTATACATGATGGCGCTGACATTTTGAAAGTAAAACCAGACAATCTACCTGAACAGGATTTGTCGTATAGATACACTATTGCAGCCGTACAGGTTGTAGGAAAAGTAGGACATTACTTTTTAAGAACAAACAAATTTGAAATAGGTGGTAAGGTTGGTGCCCTAGCGCGCTTCCAATCCTCGTCCTTAGCCGATGACAGGGAAGTTCTTTTCCCTGCACTTACAGGATATCCGTTGCCGTTAAGAATTAATCGAAACACCGAACCGCAACGGACAGTGTCAGTTGGAGGAACCTTACAAATATTTGCCAGACATAATTTTAAAAACAATTGGGCCATCGGTACGACAACGGGCCTTCAATTGGACACTAATGGCGATGTTATATTTCCACAATTTTTACTATCAATTGGAAAACGCCTTTAATCACAATGTGTACTAAATCGCGCATAAGTTATTAACCCGGCCAATTTCATTGCGTTTTTCGCTTTGTCCCATTCTATCCATTTTAGCGCGAGGTCCGTGCCGGTCGGCCCGCTGTCCCACTCGGCGCAGCTCGCAAATCCTGGTTCCGTAAGCCAGTTTGGTTATTTACACCTGGCCGCCCGGTTGGCGCAACAACCGAATGTAAAATTTGTGATGATTCTGACGGATGGTTCGCCTACCGACCAATTTACGTCGTGTTGGATGGCTCCTGTCACATATTCCTGACACTATTTGCGAAAACGAAGTAAGGTTTGTCCGGGGAATATCCAAAAGTAGCAATCGGTTACATCGAAATACACTTCATCCTTATCATAACAATCTTTGTCTTGGGAATAAGGAGGTTGATCCTCTTTTTCTAGATTCTGGTGATCCTGCTGACGCGCTTCGAACGAAGACCGATTTACCGTATGCAGAAGCAAGCAACTGCTTCTGCATACATACTAACCTCAGACTCTCTCTCCGTGCCACCATAACGACAGGCTACACCTCTTAATTACCAATTCTCGTAAAAGACTGTCATGCAAGCAATTAAAAACTAATGTCAGGTTATTTCAGGACAATACCGCCGAATCCGTCCCGTTAATTCCAAACCGCCGCCAGAACCGGCTCACCTGCTATTTTTATCGTTATTTCTGATACTATCTTTCACAAACTGGCGCCGATTGAAATTTTGTATTAGTTTACATAGGCACTAAAACCCTGGACTATGAAAGCTGTTGAATTCCACCTGCCTCAGGATGTCGACAAATCCTTCATCGTGTTTCGCGAAAAAGGCGATTTCTTTCCCGCCCCCTGGCACTACCATGCGCATTTCGAATTTGTATTGGTCAATAAGAGTACAGGCAAAAGAATGGTTGGTGACCATATCGGCTATTTTGAAGAAGATGACCTCGTTTTCATGGGTTCGCTGCTGCCACATGTCTGGGTGAATGACCCTGTTTACCTGGAACGGCAAGCGGAAGAGCAAGCCGATGCGCTGGTGATCCATTTTACCGACGATTTTCTGGGGGAAGATTTTATGAATATTCCGGAAACCGACAATTTGAGAAAAGTCCTTGCCCTGGCCGACCGAGGCCTTGCATTGCGCGGCGATACGCGTGCCCGGATCAACAAACTGATCCGCGAAATGCCCGCACTGAATGGGTTACAGCGTTTGGCCAACCTTTTCCTGATATTCGATATCATGTCTACTACGTCGGAATATGATCTTTTGGCTAGTCCGCGCTTCGTACAAAACTTCCATTACGATTCCTCCGACCGTTTCAAAAAGATTACCGGCTATATCATGCAAAATTTCGACAGGGATATTAGTCTCACTGAAATCGCCGCCGTAAGCAGCATGGGCGTCACTGCATTTTGTAATTTTTTCAAGGAACAGTTCCGGGTTACGTTTGTAGAATACCTGACTACGGTCCGGATCGGTCACGCCTGCAAATTACTTTCCCAAAACGACCGGAACGTGGTGGAAGTAGCTTATGAATGCGGCTTTAATAACCTGGCGAATTTCAACCGGCAATTCAAAAAACTAAAATGCATGACACCGAGTGATTACCGCAAAACGCTGGCAATCCGATAAATTCGTGTGGTTTTGCTGATAGCACTATTGAAATATAGTATCAGCGGTGGGCAGCTGCGAGGGTTTTTGCCAATACGAGCAGCTTTTCACGGATCGTATCTTCCGCTCCTGGCGCAAGGCAGCTGTAACGGCAGCGCCAAGTTTCATATCCTCCCCTAGCAATTTCCTGCGCCGGAGGTACATAACCTACATTCCCATTGGCCATGCTGATCGTGAAATAGTGCGCTGCCACGGAATTTTCTTTAAGGCGCAGTCCCGTTTCCGAAAAAAATTCCCCTGCCAGTCCGCCTATCATCCCATCGCCTATCCTGATCACCTGCACAGGACATTCGCGCCGGTCGGGCATTTCATTGAGCAATATCTGCTCTCTCGCATAAATCCGCTTCAAACCTTCCTGATCCGGTTCAATGGTTTCAAAATGCGCGCCGGCCAGGAGTCCGGCTGCTATTTCAAGTTCCCGGGAACTGGGTTTGGTAACCGGAATAGAGACAAGCTCCAAAGCCGCGTCCAGCAGCACTTCCGATTTCCACTCCAATGTATCCATACTCTGAAAAACCCGCCCGGCCAGATCAGAACCTATCAGCTCGCTTTTTGCAAAATGCGCCTTAGGATACCGCTCAGAGTACATAAAATCCCAGATATTAACATCTCCGCTGGTACCATTGCTCATCATCCCGACAAACTCCGGCCCTGCCTGGAGTTTGTCGCCGAGTGCCCTGGCAAACACCCCGAAATAGTCTGCCGAAATCGTCCCATTCTCCCAATCGCCCACATAATGCAACGAATAATTTGCCAGTAAACCGATCCAACGGCCGTCCGTACCTCGCACTGCCAGGTAACCCAATTCCGGATCGGTGGGAGCAATACTTCTGAGAATGCTGCTTTCTGCGCCAAATGGATTGGTCTTAATCAGATCATCCCCGCCCGAAACCGGGTTGAATGGGCGGTAATCTGCCTGCATTTCGTATCTCCGGCAAAGCAAATGCTCCGGGGCCCGTACACTGCCGAATGCCAGCTGCGCAGGTCGGAGATTTTGGATAGCCAGCCGGACTGACTCGACAATCAGCCCCGGCAACTTTTGCGCATAAGCCGGATCCACGCTGCCCAGATGCACATCCGCAACCGAGCCCGCCGCGTGCGTGTGCGTACTTGAAATCAGGATGTGGGAAGCAGGAATACCTGTCATACGGGTTATATCCGCTTTCACAGGATCCAGAAACTCTTTCGGCATCACGCAAATATCCACCACCACCAAAGCAACGACGGTATCATCGCATTTCAAAACAAGCGCTTTGGAATACAGATGATCATGAATGTAAGTGGCATAATGCGTGATGAAATCCCCATTAATGCGGGTCCCCAGCGGAGGGGTAGTTTTAACTTGTGCAGCTCCGGATTGTAGCATGGGTTTGATTGGTTTGGGCATCTCGTTTATTCACTCATTCCCCGTTCCACGGCGGCTCATTCACTCATTCCCCGTTCCACGGCGGCTCATTCACTCATTGGCTCGCCACGCCTCCCTCAGGAACCTCAGCCAGTTTCCATTAAAGATATTGTCGATATCTGTTTCCGAGTAGCCTCTTCTTTCGAGAATGGATTCGTATTTCTGTAAGTCTGCAATCGAATTGAGGTCCCAGGGAGATTGCTCTGTGCCAAAAATACCGTCGAGATCGCTCCCTATGGCAATGTGATGACTATTTCCCGCCAGCTGGCAGATGTGGTCCCAGTGATCGACCAAATGTTCCAGCCTGATATCCAGTTGCCAGGGGTCGGAAACCATATCGATAAAACGGATGTCCATCGCCCAGCAATCGAGCATACCGCCAATCACAGCGCCCCGCTCGATCAACCTTTTAATCTGGTGGTCGGTAAGTTGCCGCTGGTTAGGCACAATTTTGCGGACGTTATGGTGGCTCGACCAGATAGGCCCGTCGTAAATATCCATTACCTGCTCAAAGCCTTCGTCCGTCAAATGCGTCGTATCAAGTATCATATTCAGCCGGGACATTTCGCGCATTAACTCAAACCCCGCCGGCGTCACCGGCCCCTGCATCTTTGTCCCCGGAGCATACCTCCCGGACCCGAAATGCGACAGCCCAACTGCCCGCAGGCCGTCGTCATAAGCTCTCTGCAAATAGGAAATATCCACCAGGGAATCGGCCCCTTCCAGACTTAAAATATAGCCGACAGGCTTCGATTCGGCCGCCATGGACTGATCATTCCATAGCGTCAGGTGTGCATTTAATCCTGCCACATCCCTGATCTGGACCATTTCGCCAAGTGCCTCCATTTCCCGGTACCAGGCCAGCTGCGCCTGCGTCATCGCCCAGGCTTGCTGAGGCGAATTCCAGCCCGGCAGCGCACTTCCCTGTGGGGTGTAGCGCGCCAACTGGGTTGCTACTACCAAACCAATATTGCCCTTTCTAAGCTCCGGTAAACATACCGTCCCTTTGCCGCGGTCGTTTTTGTCGGACATATGCATCTCGCGCTGCCGTATTTCAGCCAGTGGGCGGGTCAGGTCCCGGTTCCATTCGATGGCATTCATAGACAAATCCAGGTGGGCGTCGAAAATCAGTCTGCTCATCGTTTTTACCGAAAATTAAATCCGTTACGAAACTCCGCTACCTCTTCCGTGCTGTAATTAAAAGGGTATTTCTCAATCAATTCCTTTACCTGAATGCTGAATCTCCGATGCAATTCCTGCCATTTTTCCATTTCCCCTGCCGCATACGCGTAAAAACCTGCTCCACTGCTCATTCCGGTCTTCCGTTCCGACAGCATTTGTCTGAAAAAGTCCGGGGTCCGCGTGTCGATGGAAAGCTCGGGATTAAGGTCTTTCATGACCATTCCATAAGCATAAGTGCCCATCAAATCCATATAACGCAAATTCCCCGCGAACGGCAGATAATATCCGGCGTCATTCCGGCAGGCGCGGTCGATATCCTCTACCGTGGCGAAACCATTTTCAACCAGATAAAAAGCCTCCCTGATCAGCGCGCCCATTAGCCGTATACGCACCCCTGTGTTCCCTTTGATAATATACGGGTCCTTATTCCACCACCTCGCCGCCGTCTGGCTGATTTGTCCGGCTATACTTTCGTCGGTTACCTGATTCGTGATAATTTCAAGAAAAAAGGTGGTATCCGCCGGCTCTACCCAGTTCAGCCCGATGATACGGCTGGGAAATGCCGCATTTTCCTGCAAAAGGTCCAGCCCAATGGTTTCCGTATTGATTGCAATGATGACATTCCCGCCCAACTTCTCTTCCAATAGCCTCAGCTGCTGCCTTTTAACAGCCAGGTCTTCCTCCGTAACCAATATTGCAAGTGCAAACGGTTTTCCTGCGTGGTGGCCGGTCAGCTCAGAAATGTCTTTCTGCGCTGTAAAAAGAAGCCCCGATTGTTGCAGACAAGACGCAATGCCACTCGCGAGCATATGATCACCTACCAGCAATACAGGTTCCAATGGTTGTCCCCGTTTTGTCATTTTTCCAGCTTAATACTCCTTGTCAAATATTTTTGAGAACCTTCTCCGCAGTAGCGACAGCCAGGTCAATATCTTCGTCATTATGCACCGCACTGATGTACCACAAGCCCCGACCGATCACCCGGATGCCCTCGTCGTGCATACCTGCGATGAATCTGCCCAGTTTGGCCTTATCAGCCATAAGCGTATCCCGGTAATCCGCAGTTTTTTCCAGGCTGGTGAAACTCATCGCAAACATCGGCCCCGGACCTTCCACCAGCATCGCGTGACCAGTTGCGGCGGCGGCAGACCTCAGCCCTTCCATAAGTTTGCGGCCCAGCCGGATCATATTCTCGTGTGGCTGTTCTTTTTCCAAAACCGCTATGGTAGCCAGCGCGGCGGCTACGGTCGGGTTATTGGCATTCATCGTGCCGGCATGTATCACCTTCGCCTGCTCAATCAACTGCATCCACTCGTATTTACCCACAATTGCGCTAATCGCATATCCACTTGCGATGGCCTTGGCGAAAATCGACAGATCGGGTGTCACACCGAAGTACGTTTGTGCGCCTCCCAGGGAAATCCGGAAGCCGGTGATCACTTCGTCGAATATGAGCGCGATATTGTTTTCCGTGCAAATGTCCCGCAGTCCTTGCAGGAATCCCGGGGCAGGCTCGATGCAGCCGTTATTACACATGATAGGCTCTGTGATGATCGCGGCGATTTCGGCTGCACGTTCAGCCACGGTTTTACGTACCAGATCAAGATCGTTCCAGGGTAAAATGATAAAGTCATTTTCTACCCCCTCGGGCAAGCCTTGTGTCCAGGGAAATACATTCGGCATTTCGCGACTGCCCAGCGCTTCCGGCGATGGTGCTGAAATACCCCAGCATACATTATCCATCCAGCCATGGTAATGCCCTTCGAAACGAAGGAATTTGTTTTTTCCGGTTTTTGCCCGCGCCACGCGGAAAGCAGTCTGCACCGCCTCCGAGCCGTCCAGACAAAAACGCATCAGCTCGGCGGAAGGAATGAGCTCATTGAGTTTTTCGGCCAGTTCAATTTCTTTCAAATGCTGGCCCGCAAACAATTGCCCCGTTTCGGAGTATTCCCCGACCGCCTTCAAAACCTCCGGGTGAGAATGCCCGAGGATGAGCGGCCCCTGGCTAAGGGTAAAATCGAGGTATTCATTCCCATCGACATCGTAGATCCTGCTTCCTTTCCCGTGCGTATAAAACAACGCATGCGGGTGGTTGTATTTTCTGAATTCGGAAGAGACGCCGCTGGCAAGTACTCTCCTGGCCCTTTCCAGCAAGGCAGCGGATTTTGAGTAAGTTTTCATAATTTATATAAATGCCCTTTCACCTGCTCTTCCGAATACTTGGCAGCCAGGCTATGTATTTCAAGATTAAACCGGGTAAATGCCTCGTCCCACTGCTTTCCCTCACCGGGTGCATAAGGGAATAGTCCTCTGTCATTGTGTATGCCCCGGGCTGTTTCAGCCACCATCGCCTGCATCATTTCGGGTACGCCAGCCGCGTTGCTTAGCTGCGGGAAAATATGATCCAGGGCAGCAGCGTAATCTTTCAGCCCCAGATAATCCATTCTCCTGAACACCCCCATTAAAGTCATCCAGGAGCCTGCATCGTAACGAAATGCCTTGTCAAGGTCCTCCCGGGTTGCATTCCCGCTCTCCATCTGATAAAATATTTCACGATACACCGCATACATCAGCCGGTTGGTGATGAAGCCGCGTATATCTTTTTTGAGCAAGGTGGGTTCCTTGCCCCATTGGTGAGCCAATGTAAATATGCGCTCGGCGAAAACGGGCATGGTCAGCTTACCGCAGGTGATTTCCAGAAAACGCGTCATAAATGCTGGTTCGGCCCAGTGAATACCCAGAAAGCGGCCTGGATTGGAAACATAATGTTGCAGGTCACTAATGGGCAGCGCAGATGTATTACTGCCGATGATGCACTCGGCGCTGACTACGCCGGTGATTTTGGTGTAAACCTCCGATTTGACGGCCAGCTTCTCGATCACACATTCGATTACCACCTGGCAGTGTGCCAGTACTGCATAATCCTGGGATATTTCGAGCTTCGTTTTAAGATCTTCAACCGAATCTGTCAATCCTGCTTCCTGGCAATAATGAAGTTGGGTATAGATCCTTTCGTGTACATTTTCTGCGTCGGAAGCAATCGGAGCGATCGCCTTTACCGGGTGTCCGGAAATCAGCAGCGCAGCAACTATGCTGCTACCCATCAATCCCAGGCCCACCACTCCCACCGGTATTGCCGCAACATTCGATTGTTCATCCATACTCGGGGCGCTCAGGCTGGCAATTTTACAATGCAATCAATTTCCACTTTGATGTTTTCTGCCAGAACAGACTGCACGGTTGTACGCGCAGGCTTTATGCCCGGGAAGTAGGTGGCATAAACGGCATTATACCTGTCGAAATCCTGTATGTCGGCCAGGTGGGCGGTGCATTTGACCACATTCTCCATAGAGGCGCCGGCGGCACGGATAATCGCTGCAATATTCTCCAGCGTACGTGCAGTCTCCTCTTCAATCGTACCGAGTACAAACTGGGAGGTTTTGAAATCCACGGCAGCCTGACCGCTCACAAAGAGAAACCCGTCGACCACAATGCCGTCGGAATAAGCACCGGTAGCGAAAGCAGGATCACGGTCGGGATGAATTATATTTTTCATAAAAACAAAATATTATTTCAAAAAATAACTACATCGCAAAAGTACATATCACCCACTTTTGCGTTCTCCTACTTTTGTGTGGATTACTGATACTATCTTTTATCCGCGATTTCAGGCATTCAGCCCGCCGTCCATGAGAATATTCTCGCCATTGATGTAAGCACCTGCATCCGAAGCAAGCAGCACAACCAGACCTTTGATATCATCCTGGTTGGCCATGCGGCGCAGTGGCACCTTTTTGTTGTAATTATGAAGAAATGCAGCAGGCTGGTTGTTAAAGAGCCCGCCAGGACTAATGCAGTTGAAACGGATATTCTTCCCCGCATGCATCTGCGCCATATACCGGTTGAGGTTGATAAGCCCGGCGTTATGGAAGAAATAATCGGGCGGCAGGTCGCCCATATTCTCGGTACCGTCGTAATTGGAGAGGTCCGGTCCGAACATACCCATCATCGAAGCGATGTTGATCACGCTTCCGCCGCCGCTCCGGATGATCAGATCGGTCATTTCCCTTAATAAATCCACCATCCCCGTCGCGTTTGTATGCATAGACTCCTCGAACTGGCTCAAAGGTGCATTATACCCTTTCATGGGCCTGGAAACCGCATTATTCACAAAACCGTCCAGCCTGCCGAAGGTATCAAGGACGTATTGCTTCAAACTCAATACTGATTCATGATCGCTCTGGTCAGCCTGTACCGGATGTACATCCAGTCCGCGTTCCGTAAAGATCGCCGCGGTAGCCCGGGCAGAGTCAATGTCACGGGAAGTAGTGATTACCGTCGCATCCGCTTCGGCCAAACCTTCCACAATACATTTCCCGTAATTCCCCGACCCTCCGGTCACAAGGATTACTTTGTTCTTTAAGCTAAGTAGGTCTTTGATGTGCATATTTTGTGGCTTTGGGTTGTTGGCGATCGGCTGTCGGCTATCGGCTTTTGGCCATTCGCCCTCCCTTCCCCTCCACAATCACCCTCACAATCCTTTCGGTTTTACCGAAGTCCAGCCTGGGCCTTCCTTCTTCTACCGACCGGATAAATTCAATGAGGTTGTCGCGGAACATAGAGTAAGAGTTGCGTATATCAATCAGTTTCCAGGCATTGCGGCCAAAGAGTGAAACCTGAAAGGTGCCTGATATCTCGTTGAAAAGGTGCAGCGTCACGTCCGGCCCGTTTTCAAGGCGGAGATGTACTATTTCACGGTCGAGTTCGCCGATGCTTTTGACCGAGCGCACTTCCGGATCATCCAGGATAGCAAAAATGGCTTCGAGTAAATGTATCCCGTATTTTTTCCAGTCTTTCTTGCCCACTGCGGTGACCAGTTCCAACTTGCCCAGCGATTTCAGTTCCTGCCTGGCCACCCGCACTTCATTTGCGTAACGCATGGACGAACAGGACATAATGAACCTGCCGGCAGCGCTTTGGGCCGAGAACCAATCCAGATCTTCGGCAGAGTAAGCAAGCGGTTTGTCAATGAAAATCGGGACGCCTGCCTCAATAAAGGGCCGCGCCATCTCCTTGTGGCTTTCAGGATCGTCGCGCGCCAGGATCACCGCATCTACCTCACCGATCATCTCAGTCAATTCGTTTACGACAACAGTTACCCCGGCCGCTTTACAAATGCTTTCAGCGATTTCGCGCTCCTGCGCCCATACATGCGTCACCTTTGCCGCCGGTAAGCCCAGGGTATCGCGGTTAGCTTCCAGGTAAGCGGCCACAGCGGGGTAGCCGATCCGTGTGATCTCCTCTCCGTCGAACTGCCCGTTGATGATCGCCGACCAGGAGTAGGGATGGGCATTGCCTGGGCTCATGCCAATGATTCCAATTTTCAACATATTCGATTTACTTTAACCACCCCATCCGGTCCCAGTGCGGCAGGTTTAGGAATTCCGGATCGGGATATACGAGATTTTCGGCCTCTTTTCGCATTGCTGCATGCATGTAGCTGCCATTTGCCGTAGCGAGGGCTTTTTCCAGATAAGCTGTTTTATCAATCCCCACCAATACCGAGGATACCTCTTCAAATGACAATGCAAACCGGGTAGCGAGCGTAGGCAGATCAGGGAAACGGTCGCCTGTCCAGGAATGATAGCTCTGGATATGCCGCTCCACATCGGCCAGGGCGGGATGCAGGTTTTTGCCCCTGTCGCTCAGCAACCCCTTCATCAAAACGGAGCGAATGACCAGGCCGACCCCACTTTCGGATGCTTCCTGAAAAAACGCCCCGTGCCGCTGGTCCATGAGATTAAAAGGCAGCTGGATCATATCCCATCTCCCGCTTCCGATCGCCAGCGAAGTTTCGTTGGTAGTGTAGGTCGACGCCCCGGTGGCCCGGATTATGTCTTTTTCTTTCAGTTCCGAAAAAACTTCCGCAATGGTTTCATTTTGCAAAATTTCCACATCGGCCTGGTGCAACATGAAAACATCCAGGTAGTCTGTCCTGAGCATTTCCAGGCTCTGCTGTAACGAATGCTCGATAAACGGCCTGAGCTCCCGGTCGGGCAGCAGTTTCCCGTCTTTTCGAAAATGGCTGCATTTGGTTGCAAGGACAATGTCATTCCTTCTGCCTTCAAAAGCTTTCCCCATGATCGCCTCGCTCTCACCATAGAGCCGGGCAGTATCGAAAAAATTGATCCCCCTGTCTTGCGCTTCATGTAACAGCAGTATTGCTTCCTTTTCAGAAAGCATATCCTCTTTACCCGCCACACCGATGCCGTAGGGCATACCAATTTCTACACCGCCAAAAGCAATTTCAGAAACCGCAATCCCGGTATTTCCCAGCAGTCTTTTTTTCAATTCGTGTAAATATTAAAGTGACTATTTCGTCAGGTGTTCATATAGGAATTTTTCGATCCCGCAGCCGAGGATTTTGTAAAGGCGCCCACCAGGTCCTGGCAATAATTTTTAATGCCCACCACATCAGCGCCCATACTGATGAACTGGTAGCCCATCGCAATCAGCTCGTTGGCATTCCCGGGCCCGCCTACCGTTCCTGCAAACTTTCCGTGCCTTCGTGCCACTTCCGCCACCCGCTTTCGGGCGGCAATCAGCTCGGGATGGTTCCATTCACCGGGGGCACCTATTCCCTGACTGAAATCCCCGGGGCCAAAAAACAGCATATCATAACCGTCCAGGGCCGCTATTTCTTCCAGCTCTTTCAACGGCTCCGGATCTTCGATCTGAAAAATCACAAACCGCTGCTGGTTCGCCTGCACCAGGTATTCGTTGAAATCCAGCGCCGTGTATGCCCCGTCGGAGTTGCCGCCGTCGATTGGCCGGCGCCCGGTCGGGTGAAAGCGTGTCATTTGGACAATCAGCTCGGCTTCGGCCAGATTCATGATGTGCGGGACCATGATACCCGTAGCGTCCAGTTCAAGCGGGCGTATAAAATCGCTATAACTTCCCTTTGGGACGCGGACCAGAATGTCCGTATCGTGCGCCTTGGTCGCCCAGATATTGGATGCCAATACCGACCAGTCCTGACCGATATGCTCCTGGTCTGTCCAAACGCAGTCGAAACCGGAAATAGCGGCAATTTCAGCGATGCGGGCGTCTGACAGATTGATTTTGAAACAACTTACAATCTCCCCTGCTCTCAGCTTTTTCAGGACCCTGCTTTCCCGCATTTTCATGGTTTTATCTTTTTTTTCAAAATTAGCTGCCGGCTCAGGGCCGGTCTTTTACTTTCATCCCGATTTCCGATACTATTTTTCAAAGACGCTCATACCTACTCTGTGCGGCTTCTGATTTGCAAAATGGCATATGCTGCGGCTGCCGCGATATCCGCACGATCCGACTCATTTTCCAGCTGGCTGGCACCCGCCAGCAGCGGCGTTAATATGGGAATATCTTCTGCTTTGCCCTTTTCAGCCAAAGCTGCGGCCATCTCCGAAATAGCACCCTTCGATTTCGCGCTTTTGTAACTTACCACCGCGGCATGCAACTTTTCGAACTGGCCGGAATTATAATCGTTGTTGGTAAAAGCCGCGCTCAGCAAATATATCCTTGCCGGCGAACCCGCAGGCTCCGCCAATGCTGCCTCTGTCAGCTTCGTCGATTCTTCCTGCGAAATCCCCTTCAATTGACGCAGGGCATAGGCGGGAATCACCTTATCCGCCGCTTCTGTATCCGCATTCAGCACTGCATGAAGGAATCGGGCTTTGACCGTCGCACGTGAATCCGGGGAGGTAAATGCAGTGCTCCACAAAGTGTATAGCGCCAGCGATTTTACCTCGCTCCGAAGTGTATTCTCCGTCAGCTTCTGGTCTTTTCCAAAAGGAGAAATCCCCAGTTTTGCCAACGTTTCGGCAGCATGAATGCGGTCGGCAGCCGTCGAGTCGAGGAAAACCCCTAAAATCTTATCTGTCCAGATTTGCTTATCAGCGTCCAATGTGGCCGCCTGCGCCAGCACACGCCAGATCCCGATGCGGTACTGCGGCTTTGCAGCCCACATTCGCTCTTCCTCTATATAAGCCTCCCGGACACCCTCGGGATGCCCCGCCCAGATCAGGAATTCAGCTGCATGGACTTTTACCCATTCGTGCTGCTCTGCCAACACATTCCTTAAAACGGTAATGCATTGGTTTTCAAGCTCACGGAAGCTTTGGGAATCTTGACTCTTACTATTGCATGCGCCCAGTACCACGGTCAAAAAAATCAGGTTAAAAACGATTGAAACAAGCTTCATAAAAATTGTATTAATGTTACCAGCAGGTCCACCCGCCGTCCACAGCCAGGTCCTGCCCTGTGATATAGGAAGCGGCATCGGATAATAAGAAAGCCACCGAGCCGACAATTTCCGACGCCTGTCCGATGCGCCCCATCGGCGATTTACCGGCAAGCCTGGCAACGAAAGCCGCGTGCGTTTTCTGTACGTCAGGATTAGGGAACGGCCCGGGAGAAATGCAGTTGCAGCGCACGTTGGATTTGCCCCAGTGAACAGCAAAATAGCGCGTCATTTGCTTGATACCTGCCTTCCCTACGCCATATTCGAGCGGGTTTTTGTTCATGGGCTCCTGGTATACTTCCGGGTAGGGCGATACCGAACCGTACATACTCGAGAACAACACCATACTGCCGCGTTGCCGGGCAGCCATTTCCATACCCACGGCGCGGGTAAGAATAAAAGTGGCCGTGAGCCCGCCGTGGTTTACTACATCAAAATCTTCCGCCGACAGTTCTTCCATTGTCTTAGCGGTGGTCGCGGTAGTGAGGTTCACACACCCATCGGGCACGCCAAGCGCAGCAATCTGCCTCTCGACAAACCGTTCAACCGCTTCGGTATGGCTTACATCCAGCGTGGCGCAGGTGGTGTTCACGAGTTTTTCCCTTTCCGCAAAAACCGCTGCCCTCTCGTCCAGATCTACACACAGCACTTTGGCACCCCATTTATCCAGGGCCGAAACAATAGCCTGCCCGAGATAGCCGGCCCCTCCAAAAACCCATATATGCTTGTCTTTCAGACTTAAAACAGGAATTTCAGTATTTGCCATCGCACAGGCGATTTAACGTTTTGAATTGATATACTTACCCTTCCGCAGCAAATCTGCCCAATACGCGGTTCACCTGATTTCCAGAATACTCCCTGCAATATGCTGCGGTCCGCCGGGCACGTTGAAATAGTAGCTTACCAGTACCCGGTTTTTGTCCAGTTGGACAGCCCAGGGATACCCCAGGTCGGTAGTACCGCCGTCGGTGCGCAACACGATTTCGGGGGCGGTGGCAAAATCGGTGCATTCGGCATTCAATATCCGCGCCCGTATGCCCAGTGGTTTGTGGCGATAACCGTAAGAAAGCAGTACACGGTTATCCGGTAGCCTCAGCGCGTGCATTGGATGACCTTGAAAACCCATTTTTTCCCAGGCGGTAAAAGTTTTTCCGCCATCGACAGACCGGGCAATGCAAGCCTGGTCGCCTAAACCGGCCGTTCGTAAAAACGCCACAACATCCCCCTTCGGCGTTTCGTAAACGGAAGCTTCGTTGAACGAAACCTTTTCGTCCACGGCAACCGGCGCCGAGTACTTCCAGGTTAGCCCCTTATCGTCCGAGATCAGTAAATGATTGGAAGTTTTATTCGGCGACTGGCGATCGGTTGCTGCCACTACCCACAAAATCCGTCCATTTTTCCCCTCATACATGGCGCCCCTGTTGTAAGCCGGGAGTTTTTCGCCCATGGCGGTGTAGTTGATCTCCGGTTCGATATGCGGCGGGTACAATGGCCCCTGCCAGGATTTGCCGCCGTCTGTCGAGCGGAGTACATATCCTCCCAGGAATACGGCCCCTCCTGCCAGAAAGTAAGGTTTTTTCAAATTCTCCATCCCATCGGGCCGGAGGAATGCCCAGCCGTAGCTGGCACAAAGGATTGTCCCGTCCTTTAACTGCAACAAGCAAGGATCTTGTGAACCACCGAACGGGTGCGAATAGATCAGTTCGGGCTCGGGTGTCCAGGTCTTACCGTCTTTTGATTTCACGGACACGAGGTAACTATTCGGGTCCACGTGGTTGGTACCTTTCTCGCCAAATACCTTTCTGTCGGGTGCCCTGCGGAATGCGAGCACGATCTCCCCGTTCTTCTTTTTGATCACCGAAGGAAATGCAGCGTGAAATTTTTCATTCCGGTAAATCACCACATCCTCTACCTTACGTACGCCGGGAATGCTGTCCGTAAAAGTAAGGTGCGGGCCGGCGTTCGCGCGGGCCGGGACTCTATATCCCATCGCTGAAAAGAGCAGTAACAGCGTTGATATTTCTTTCAATTTCATAAATATGCGGGTTAGGATAAAAGCAAAAGGAGAAGCATCATTTGCCGGTCAGCATTTCCAGCCGCCTGGGTTCTGCAAATGGCGCCGCTTTTGCGGGAATTCTGAACCGGTAGGCACGTATCCCGCTTCCTTGCCCTTCTTCATAATAAACCACCAGCACCGAGCCGTCTTTCAGCTCAACCGTGGAGGGGTAAGCTCCCAGTGTTTCATCAACCATATAGGGCCCTTCCCAGGTTTTAGCTTCATCGCGGCTGATCCGCAGGCCGGTATAGCCCTTTTTGGAAGGCGCATCCGTGAACGCCCTCGTAGTGAGCAGTATTTCGCCCGATTTCAGGCGGGTAAACGACGGCGAGTGCCCGCGAAAACCAATATCTTCCACATCCGACCACGTTTTACCCATATCCTTACTTTTTGCAAAATGCATGTGTACCTCCTGTTGAGCGCGCAATGCGGCGTAGAGCGTCCCGTCTTTGAGCAGAATGACATCCGTTTCCGCCGCCAGGGGAAGGTTTGCCTTTTCGCCGATAGTAATCACAGGCCCCCAGGTTTTGCCTTTATCGCGTGAGAGCATTACGCCTCCCCACGCTTTCAAACCGCCCCTGCCTTCCTGGTGGTACACCGGCAGGATAGTGGTCCCATCGGGCATTTCGCGCACCTGGGCCGACGAAAGCCAGTCTATATCACCGGTTTCCAGCAAGGTTGCTTCCTTGTCCCAGGTCTTTCCATTATCCCGCGACCACAGCAGCTGCGGACTTCCCAGTGTCTTATATTCCTTTGCCCCAAAACTGGGATAACGCAGGGAAAAGAAGCTCACCACCAGCGAACCGTTGCTCAATTGCGAAATATGCGGGTCACGGTTGTCGTCGTTGTCATCATAAATCGTAACAGGTTTCGACCAGGTTTTCCCCTCGTCTTTGGAGCGCACCAGGCAAATGCGGCCAGCCTTCGGATACTTCTCACTTTGCTTTGTCACGTGTTCGTCGCCTGCATAAAATACCGCTACGATATCCCCGTTTTTGAGCCGGCAAGCGTCGGGGAAGGCCTGGTAATCACCTGCATCCCCGCCCTTTGAAATGAGCATCGGTTTCTGAGCATGCCCGGAAGCGGGTTTTGCGACTTCCTGTGCAGACAGGCTGCCGGAAGTCAGCAGGCATCCGAAGAGCAGTAAACGGGAGAATTTGTTGGTATTCATATTAAAAAGGATTTAGGAATAAATGCTTTTGAAACAATTACTTACGAAGCCGCGCCTGCATTCGTCCGCTTTCTGATCAGCAGCAGGATCATTACACAAACAAACATCAAAACACCGGCAAACCGGAAAATTTGGCCGAGGTCAACCTGCATGTCACGCAAAACCCCGCCTGCATACAAACCGATCCCGCCGATGACGCAGGCAAAAAAATTGAGTACGCCGTAACCCGTTGCCCGATAGCGCGGGTCGGCGGTCAGGCATAGAATGGGCATCAGGTTCGCGTCGCTGAACATACGGGTGAGCCCATACACCATAAACATAGCGATCGCCAGCGGCAGTACCGAGGTATTGCTTGCGACAAATATGCTCGGTGCTGCAATGCACAGGCCGATCACGGGTATGAGAAATTTGGAATTGGCACTCGCTTTTGCGAACCGGTCGGATAAAAAGCCGCCCAGGATTACCCCGGCTATGGAAGCGGGATAAAGATAACCCGTAGCATAAAGCCCGGCCATGCCCTGCGTCAGGTTGAAATGCTCTTTGTAGTAAGTTGGCATCCAGCCCATCACCATCCAGCCGATAATCCCCAGCAAAGACCAGAAAATAACGAGCAGTATAAACGACCACTGACCAAAAAGGCTGCGGAGTGCCTGAAAAAAGTCGATTTTCGGTTCGTCCGATTTTTCCGCCGCTTCATTGCTTTCCGGCGCATCGCGCAATAGCCAGAGTAATACAAAAGAATACCCGATCCCTACCAGCCCGAATACGCTGAAAGGCGCTGTCCAGTCGTGGTCTTCCGCTATCCAGCCGCCGACAAATCCCAGGCTTTGCCCCACCATCACCCCGGCAATATGAATGCCTGATGCGAGGGAGCGTGTGGTGGTTTTGTGGTAATCGACGATCAGGGCTACTGCTGCGGGAAGATAGCAGGCTTCACTTACACCCATTAAAATGCGCGTCGCCACCAGTTGTTCAAACGTTGTTACATAAGAGGTGAGCCAGGTCACCGCGGACCAAACAAACAAGCTGCAAATGATCACCCGGCTCCGGTTGAAATGGTCGGCCAGGTAGCCTGCAAAGGGGCTTAGAATACCATAAACCCACAAAAACACGGAAGTCAGCAACCCGAACTGGGCGTCGGACATGGGCATTGCCTCTATGATCGATGTCCGCATAGTGGTGATCATCGTTCGGTCCAGGTAGTTGAGACAGCCTACAAAACATAATAAAATAACAATCCGCCACGCCCCGGAAGGCAATGTATACTCAGCTTTTGATGGTGCGGCCTGGACTGTGGACATACGGAACGTGGGTTTGTTGAGAAAGAAGTAAATACCGATTGAATGGGTGCACCGCTTAGCGCCCGGTTTGCAGGTCTTTCAAAGGGATTTGAGTCTGGTAGATAATCGCTTTGCCTTCATGGCTGGAATAATAGGCTACGTACAACTGGCTTTTCTCTACAATCAGTCCGGGATAGCTACTGTCGCCATTGCTCGGCAACTTCATGATTTTTAATATTTTACCTTCCAGGTCCGTCACGTGCAATGCGGTAGACGCTTCTTTGCCTTCATGCAGCCGCGAGCCTATGATCAGTCTGTCGCTGCCCAGGAACTGGAAATTCGGGCCGCCGAGCCGGACGCTCAGCTTGTTGTACTTCCATTGGTTATAGGGAAAGTCACTTACTGCCAGTACACCCATCTGGTCACCGGTTTCGCGCCTTACCAGCACATACATTTGATCATTTTTATCAAAACGGATCGTCGATTCGTTGGGACTTCCGTCCAGGTCAAATCCCGGGACATTCTCATAGTACTTACCGTCTTTGGTTTTGAGCAGCCGGGCCGACATCGTGCGCACCCGCTTTCCGTCGACGGTCTTGTAATCGGCCGTGTACATAATCCCGTACCCTACCCCCTTGTGCCACGTAATCCGCCAGATCCAGTCGAGCGCGGGCGTAATTTCTTTACTGAAAGTCGTTTTTTCGGGCTCTGAGAAATGGGTTCCCGATTTATCTGAGACTGACACGTAGGGCGCCAGCGTGAGATACCTGCCGTCTTTGAAGATGCCTGCGGCGACGATGGCCATCAGGGTGCCATCCGGCCGGACAGACAGCCTGGCTTCGCGCACATCTTCGGCGTCCATGTCAAACAAGGCCACCGATTCCCAATCCTTCCTGTTTTTGGACCTCACGATCCTTACTTTTCCATTGTTCTCGTTCCCAACGTGGTTCGCGCCTTCCCGGAATGTGATATAGAAATAATCCTTGAACTGAACCAGATCAGGAAAAGCATTGTGCGGCTCTTTGTCCCAAACCCTGGTGACCCGGATCGAATCGGCTGGAAGTCCTGTACCCGAAAATGCGAAGCTGGTGCCAATCAAAAGCAAGACCAGTAAATACCATTTAATTCTAATCATTCCTGAAAAATTTAAAACTGAATAGCCAATCACTTCACTCTGCCACCAACTCGTCTCTTTCGCGCATTTCCTGCCGCAATTGTGCCTGATAGGCCGCTTTGGCCTCTACGTCTTCCTGCGCCGACGCACCGAAATAGATAAACCCCAGCGCCTTCCGTGTACGGTCGGCAGTCTGATTCCCGTCGGCGCGGTGGATGGTCAGCGAGTCATGGATCAGCAGGTCGCCCGCTCTGGCGGGGAATGCGATCTCATTTTCAAGATCCTCCGGCAAGCCGAAATCCGTGATTCCCTGTGAGAAACCGAGGGTTTGTGTTCTTCCGTGCCGGCGCATTCCCAATTTATGAGATCCCCGTACGTAACGCACACATCCGTTGGCCTCGTCCACGTCTTCCAGCGCCATCCACATCGTCACCGCCTTGGCGGGTTTGAGCATGAAGTAGTAGCCGTCCTGGTGCGGAGGGGTAGGCTTTCCAATTTTCGGGGGTTTGTTAAAATACTCCAGAATCTTCGGCACTACGGTGTCTTGCAGCAGCTCCCCTGCGATCCTGCTGAACTTACTGTCATTCAGCATAGGCGCGAAATAGGGCGCGTGTTCAGACACGTGCATAATCTGCTTTAACGTGGCGGGATCGTTCTTATCTTCATAAAAGACATCGTTCGGAGGAAGTCCGGGAACCGTGTTTTCAATAAAATCTTCCAGTCTGCGGTTCACTTCCGCCACTTCCCGATCTGAAAGGAATCCGGGCAAAAAAACATAGCCATCTTCCTCAAATTTTCTTTTGATCAATCCAAAATCCATTTTTCACCATATTTAAAATGAATGCAATCAATGCTCAAAAGGTCAGTTATAACCCGGATTTTGCTTCACCTTCGGTTCAAGGCTCAATACCGTGTTCGCGATCGGGAACAATAGCAAATGGTCCTGTCCTTTCCGGGCTTGGAGGTTAGGCACGAGATCGAACGCTTTGCCGAAGCGTACGAGGTCCCACCATCTTTTTCCTTCATACAGCAATTCGAAAAGCCTTTCTTTCAAAATCGCATCATCGTTCGCCTGTTTCGTCCCTTTCACAAAAACGTGCTTGCTGTAATTTGCGCCATAAGCGCGCTGGCGCACTTTGTTTATTTCTTCGGTAGGATCCTGGTCCAGCGCATTTTTAGCCTCTGCTTTGAGCAATATCACGTCCGCGTAGCGGTAAAGCACAATATCGCTCAGAAAGAGTCTCGTGCCGCCCGTCAGCAAACCACGGCCTTTCATAGACAGAGTCGTGTAAAAGGTTGGTTTACCCGCCGCATCATAGGTGAAAATTTCATGGAAGGAGGCTTTTTTCCGTGTGTCGTCTTCTGTAAACTGGTTACGAACAAGCGAAGTGATCACCAGCAGCCCCTGGCCGCCGCCCACCGGCTGGATTAATGCCTTGGTGGCAGGATCTATATTGGCGGGTATCGCGCTATCAATAATCCAATGGAGCCAGAACTGGTTATTCGAGGCGCCGTCCAGATCCTGATAGCGGATCGTCATGATGGTTTCCTTATTACCCTTGTTGGCATATTCGAACAGGTCGGCATAACTCGGCAGGAGCGAAACATCCGCCTTTTCCACTTCTGCGATTGCGGCCAGTGCTGTCGTGAAATCGGCCGCACCGCCGTTCATTCTTTTGCCCGTCCATAAATGCACATCCGCTTTCAGGGTATTTACCGCTGCGCGGGACCATTTCGACCGGCCGGCTACAAAATTATTGTCCGGAAAAAGGCTGAGCGCCGTCTCGATATCGCTTTTGATCAGCGCAAACACTTCTGCCTGGGGTGCGCGCTCCCTGATCGTTACTTCCGCGCTGGACGTTTCGGTTGGCTCCGTGCGGATAATCAGGTCCCCCCAGGTTCGCGTCATCACGAAATAAGTGTACGCCCGCATACTGTATGCCTGCGCCAGTATGCTGTTCTTCACCGCCTCCGACTTGAATGTCATGCCGGGAACGTATTTAATGATCAGGTTTGCAGAGTTGATAATGGCATAAAATCCGCTCCAATCGGGATGGTGAGGCTGATCGCCGCTGAGTTCGTTCAGAAAAAGATCGTTACGTCCGCTACCGTATACACCACCTTCAAAAACCTCGCTTCGCTGTTCGCCCAGGGTGTAAATCGCGCCGGAAACGCTTCGGAGGTTAACATACATACCATTCAATGCCCCTTCCGCATCCTCCTGCGTTTTCCAGAAAGAATTGGTAGTGATAACGCTGACAGGCGCTACGTCCAGAACATCACAGGAAGCTCCGCAAAAACACACGAGCAGGGTAAGGAATATAAGTCTCAGTCTTTTCATAATTTCCTGATTATCAAAATGAAATATTGGCTCCGAAAATGATGTTTTTAGGCATTGCATAACGGCCATCGTCGACGCCGCCCTCTTCCGGGTTCAGGCCGAGGTATTTGGTGAAGTAGTGAATGTTGTTGGCGGTTACGTTGAATCTCAAACTGGCCAGTTTCAGCTTGTTCAATATCCGCGACGGTACGGAGTAGCTCAGCGTCACCTCCCGAATGGCCAGAAAGTCGCCGGACTCGTTGTACATCGAGTTGCCTGAGGTGGTGACGCCATCGAACAGGTTACGCTGAACCCGCTCTCCGCCCCAATACGACCTGGGCATATCGGTAATATCGCCCTGCTTTTTCCAGGAGCGCTCTACCATTCGCTGAGTCAGGTTGCCGTCGGAATACATATTTCCGTCCAGGAACATCCTGCCCCAGTTGAAGATCGTGTGGCCGGTGGTATAATCAAGCCGCACATACAAATTGAAACTCTTGTAGCTCAATGTATTTGAGAACCCTCCCGTCCACAGGGGATAGGCATTTCCCATATACCTTTTGTCCCTCGAATCGATAATGCCGTTTTTGTCCGCATCGTAATATTCAACGTCTCCCCCGTACTGGGTTTTATCCGCACCTACGATGTACGAAGCGATCGGACCGTTTTTCGCATCTTCATCGGTGGGATAAATGCGCACTTGTTTTCTATCGTACATTTCCCCCAGCCTGTGGCCCTCCTGAATTCCGCCTTTCCAGGCATAATCCTGCCGGGCATCGTCCCACACCAGCAGACCGCCGACACGGTTGTTTTCTACCCCATTATTGGGCAATTTCAAAACCTTATTCTTTGTTTTGGAGGCATTGAAAGCCACATTCCACTGCAAGGGAGAATTAGCGGAAAGTACACGCGCGCCGAGCTCAATCTCAAAACCCTTGTTTTCAAGTGTGCCCAGGTTGGTAAGCACGCTGGCAAACCCGGTAGACTGCGGCAAGGGAAGGCTTGTCAGCAGGTTGCTGGTGACGCGCCGGTAATAGTCCACGATCAGGGTAAGCCGGTTGTCCAGGAAACCGAGGTCCGCACCTATGTCGAAAGTCCTGGACTGTTCCCATTTCAAATCCTTATTCGGAATCACGGTATTCTGGATTGCGGCAGCTCCTCCGTATCTGGATCCCACGCCGTAAGCGCCCTGAGCTGTAAAATCCCCCAATCCGCTGATATTTCCGTTTTCACCATAACTCCCTCTCAGTTTCATTTGAGAAACGCCGCGGGAGATTCCGGCCCAAAAATCTTCCTTGTGCATATTCCAGCCTAAGGAAACCCCTGGGAAAAAGCCCCACTTGTGCGACTCGCCCAAATTGGAAGCACCATCGTAGCGCATATTCAAGCTCAGCAGGTACTTCATCTGATAATTGTAATTCGCACTCGCGAAATACCCCAGTATACGCTGTTCGCTGATTGAACTGCTGACTGCGGTTGCTTCTGCAGAAGCATTCAGGGTCGGGATCAGGTCGGTCGAGGCCCCTCTGCCGCTGGCGCTCAGACTGGACGTGGTACGTCCGAAATAGGATATCCCTGCCCTTGCGTCGAGGTTATGGTCCTTGAATGACTTGGTGTATGCAAAAACACCGTCCGCCTGGGTTTGGCGCCACCTGCTGCTGGTAGCAGAGGCTGCACGTGCATCCACAAACGCAACCGGCCCGTTCCAGAATCCCGGCTGAAACGTATATCCGTCTCCATTGACATTGTAGAGTGATACCTGCGGTTCAAACGATAAACCCGGCAGGATATTCCAGCGCGAACCCAGCGTCACCGTCAGCTTTTCATTTGAGTTCTCGGCCTTCCTGGTATTCATCTGGTATTCCGGGTTTCCGATACCATTGTTGGTACCGGGAGCCAAAGTACCGTCCTCAAACCTGTATTTGGCCGTCGGCGCCAGGCCGGCGTTTCGGTAGAAAGTAACTGCGGTGGAACCGTAGGGGGTGTTCGTTGAAGACCTTGAAAAAATCACCTTTGAAAACACAGTGAGGTTTTTCTTTACCTGGATATCCCCGTTCAGATTAAAGCTGAGGCGGTCATATTTCGTGGTAATTACAGTCCCGTCGGCAGTCATATACCCTACCCCTGCATTAAATGATCCTTTTTCAGTACCGCCGGAAACGGACAGGTTATGGTTATGGGAAATGCCCGTCTGGTAGTTTAATGCTTGAAAATCGGTGTCCTGGAAGATCAGTGTTTTGGTAGGATCCGCCGGATCCGGCATGCTCTGCCAGCCTTCCTGCAATTTATGTTCGTTCGCAGGCGTCAGGTATTGGGTTGTAAATGCGGTGTTATTGGTCAGGTCATTCCCTGTTCCGTAACCCATAGGCAAGGTCAGCCTTGAAGTATAATCTCCGAACTTCGCATCCCCAAAAACCCCTAGCCTGTTGATGGTCAGATAATCCCGAGCATTGGCAAGCTCGAACATTTTACCAGGCTTGGATGTAGTCATGTCATAAGAATAACTGACCCTCGTCTGCCCGGACTTGCCTGTTTTGGTGGTGATGATAACTACCCCGTTGGATCCCCTGGCCCCATAAATGGCGGTGGAAGCCGCATCTTTTAACACCTGCATGGAAGCGATGTCATCCGAATTAATATCATTCATATCAGTCCGGATCACCCCGTCGATGATATATAGCGGACTGGCCCCGTTGGGATTATTGATAGAGGTTCCGCCCCGTACGATCACGCGCGGAGCCGCACCGGGCTGGCCGGACGTACTTTGGACCCGCACGCCGGAAACGGTTCCCTGCAAAGCCGAGGCGGCATTGGCAAAAGGAACATTTTCAAGCACCTTCGTGTCGAGTTTTGAGATAGACGTGGTGAGCGTTTCCCTCGACTGCACACCGTATCCCGTCACCAGCACTTCCTGCAACACCGCCACGTCTGCCTTCAATGTCACATTCACCTCCGAGCTATTGCCTATCGGTATTTCCTGACTCTGGTAACCTATAAAAGAGAATATCAGGGAAGATCCGGGGGCGGCGCTTACGGTGTAATTTCCGTCCGCATCCGTGCTTGCGCCGGTAGTGGTCCCTTTCACCTGAATATTCACTCCCGGCAGCGCTTCGTTTTTTTCGTCAACAATTTTCCCCGAAACCCGAACTGCCGTTTGAGAGAATGCAGCAGGTATACAAAAGCAAATCAATAAAAATAATAAACAGGGCTTCCGGTGAAAAAGATGTAGTAATATTTCCTTTTGCATAGTATTGGGCTTAGAAGGTTTGGCATGAATTAACAAATCCAAAATTAGATTTTGCCATTCCTTCGATCCTCTACTTTTGTTTGCTTTTGTAATACTATTTTTCAGCCGCCCCGTTCGAAGCACTTTTCATTGGTTCAGAGTGGAATAGGAAGTTGGTACAAAACAAAAGAGGGCGGCGCGTCCATTCGTTGCAGCGGTATCAATTGAGCGAGCTGATAGAGCCAGGCGCCATCGGGTGAACGTCTTACTGATCTTTGTAGAGAAATGTCTACTTTCCTATGGTAATAATTGGTACGCCCGTTGGCCGCTGCCGCGACTATCTTGCTTGCTCTATCAACTTACAACTTCATGAAGAAAATTCTCCTTTTGATGATTGGTGTGTTCACCGCCATTTGCGGTCACGCACAGATCAACAGCACGGATTTTGTCGCTACCTGGAATAGCCTGAGCAATAACCGGATATTTTTCCCCGCTTCCGGTGAATATACGGTGTACTACGAAAGCTTGCCGGCAGGAAGATCCGGCACGCTGCCGGCGACCGGCACGTTTACCGGCCCTCAAACCATTATATTCCCTACAGCGGGAACCTATCGTATGGCTGTCAAGCCAACCGGTGCCGTGCCTTTTCACAGGATTGAATTTGATCTATTCTCTTCCCCGTCAACCCTTTTAACGATCGAACAATGGGGAAGTACGGTCTGGTCATCTTTCGAAAATGCTTTTAAAGACTGCAATAACCTCACGGCTATATCTGCAACAGATGCGCCTGTGCTAAGCAACGTGACGAACATGTCTTCCGCTTTCAGTGGTTGTAAGCTGCTCGCCTCAGCTCCGAACATTGGTAATTGGAATGTCTCTACGGTGACCAAAATGAATTCGATGTTCCAAGGCTCGGAGCTTTTCAACGAGCCGCTGGCAAATTGGGACGTTTCCTCGGTAACAGAAATGGCTGCAATGTTTACGAGCGCCCAGGCATTTAATCAACCCATTGGCAATTGGGATGTCAGCAAGGTAACTACGATGTCGTTGATGTTTGCTGTTGCTTCAACTTTCAATCAGCCACTTGGCGGTTGGGATGTATCCCACGTGAGCGCGATCGATTATATGTTTTTTGGTACGCCGTTCAATCAACCGATTTCGGGATGGGATGTCTCATCTGTGAACAATATGAACTCGATGTTTGCGAACTCGCCGTTTAACCAACCTCTCTCGGACTGGGATGTATCCGCCGTTACCTCCATGCGCGGTCTGTTTTCGGGAACCACTTTATTTAATCAACCGATTGGAAACTGGGATGTCTCAGCGGCGACTGACTTAGCATTTATGTTTTCCGGAGCACGTGCTTTCAATCAACCGATTGGCAATTGGGATGTATCGGGGGTGACCAAGATGGAATTTATGTTTAACGGAGCTGTGTCTTTCAATCAACCTCTCGATGCCTGGGATGTTTCGAAAGTTGCAAACATGCAGAATATATTTAATGGGGCATCGGCGTTCAATCAACCACTTGCAGATTGGGCGATAAACTCGGTAACAAATTTGACCGGCGCATTGACCGGAAGCTCAATAGATTGCGACAATTACAGTACCAGCTTGATCGGGTGGGCGGCAAATAGTGCAATCCCGTCAAACCTTAGCCTTGACGCCACAGGCCGCTTCTACGGACCCTCCGCAACCGATGCGCGGAATGCGCTCATCACAAAAGGATGGTCAATTACCGGGGATATCCTCGACCCGACCTGTGCGGTGCTACCCGTAACGCTCGTTTTCTTCACCGCTGAACCAACCTCCGGCAAAACCGTCGAGATTGCCTGGCAGACCGCCCAGGAAACGCAAAATGACCGTTTCGTAGTTGAGCGAAGCAAGGATTTGATTGTTTTCGAAAACATCGCCGAGGTTCGGGACGTAGGCGGTAATTCCAACACTATACACACTTACAGGGCCGTCGATACCGCTCCTTTCGCCGGCTCGAGTTATTATCGGCTCGTGCAATATGATTTGGACGGTACCAGAACGATCTCTCGCATCGTACCGGTCGTAGTGCGTTCTCAGGACTACATGCTATATCCGAACCCGACCAAGCATCTTTCCTTTCGCATTAGCATTGACGAGCCGGATACAGCACATATTCGGATTCACAATACTTCCGGACAGGAATTTGCATTCAGACGTCAGCCGGAAGGTACGCAAACGGTGTTAATCACACCGATGTCAAAGCTAGTTTCGGGGACTTATCTCATCACCGTACAAGAGCGAGCACACACACGTACATTCAACTTAATGGTGGAGTAACGTCGCTGGCACCACAAGTAACAGAGATTCTCTTATCTGCGAATGACAAGTGGCGTAGCCTGTTCACCTATTTTAACAACGTAAAGCCCGTCTCTGATACTGCTAATGTCAACTGACACAGTTATGTCATTTTCTTCCAATACTTTTTGTCCAAGCAAGTTAAAGATGATCACTTTCTGAGGTGTGCGCTCACCTTCAAAAAACACCACATCCTGGGCGGGGGGTTCGGATGTATTTTGACGGCTGCGATCTTAGTCTTGACTGAAATGATACGCGAATAGGTGAAAGCTCCGTCGTGATCAAGTTGTTTTAGCCGATAATAGGTTGTTGAAAATGGGCTTGGATCAAAAAACTGGTATACGCTCTGAGCTTTGTGTCTGAACTGCCCTCTAAAAATCCAATCTTATCAAAGAAAACCGCATCTGCGCTTCTTTGGATTTCAAATCCCGCATTGTCTTGTTCTTCCGATGTTGCCCAGTTCAATGTGACGGCATGGCGGCCATCCAGGCACTTGCAAAACTCACGAAAGCACTACAAGAAGAAAATGACAGCCTTAAAGCCAGGTTAGAGGCAATGGACGCCAGATTCACTCAAATGGAACAGTTGCTTGCCACGCACGCGCGCAAGGAGGAAGTGGCAGCTTCGCGATAGTTTCCTGATAGTTCCACTTGCATCACGTACGCGTAGAGATGTCTACGCCACCCGGTAAACCTGGCCGGTTTGCACACCATGTACGCTTTTTACGTAAGCCTGGGCTATCCGGTGCATTGAAGCAGGCACAAAGCCGGGAAAAAATGAAAAATAGAATGGGGAATTTTCTGCCAGGCCCGGCGCCACTGCATTTACCCTGACCCCGGGGGCGATTGATACCGCTGCCCCGACGGCAAATGCATTAATCGCCCCATTCACGGTCGTGACGGCCGCGCTGTACACGATTGGGTCTTCTGCCAGCACACCAGATGTGCGCGTAAACGAACCATTTGGATTAATGTAGTGCTGACCGATCAGGACCAGGTTGATCTGGCCCATCAGCTGCCGTCGACGCCTTTTCGAAAATCCTGGTCGGTCATCGAGGTGAGCGGACCAAAATGCGCGTCCCCGGCCGCACAGACCAGCGCGTCGAAGCTACCGATTTGTTCAAAAAAAGCTTTGATCGAATCCGGGATGGCCATATCCACCTGGTAGTCGCCGGACTTGGAGCCGGCCGTAATAATTTCGTGCTCACTTTTCAGTGCGTCCACAACATGCTTCCCGATTGTGCCGGATGCTCCAACGATAACGATTTTCATTTTTTAAAGGATTGGGTATGATTTGTATTGATTATTGACCGGCCGAAAGAACCTTCCTCACCTGCGGCACGTCCCCGTTTGAAAAGCGTATGCACAGGGTGGCATATACATTACGGGAAGAGGGTTATCCCAAAGAATCCATCGATTCGGCGAAGCACTATTCGGAGTTGTATTTTAAGTATGTGCAAAGCAATGCCGAAAAAGATTGGAAACAGCTTCGAGCGTATGCGAATACAATCACCTCCCGAAAATGGGTCGGCTATCTGGACGTTCCCGAGACACCCAAAAGCGAAGGGATCAGATGGTGGAGAAGCAACAAGTATGACCCATAGGAAACCCTGAAGAGCGTTAAATGCCCTGTCCTAAGCATCTTTGGTGAAAAATACGTTCTGGTCCCTCCTGCCGAGAACGTCAGTAAAATGGAAAATTATTTAAGTCAGGCTAATCTGGCTCACAAAATTGTTGTGTTGCCAAAGTGCGGACACGACATGATCACCATCGAAAGCGAGAATGACGACTCGTTGAATTGGCCTGCTAATTTCTGGCGGTGGAAAAGACAACCACAGGAATTCGCAGATTCAATCGTAGACTGGATTCAAAAATAGAGTCTAACATTGATAAAGCACGATAAAGGGTATAACTAGCTAGGTTTATCGAACCTTTAAGGGTGCTGAACGGCTGCAATACCACCAAGTGATAGACAATGTATTTTACACATAGCTGATATCACAAAAAATGCCGCTCCGAATCGTTCGGAACGGCATTTTGATTTGAAGCTAGATCAAGAAAGGATTCTGCCCAAACCTGTCCAGAAAATAAGATCCAGAATGTTCCGAATCAATATTTAACTACTTGTCCACATACCATGATTTGGCAAGAAGATTCAAACACTACAACTATCACTTCCACCCACCCCCCAGCGACCGGTACAGCCCGACCACCGCATTCAACTGCCGGGTTTTAATGGTAGCCGGTTGCAGCTCACTTTGCAGCAGGTTGCCTTGCGCCGTAATGACTTCCAAGTAATTGGCCATCCCACGGTTGAAGGGCAGGTTCGCATTGCGCGAAGCAGTTTCCAGCACGCGCGTCCGTTCTGCGGCTGCGCGGTATTGCGCTTTCAGCTTTTCCACTTTGGTCAGTTCGTCCGACACTTCGCCTACTGCCCGGAGAACCGATTGCCGGAATGCAATCACTGTTTTTTCACGTTCTATTTTGGCTATTTCAAGGTTCGCTTTTAATTGTCCACGCTGAAAAACAGGCTGGGTAATGCTGCCCGCGACCAGTCCGAAGAGCGATGCGGGAATATTGAACCAGTTGCTGGCTTTCAATGCATTGATGCCGCCGCCAGCTGTGATCACCAATGAAGGATAAAAACTCGCCTGCGCCTCGCCCACTTTGGCATTAGCCGCATTCAAAGCCAGCTCAGCGCTTTTAATATCGGACCGACGGCTGAGCAATGCAGATGGAAAACCTGCATGCAGTTCTTCCGGGATCGTCAATGCTTGCAAACGGCTTTTGCGGTTGATCGCCTGCGGCATTTTCCCGATCAGCACATGCAATGCATTTTCCTGCAATGTGGCCTGCTCTTCCAGCTGCGGAATGAGCTGGGAAGCAGTGAGCCGCTGCGCCTCGGCTTGCTGGACCGCCAGTGAAGTGACCTGCCCGGCTACCGCTTGCAATTGTATAGTGCGCAGCGTACTGTCGTTGAGCATCAGGTTCTTCCGGGCGACTTCCAGCTGCGCATCCAGCATTAAAACATTGTAATAACCCTGCGCGACCTGCGCTACCAGCTGCGTTTGCAGCGCTTTGCGCGCTTCTGCGGTTTGCAGAAAGCCCGCCAGCGCGGCAGCTTTGCGGCTGCGGATCTTGCCCCAGATATCGGCTTCCCAAACTGCCGTCATCCCGGTGCTGTAATCCTCGATGTGCGAAGTGCCCAGGAACTGGTTCAGGGTAAAACCATTCAGACTATTGTCGGAAGGGCGGCTGGTATTGGCAGTCAGCTGCGCTTTCAGCTCCGGCAGGTAGCCCTGCCTGGCCTGTTTGAACAGCACTTCGGCGGCATCGATGTTTTGTAACGCGATTTGCATGTCGTAGTTTTTAATTAATGCCGTATCGATCAGTTGCAGCAGCGCCGGGTCGGTAATGAAAGTCCTGAACGGAATGGCACCGATGCCCGCAGAATCTCCGGCCGCTGCACTTCTGAATGCCCCCGGTACCGCATCCGGCAGCGGCACGTTTTTCGAAACCTTGCATCCCGCCCATGTCAGGGCGACGAACAGGATAAGAGTTATATTAAACTGTTTCATAAATGGCTTGGTTTACAGGCCCTTCGTCATCGCGAACCGCCTCGTTGGAATCTTTGGATAAACGCTCCTGCAAAGCACGTCTTCCACCGCCTTGATCGCTGCCCCGGAGCTGAAACCGGCCTCGGGAATCGCGTTCACGGAAATGGAATTGAACATATTATACTCGAAACCGTCTCCGAACCGTAAATCCGGCTCAGTTTCACGAGCGTATTGATAGGCACCATCTCGCCGGTTTTGTTTTTGACAAACACCCTGTCGATCGCCGACGGATCGGCGCGGTCCTGCACATCGGCTTGCACCACCACGCGGTAATACTTGCCAAAACGGTTGAAATCCGATGCCTGCGCACTGCCGAAATAGGCCTGCATGGTTTCGAGAATGTCTTTCACGCTTACACCGAGCTGGTCGGCTTTATCGTCGTCGATGTCCAGTTGCAGCTGCGGGTAATCGGCTTTGAAGCTTGTGAATGCTGCCGCTATTTCCGGGCGCTTGGAAAGCTCGGTGATGAACTGCTGCGATATGTTGCTGAATTTATCGAGCTTACCGCCGGTTTTGTCTTGTAATACCAAATCCAGGGCTTCCACATTGCAGAAACCGGGCACGGTCGGAAAGCTGAACACAAAGAAGCTGGCACCGGTGATGCCGCCCAGTTTGCTGCGCACATTGTCCATCACAGCGTCCAGGTTCTTGATATCGCCGCGCTGCTTATTGGGTTTTAATAATGCATAAATAATGCCTTTGTTAGGGCTCATGGAGTTGGTAAGCACGTCAAAACCGGAAATGGCCGTCACAAATCGCGTGGCGTCAAGGCCCTTCACGGTCGTTTCGGCCTGGCTCATCACTTTCTGCGTCACATCCAGCGTAGTTCCCGAAGGTGTGTTCACGGCAATGGCTATAAACCCCTGGTCTTCTGTGGGTATGAATGCCGAAGGAGTGGATTTGATCATGAACACGGTCGCCGCCGCTACCAGCGCGAGGCCGCTCATGCTGAGTAACTTGTGACGGATCAGAAATCTCAACCCGCCTACATAGCGGCCCGTCAAAGCATTGAAACTGCTATTGAACCCGATGAAAAATTTTTCCTTAAAACCTTTCTTCACTCCCGCTTCTTCACCAGTACCGGAAGCATTTGTATGGATTTCCTTCAAGAACAATGCAGCTAATGCGGGACTGAGCGTTAGCGCATTAATGGCTGAAATCACAATCGCGATGGCCATCGTGAACGCAAATTGCCGGTAGAAGAGCCCGGTAGATCCTTCCATTGAACCCACCGGCACGAATACCGCTGCCATGACGAGCGTAATGGAAATGATAGCACCTTAAATTTCATGCATCGCCTCGTGGGTCGCCGCTTTGGGGTCCAGGCGCTTGTGCTCCATTTTGGCATGCGCCGCCTCTACCACCACAATCGCATCATCCACCACGATACCGATCGCCAGGATCAATGCAAAGAGCGTGGGCAGCGCAGATCGCCAGTCGGAACGGCCGGCTCATCGCAGACAAGGTTCCCAGCGGCGCATTGAAATTTGTCGATAAACAGCCATTCGTGCTGGCCGCGAGCCTGGATCCGGAGCAAAACATATGGGTATCGATGCTGGCAGGCCAGCCCGGTTTTATGCAGGCCGAATCGCCGCAAGCGGTGCAGCTGAATACGGAGCATCTGGTGTCGGCTGAGAATGATATTTTCTGGTCCAATGTGGTGGGGCACCCTGGTGTCGGCCTGCTGTTCATCGAGCTGGCCACGCGCAGGCGGTTGAAAGTGAACGGCCCGGTAAGCTTTGCGCCGGACGGCACGGGCTTGCAGGTACAGGTGCAGGAATGCTTTCCGCTCTGCCCGCGCTACATTCAGCGGCGCGAAGTGGCAGTGACCGCAGCCACACGGCAGGCCAATGCAGCCACCGAAACCGGCGGGCATTTCACCGACGCATTGCAAAGCTGGATTACCAGCGCCGACACCCTGTTTGTCGGCAGCGGCCACGACGACGACCACATCGATGTCGGTCACCGGGGCGGCAACCCGGGTTTTGTACAAATCCTCGACGAGCGCACGCTCCGCATCCCCGATTACAACGGCAACAGCATGTTCAATTCGCTCGGCAATTTCACGATCAATCCCCGCGCCGCGTTGCTTTTCGTAGATTTCAAATCCGGCGAAACCCTGCAACTTACCGGCCATGCCGAACTGGACTTTACCGGGCCCGACGAAGACGACACCACAGGCGGTACCGGTCGCTACTGGCAGTTTCATTTACACAGCTGGCGAAGGCAGGCAAGCCTGGCCGGACTCAACTGGACCTTTCTGGATTATTCCCCATTTAACGTTTAGCATTCATGTTCAAGCCCGTTCAGGTCATCGATAAAGTTCAGGAAAGCCAGACGATCTGGTCATTTTACCTCAAACCCGCCGATGGCGATCGCCTTGCGCATTATCTGCCGGGGCAGCACATTATCGTCCGGCTGCAAATACCCGGGCAAGCCGGGCCGGTTCAACGTTCTTACACCTTATCAGGCGTGCCTGGCCAGAACCTTTACCGCATTACCGTAAAGCGCGAGGGCACACCGGATCAGCCCGGTATTGCATCGTCGTTCTTGCATGATCATGTTGATATTGGCGATACAATCTGGATCAGCGAACCTCTTGGCGGGTTTGCATTACAAAAAGACTCACGACGGCCGGTCGTGCTTCTCAGCGCCGGTGTAGGCATTACGCCTATGCTCAGCATGCTCGAAGCCATTGCCGAAGAGCCCGATCCCCGGCAGGTTTGGTTTGTGCACGGAAGCAGGAATGCGGGCGAGCAGCCGATGCTCGCGTGGCTGCGATCGCTGGCCCGCACGCAGGCGCACATACGGGTGTCGATCCACCATAGCCAGCCTTCGCCGTTCGAAATCATTCGGGTTGACTATGATGCGTTGGGTCGGATACACCTGGATTTTCTCAAACAAAATTCATCCCCTACCCATAGTGACTTTTACATTTGCGGCCCGGCATCTTTTGTCAAAACACTTGCTGATGGACTTCGATCGCTAGGCATTGCTGACTCCAGGTTGTCTTGTACTTATTTTAGTGGAAATGACAACACTGTTTTACCAGATCAGCAAACAGCGCCGATTTTTATCGAAGAAGACCTGGCCGGTGCGGTCCCGACAATCTCACTCACGCAATCTGGCCGGTTATTTTCCTGGGCCGATGGAGACGGAAACCTGCTGAATTTGCTCGAAAAACACGACATTTACCCACCAAGCAGTTGCACGGAAGGTACTTGCATGAGTTGCAGCACGAGGATGATTTCGGGAACAGTAACCTACGACCCGGAACCATTCGGCGACCCGTTCGAGGGTGAAATACTGCTTTGCTGCGCACGGCCCGAAACCGATATCACGCTTGATTTATAGACAGATGGACGAACACCATAAATTTTTGCAACGCTGCCACGAGCTGGCATTGCAGGCAGGCCGCTCGGGCAACACGCCAGTTGGCGCTGTCATCGTACGCGAAGGCGTCATCGTAGGTGAGGGCATCGAAGCCACGCGCCCCGACAACGACATCACCCGACATGCCGAAGTGGAAGCTATTCGAGATGCATTGAATCGCCTGGGGACAGACAAACTTACCGGCTGCGCGATGTATACCACCCACGAGCCTTGCATCCTCTGCTCGTACGCCATCCGGCATTATCAAATCAGCTGGGTAGGTTTCGAGCATGCCGTGCCGGCGGTCGGCGGCGTCAGTTCACCCTGGCCGATTCTGACGGCAGCTGATATACAGATTTGGACGCCGCCACCTATGATAGTGACGTTTGAATCGCCGCATGATGCCTGAGAAGTAGCATGATACAGAACAAGTATGTAAGCAAGTGGTCAGAAAAGGACTAAAAACAACTTTGGGCTTGCAATTCGGAATCCGGTTTATTACGGACAGATATTATTCCTGAATTCGAAGTAGAAAAGGCGCAACGTGTAAAGGGATTGCACAAGCCAATCGTGTCGCCAACAACGTTCAATTTAGTCCAGGATATGATTTCCGGACGAAAACGGAATCGCTATCAAAAGCCAAAAATCGTCTCAGATGACAATCTTCCACTCCGGGGGTTGATGTAGCAACTGGCCATTAACCGAAACCGCAGCCTCCAATCTTGATTTTCGAATGGAAGTGCGGATTCCGGATAGCAAATCTGAATAGTCAGAGCAGGTTATAAATAAATTCGAACCTCCTCCTCTCTGCAAAAACAGACAAAGCCTGTAAAATGATACATTTACAGGCTTTGTCTGTTTACTTCAAAAATCACTTCATTCTATTGCTTGACAACCTTGACCGCCCGTCCATCGCTGGTCGTGAGCAGATAGGTGCCGGAAGCAACCCTGCCCAGGTCAATGTCGACTGTCCTGTCTTTCACTGAAAATTCAAGAAGTTTCTGCCCTGCCGTATTCACGAGCCAGACCTTCCCATCGACCGGCGGCGTCACCAGTTCGATGCGGGTGAAGCTGTTTGTAGGGTTTGGGAAGGCCATAATCGGGTTTTGATCTGCCGTGAGCACGCTGCGGAGCATGCTTTAAGCGAACGTGCCGTCGGCGTCAATCATTTTTAGTTTGTATAAATTCTCTCCCGCCAGCGGCGCTGCATCGGTGAACTTATATTGAAGGTGGGAGTTGCTGGTCTGCGCTGCGGCCACCGAGCCGATTTCGCTCCACTTTTTGCCATCCGCACTGCGCATGATCACAAACGTTTCGCTGTTCACTTCCGAAGCCGTTTCCCAGTGAAGCTGCACCACAGCCCCTTCTTTCACAGCCTGAAACGAAACCAGTTCGACAGGCAATGCACCCCCCTGTGTTTTTACAAAAAACCCGGAAAACCCTTTTACATCAAAGGAAATCTCCCAGCGGGCATGATCGGCGTTCCATATAATGTCGCTGTCCTGAGGATCGATGGTTGAAATCCCGCCTGTGTAAGTGTTGGGAAGGCCGGTTGCATCCGGCGCACCCTCCTGGCTTTGGCCGCCGCGTTTTTCGATTCTCAGATTTGCCTTGCCGGCGGCATCAGTCGCATTTGCAGGAAGCGGCTTGCTGGCGGTCGCGTTAAAAGCATTAAACTCTTCCTGAGAGAAATAAAGCGTCACACGGCCCTCAGCCGAACCTGCATTTTCAGCCGGAAAAATTTCGTAATGTCTTTTTACAAAACCATCAGGCTGAGATGCCTCCACCCACACGCGCGCCGTCACATTGCCGCGCACCGGCTGCTCGCTGCCAACACCTGCCACCGTGGCGATCAGCGATTCGCATCCCGACGCGTACACTGTGCTCCCGACACTGTTTTGATCGGCCTGCACGCTCTGAGCCGAGGTGGCCAGCGTTGCTCCTTGATCAGGATTTGTATTGCTGGCTTCATAAGCGCCAATATCGATGCTGCCAAGCTGGATGCGGAAATTCCCGGCCGCATCCGTCGCATATGAATTTGATGCCGACAAGCCTGCATTGATCAACGGCGAGCATCCTGAAAGACTGTAATCCCCACCCGTAAAAGGCGCCCCGGACCATGACAGTGCAGATTTAAAGAGCGGATTGGTGTTGGCGTTAAATTCCCGGTGCCTGCATTTGCTTCAACGCCTTCCACCAGGCAATGCGAAAACAGCGTGCTGCCGCCCTGGGTGTTGTAGCGCTGTTTCCGCTGATCACCAAGTTGACTACATTCACGCCGTGGCCATAATTGTAAAACCCACCGCCAACAAAGCCGGTTGCGGTTCCCGGTGATCCGGCCATTGATCAGTGTCGGATAGCCGAAATCGACTGAAATACCGCCCCCACTGCTGCTAGCCGTATTTTTTTGTAACACAAAATTAGAAATTGTCGCTTTTGACCAAATCAAGTAAACCCCTCCGCCTGACCTGGCGGCATTGCCCGCTATGAACACATTGTTGATTTTGGGAGAAGAGTTCGCGACATAAATCCCGCCTCCCTCGTCTCTTCTTGCATCATAACCATTGATCTGGGTGGTCAGATCATTGTAGGCCGTGCCGCCGGTGATAGTGAATCCATCCAGCGCAGCCTCCCCTGCATTGCCAATGCAAACCACCACATGGTAAGCGTTGTTTCCCCGGTTGCTGGTGCTCAGGCCGTCCACCGTAATATCATTGTTATCAAGGTCGCCGCTGAGGATCGAGCGTCTCGCAGATTGCAGGTCGCGCTCCGAAAGCGAGGTTTCCGTGCCTTTGAAGCCGCCATAAATTTTGACGTCGATCTTCATTAAAAACGCATTGTTGCGATCTCCGACAGATACGGTGGAAACGTCGTCAGCCCTGCGCCGCGGAACGTATTTGCCTTCCGCAACCCAAACCTGCTTTACATATTGTTTTTCAATCATCCCCTGAATGTCGTCGCTGGCATTCTCCCAGCTTGATCCATCGCCGGCACCACGGGCGGTCTGCATCACATATCGGATTTCATATATGGGCTCGACAGGCCGAACGCCGCCTTCGTGGGGGCCAAGGTCGATTCTTCCGTCGAGCAACCGGGCATTTCCGGCCAGGTCCAGTTCTGTCAAACCAAGCCCTTCAATGTCTGGCGTGCCTGCGTTGAGCAGCGGCGAGGTGGTCAGCAAGTGATAATCTCCATCTTTGGTAGGTGCCAGGCTAGCGAGCGCCGGGCTTACAAAACCCGGGTTCGTGTTGCCGGGAAAATTTCCTTCGCCCGGTAGATCGATCCCGCCCACTAATGAGTGCGCAAATTCGGGCAAGCCGCCAGTCGCATTGTCGCTGTTCCCCCAAATGATGCTGTTTTAAATCTGGCCACCGGCTCGCCGAAGGAATAGATCCCTGCCCTTCCAAGCCCGGTGTTCCCGCTGATCGTGGTGTTCACAACTTCCGTGGACGACCGATAAAAATACATTCCGCCACCATTCGAGGCCGTATTGCCGGTGATCAGCGTATTGCTAATCTTCCCGAGCGAGCTCCAAACGGCGATTCCGCCCCCGTTGTCCCTCACTGCCGTGTTGCCTTTAAATTCGCAATGCGTAAGGGTCACCTCTGAGTCCGAAATTGAGAGCCCGCCGCCGCTGGATTCTGTGGTGTTGTCGAGAAATGATGAGCGCGTGATATTTGCCTGAGAGTACCAGTAAACGGAGCCGCCTGCGCCGAGGCCGGTTGAATGGTTATTGCGGACGACCAGGTTTGACAGCGTGGGCGATGATTGGCCCACATAAAAGCCGCCGCCTTCAGAGCTTCGCACATTCCAGCCGTCCACATTAATAATCGCATCCGAATCGGCATTTCCGCCGGTAATAATGAACCCATCAAGCAGCGCGCTGCCGACGTCATTGACACTGACCACCACGTGATAGGAATTCGTGCCCCTGATCGTTTTACTGACGCCGTCGACAACAAAATCATCAATGCCCATGTCACCGCTGAGGGTGGAACGCGTACCAGCGTTCCTTGCATCAAGCGTCGTCTCCGTTCCTGCAAAACCGCCGTATATGCGCACATTGGGGCGCATTACAAAGGCATTTTTCCGGTTAAGCGGCTGATAAAGGGTGGTGTTGTCCAATGGCCTGACGGGCCGGTAAGTTCCTGATGCCACCCAAACCTCCTCCGTTCCCTCGGCGTCGATCATAGCTTGCAAATCGTCGCTGGCATTCTCCCACGAGCTGCCGTCGGCCTCCCCGGAGGAAGATGGTTTTACAAATCGGCGCGCCTGCGAAAAAGCGTCGCTTGACGAAATGTCTAAGCAAAACGGCAAAAGAAATGTTAGTAATTTTTTCTTCATAGAGTCGGGTTGGTTTTTTCCGCCATATCTGCCTCCACACCCCTAAGAATCATTTCCAGGGCCCATTTTAGCAATTCGTTGGACTGCTCATTATTCAATCCGCTGACATCTTTATTGGAAATTAGAGGCTCAATTCCGCAGAGCAGGGTCACCACGTTTTTTAAATTAATGTAAGTCTGGTCGTCCAATTCAGTTTGAAAAGGTTTCATGACGATCTCCAAAGTTCTAGGGCGCCTGCCCCCGCGATGAGCTATCGCCGACTCACCCTTTACTGATTTATCCAGCACCAGGCTCAGGTATTTGCGGAATTGATTCTCGTGCTCCTGAACCAAATTGTTAAAATAATCCTGCACATACAGAAGCGACTGGCTTAGGGTCATTCCTCTGACGTACTCGGTGAAGTCTTCTGGATCTTTATTGGTCATCGATATAGCCACATCCAGACACAGGATATCAATATTGGCGTAGTATCTATAGATGGTTGCACGGGAAATCTGCATCTGGGCAGCCACGTCGTCGAGAGAGAAATCCTTATTGGAAACTAACATCTCTCTTGCCGTTTCCAATATCTTCTTCTGAGTCTTCAACTTCTGGTTGACCCTGCCGGATTTTATATTTTTGTCATTCATGAGACAAATATCTTATAAAGCTTGCAATAATCAAAATTAGCTGATAGTTTTGTGAGACAAACTTCTAATAAAAATAAAAAATGAAAGTTGAAAAAGAAGTTATTTGTCTGGGTCACAGAATTATACCACACCAAACAAGCGGAAGTTACGATCTGATTGAAGGCATATCTGCCCCGGGTGTACCCGGCCCACCCCCTCATTATCACAGCAAATACCATGAGGTGTTTGTGGTCACAGAAGGCGCGCTGGAATTTCTTATTGACGGCAATCCGGTGACGGTAAAAGCAGGGGAAAGTATAGACATTCCCGCCAATACGCTGCATACCTTCACCAATCAAGGAGAAAGTAATTGCCGTTATCTCAATATTCACAGCCCAAAGGGTTTTCTGGGACTGTTCGAAACTTTCGGTGTTGATGCCTCAGAACAGCATGCATTTGAAAAGTCAGTCGCACCCGATGTAATCAGTAGGGTACTTCAAAGGGCAACAGATTTTGATATGCATATTATTGTTAGTTAATCAAGGGTGAAGACCCTTAAATTCTAATTTAGAGCTGGTTGGCTTTTTTCTAAACCTTACAAAAAGAATATGAAAATTATAATTGTTGGAGCCAATGAGCCCTTGACCAACTTGGCATAAAAGCGCTTTACCTCTGTGCTTTGTAGCGGTAGCAATACGAGAATATGCGACCAGCTCAATTGTCGTGACAGTGTCACGACAATTTTCTTAGCAGCAAATTGTAACGTCCGGCGAAGGTTTTTCTCTTTGAAGTTCCGTCCATATTTCTGAGTCAAATGCCTGGAAAAGGTCACAACAATCTTTTTACCATAGTCGGCTCGCTTTGACCTCCCCCCGGCAAGCGAGACAGCTGATAATTAGAGATTTTCGGTGGTGAGCCCCTCCCAGGTTTTCAGACGGTTGAAAGTAGAGTTTCCGGTGTGTCTTGATGGAAATTAACAAATTCCTTTGGGGTTAAATCATTCAGCGCGCTGTGAGGCCTGAAGTGGTTGTATTCCCACCGAAAGTCCTCGATTTTTTCACGGGCGTCGTCCAGCGATAAGAACCAATTGACTGAAAGGCATTCGTCTCGGAATTTTCCGTTAAATGAGTCAACATACGGATTATCGGTTGGTTTCCCGGGTCTTGAAAAGTCTAAGGTAACCCTATTTGTATAAGCCCACAAATCCATTTCCTTCGAGATAAATTCACTGCCATTGTCGCACTGAATACGTTCTGGAAAACATCCTTCGATTAAGCAGATCCTGGTCAGTTCAGCTGCGACATCTGCCCCTTTCAGAGATTTGCCAAGCAGCAATCCGTGGCAGATTTTACTGCAATTATCCACTACAGTTAACACCCGGAACCGTTCGCCGTTGTAGAGCGCATCTTGCACGAAATCCATACCGCGCGGCGTCCGCTCCACACCTTATTTATTCCTTGAGTGTCCAGACGTTCCAATCGGTGCTCTGCGCTTCGGCTTCTCCTTGGCCTCTTAGTTCGCAAATTCAGCCCGCAGGTCTTATAAATGCGGTAAACACGTTTATGCCGGGGTGCCGGTGCACTTGTCACTAAACCCTTCTCTTTTCAACAGCACAAAAATGCGTCTGAACCCATATCGAACCCTCGTATTTGCGATTTCTTTCATGCGCATCATTAGCAATGTATCGTCACGACGGTGCGATTTGTAGTAGTACATTGCCCGAACCAATTTCACACACCGGCATGCTCTTTGGATTGAGACGCGATAATTCGAAATAAGCCAATTGGCCATTTCCTTTTTGTAAGGAGGCCTCACAGCTTTTTTTAATAACATCCTGAAGCATTTGCTTGTCCAGGCTCAGATCTGCGACAAGCTTTTTCAACTGGGCGTTTTCCTCCTCCAACTGACGCAGCTTTCGCAGTTCGGCAACGCCCATGCCGCCGTACTTTTTCTTCCAGTTGAAAAAAGTGGCCTGGGAAACCCCTAATTGACGGCATATCTCCTCGACACGTGTGCCGGTCTCCGATTGTCTAAGCGCAAAAGCGATCTGCGCTTCCGTGAATTTCGACTTTTTCATAGTGACAAATTACGTTTTTGATCCGTTTTTGCCACCGAAAATCTCTAGTTTTCAGTTGTCTCGTTTGCTGGGGGGAGGTCAGGGGCAAAACGAAAGCAAGAAGCAGTTTCTGAAATGCTCAAATCGCTAGACGAAATCGACAACTATGTAAAAAAAGGTACTATTACACAAGAGCAAGGCAAAGAATACTCGCATCTTATTAAGAGTAGAACAGATGAGCTTCTCGGCATGGTGTGGTTCCTAAAAAAATCGCGGCACAGAGCCGGTATTCGACCGATGGAATCGCCCTGCCTTCCGCTAAAGCTCCAAAATTACTTGGCAACGGGGGAAATAACTGATATCATCAATTAATATTGCTGATACTCCAACAACAAATGAAGGATCGGTCTGCATATCCCAACAGCAGCCCTGAGTTTTTGCGGTCAGCACCGCCCTCTCGGTCTGCGCGACACCATCCTTTCATTTATTGCCTCTCTTTGCGATCGCAGGCCAAAGACAAGCAGCTCGCTGGGCATCTGCGAGCTTTTCGAGGCTGTAGATGCGAACCGGGTGTAAACCTGATCGCATCTATCTGAACTTTTGGAACCGCTCTTTTCGCTAATTCACGTAGACAACACGTTGTTTAACCTCCTCACTACTTAGATCAGCCTTTTCCTGCTAGGCCAGCCAAATATTTCCCTCAATGCCCCCTCCTTTCGATGCGACTTTCTAAATGCAACAGCAAGTTATAACTACGCGGCTCCTGCTTTCCGAATTGTCACCATCACCATGCAGATTATGCAGGCAACCCTGCAACTCGGCTATCAAAGAGGGGCTTTCGATGAAATTCTCCTGGAATAGTTTGTCGGCTGGAACTACAAGCAAATCTACGACTTAGTGCCTCAGCGAATAGTCTAGTGATTGGAATTCGATCAGGCTCACTGCCAATTGATCCGCCGCTGTCAAAAACTACTTAGTAGACAATCACCCAATCACTCTGAAAGTATTGAATGCACCGCCAGCTGGATTTTCTCGCGCCAAGTCAAGCCACTGATACTCCTGATATTATTAATCCACCTCCAAAGCCGGAGGATTCTCATGGATTTCCGCTATCAATGCAACTTTCATAGCTCTTAATTAGGAGATCGTTGATTTATAATATCTATCTCCCAGCCAAAAGGCCACATTAACCAGCGCTATCAAGGCCGGTACTTCTACCAACGGGCCAATTACGCCCACAAATGCCTGACCGGAATTGATGCCAAACACACCGATCGCGACGGCGATCCCCAGCTCGAAATTGTTTCCCGACGCGGTAAACGCAATGGACGCGTTCTGTGCGTAATTGGCCCCGTGTGATTTTGCAATGAAGAAACTCATCAGGAACATCACTACAAAATACATTACGAGCGGTATCGCTATCAACGCCACATCTCCCGGCAACTGGACGATCAGCTCCCCTTTCAGGCTAAACATTAAAATGATGGTAGCCAGCAGCGCTATTAAAGTAATGGGAGAAATGAGGGGTAGAAATTTCGTCTCGTACCTCTCCTCCCCCTTCAAGGCTGTCAGTCCGATTCGACTTAGCATTCCGGCCCCGAAGGGAATGCCAAGGTAGATCCCAACGCTTAGTAACGGTAATATCGACAGCCAGTCCTCTCAAACCGATCAACGGCGGTAAAACCGTAATGAAGAAATAGGTATAGAAACTATACAGCAGTACCTGAAACACGCTATTCACCGCGACCAACCCCGCTGCATACTCCCGGCTGCCTTCCGCAAGTTCATTCCACACGAGCACCATAGCGATACAGCGCGCCAGGCCGATCAGTATCAATCCGACCATGTAATCAGGATGATTCGGCAAAAAGATCACCGCAAGCACAAACATCAGCACCGGGCCGACGATCCAGTTCAGCAGAAGGGAAACGGTCATTACACGGGTGTTTCGAAAAACCTCCCCCATTTTGTCGTACTTCACCTTGGCTAGCGGCGGATACATCATCAGAATCAAACCGATGGCCAGGGGGATGTTGGTAGTGCCGCTGGAAAATCGGTTGATATACCCGGGTACTGATGGCGCGACATTCCCAAGAATGACCCCAAAGGCCATCGCGAGGAAAATCCACAACGTCAAGTACCGGTCGAGGAATCCGAGTTTCTTGCGGTTGGCCGCAGGAGCGCAGTTGTTGGCAGACATTGCTTACAGATTTTTCTTAACAAAGTTTTCAGAGTAAGTTTTAATCTGCTCACGAACGGCCCGGAACGCTTCTAGAACCTCTTCCTCAGTACCCGTTACTTTTGCCGGATCAGGAAAGTTGTGGTGGAATTGCTTTGCATTAGTGGGGAAATAAGGGCAGCGCTCTTTGGCATTGTCACAAACGGTGAGCACGAAATCAAAATCGATGTCGCCGTATTCATCCAGGTTGTTCGACGTATGATTGGAAGTATCTATTCCATCCTCCGCCATGATCGCGACCGCTTTGGGATTCACGCCGTGCGTCTCTACCCCGGCACTGTATACGACGGCCTTGTCTCCGGCAAAATGCCTCAAATACCCCTCTGCGATCTGGCTCCGGCAACTGTTACCGGTGCATAGCACCAATACTTTTTTCATGTTTATTTAATTGATTCCTATGATTTTACTTCTGCGTTCCAACAGATTGACATCCCGCCAGGCCCCTTTCATTTTACCGATTTTCTCACGGTAGCCGATGATGCGGAAACCATTGTTTTCATGAAGCCTGATACTTGCCGGATTTTCCGGGAAAATACCGGCCTGCAATGTCCAGTACCCCTTGCCCTCGCTTTCGATGATTAAATGCTTCAAAAGCAGATCCCCTATTTTCTGCCCTCTGAAAGCTTTGGCTATATAAATGCTCACTTCGGCCACTCCGGTATAGACGCAGCGGCCTGAAACCGGTGTCAGGGCAGCCCAGCCCGCCACTTCGCCATGATCGGAAACGGCAACGTACCGGAGATTAGCCACATGGGACTGATCCCACACCGCCCATTCCGGCGGACTCGTTTCGAGCGTTGCCTGACCGGTTGCAATTCCCTGAGCGTAGATGTCCCGGACCGCAGGCCAATCGCTGGGTAACAGTTCTCTGATCGTCATCGATATGTTGTTATGGTGGTTAATTAGCAGCAGCCGCCTCCCGGTGCGCAACAAGACGCTTCCTCAGCGACTACAATCAACTTAGGCTCTTCCTTTTTTTCGGCGGGAGCGCAGCAGGACGCGTCGGCCGACGATGTTCCGCAGCTTTGGTTGCGCGAAAGTGCCTTACACTGCGTGAAGTCGGGGACTAAATTTACCGTAAATGTCTCGCCTTCGGTAACGAACTCGCCGGGGTACATTTGCCGCATGTCGAACTTCGAATTGCCGAATTCAATCTTCACTATGGCATTGGGGTCCAAAGGCAATGATTTCTCTACGATCCCGAAGATTTTAAGCGCCTTGTCCACTTTCATGGAACGGTCAGCTTCTTTCACCGACGGCTCCCAAAGCTGCACGATAACCTCTGTCCAGCTGTTCATCTGACCGCCGCAATCGACCGACACGATCGGCGCCTGTTTGATTTCGGTAATATGATACGAGCTATCTACGAACTTCCCTGCTTCATATTCAAATTGCAGATGCATGTCAGCATTCTGCTCGAGCGTACTTTTGAAGTCGCCCCACGTCACTGGATTTGGTTGATTTGCCATAGCTCAATTGTTATAATGTAATATTGCGATTAATTTACTCAAAAAAATACCCGCTTAGTTGCAGCAGGTAACCTGTTCAAAGGATTCCAGTATCGAGCCGAAGGCTTGCCGAGCCTCTTCCCACACCGGTGGATTGATGCAATAGCAAACGCGTGGAGGGTTAATCTCACCCTGAATAATGCCTATCCGCTTCAACTCCTTCAAATGCTGAGACACGGTTGCCTGGGCAAGGTCCAGTTCATCCACCAGGTCGCCGCAAACACATGCCTTGCGCGCAATGAGCAGCTGCAAAATTGCCACCCGCGCAGGGTGTGCAAATGCCTTCGCCAGATCCGCGATCCGGTTTTGTTGCTCGGTAAATATTTCCGTTTTCGTAACTCCCATAATGCAAACATAAGAGAAAGAAAATACTATCGCAATATTACGATAGCATTTTCTTTCTTGTAAACGACAAAATTACAACCCTATTACTTCGACTGTACTCTGGAATTTTCAGAGTACATATAGAAGCTCCCGGCAGTCTAGGCCTCTTATTCATACATCTTTGATGTTTATCCCAATCCCAGGAGCTAATTAATTGTGACCATACTTCATGTAACCTTTATATTACTATATTTACAACCGGTAAAACAGCGGACTCATGGATAAATTTCATTGGGCAAAATATATTTTTAGCTTCTCGATCGTAGCAATCATAGCTGCCGTTACAGCCAAATACATTACAAGTAATGCCTTTTTACTGATCATTCTATCAGCCGCTCTTTGCTGGCTATCCATCAAAGGCTTTTCGGCCACACAGGCTCACCGGTAACGGGAGCGATCTGCACTTTTCGCTAACATCGTCAGTCAATCGGATGTCATGAGCTTTGTAAAATGGAAACACTGATCATTTTTTCAATCATTTTCCTTCCAATGGGCTGGTTGATCTGGTGTATGGTCCGATATACGCGAGATACGATCGGGAGCAATTCTCCGATGAAAGTTCAGCGGATTTACCGGACGACCATGCAGTCATTTTTTGTCAGGTCTGACTATTTGTTTGTCCTGATGGGGCTCATCATGTTTGGCGTGACCATGCACGCCGTATTTTTTGCGCGCTTCTCTACCCCATATCCAGAAATTGGCAGGGCTGTGGTCTTTTTACTCTGTTTGTCTTCACTAGCCGTGCCGGCAATGATCGTCAGCGTCGATCTAAACCATTGGCCATATTCGAGAGGCGTTGTGATTACCAGCTACCCAGAAGTGCATCAACTGGAAATTGAGCTTTCAGATGCGGTGCTTGTTTTGAAGGATGGAGACATTTCCCGGATACAGGTTTTTCATAACAACGGCAAACTACAACTCGGCTTCGCTGTATTCTATTTAACCAGCGGGGACCACTTCATTCTACCCTTCAAAACAGAAGGCATGTGGGTAATTCAGGAATACTTCAAAGGGCTACCCGTTGAATACTTCGATCGGCTGATACCGCTCATCAGAATCCACCCAATGGAATCCGTGATATGAGCGCAACACCGGCAGAAGGATATAAAAAATATCGCTGGTTCTGGTTTTACTTGCAAACTGGAATGGGACTGCTCATGCTGTTTGCCACATATATGATGTGGGCTAAAATGAAAGAAGAAGATGAGATAGTCAAGAATTCACCGCTGGTGTGCATGCGAGTGACTGCACGAGAACGTTGCGCGGGCATTTCCAAACTACCCGATGTTATCCACGCTAGCTATGAAGGGCGAAATTATACTTTCGATTGCGGGCGCAAATATTTCAGAAGTACCTTTGGTGTAGACAGCATCCAGGTCCACTTTGATGCCTTGAAAGATCGGGCCGTTTTACCTGTCCTTAATTTCCCGCACTAACATTTCTTGTGGTGATGATTGCCGGAGCCGCCGTGATGACGATCGCCGATGCGGCAGTCACTGCGCGGAAATATCGCTAAAATCAGTTGTGAATCATAAATTGCCCCATCGCCATGTGAAGAATCCGGCGGCCAGCTTTTTAAATACCCAAACACCTTTTTGCAACTACCACTCCCAATTCCTAGTTGAATTGATCCTTAGTATCCCCGGCGTTTCTGAGATCGTCTAAAATCGAAAAAAAACTGCTGATATCAAGAGGTCATTTCACGCTCGTTGAACAGGCTGCGCATGATACAAAGAAAAATCACCGCCTTTTCACTCCTTTGTCCGGTCACTACCATACCAGTCGTCGTCAACATTAAAAGCGCATTCGAAGCCGCACTTTTATTTACCTGAAAGCACGCCACAATGCCTCCAAAAACCGCCCCTTGTTTCCCTTGCCAAAGCAAATAAGGGAAATACCTTGCGGCAACGGCCCTTAACCCTAAATGTTCTAAGTGCCTGCTATGCTGCTCAATCCGATCCTAGGGCTGTTGCAGATGACTAATGATTTATAAAGAAGCAAGTAATTTTTTTCAGTTCTCATTCACCAATGGCTAATTGTAATTGAAGGAGACCGTGTAAGTACCCCGTTTCTCAGACAGTCATTTGGTGGTGAATTTTCTTTTTCACCAGCGATTCCTTCCATTCAAATGGTGTCAAATTGCCCAGTCCTTCATGTGGTCGTCGCTGGTTATATTCTTCAATCCATTCCGCGGTTAATTGCCTGACCTGATCCAGGTCGAAGAACAAATAAGCGTCTAATACAGCTTCTCTGTACAGTCGATTAAATCGTTCGATATAGCCATTTTGCGTTGGCTTGCCTGGCTGTATAAATTTGGCTTCAATGCCTTTTTCCTCACACCAGATCGTGAAATTTCCGGAAGTGAATTCCGGTCCGTTGTCCGATCTGATCGCCATTGGGAATCCTCTGCTTTCTCCAATACGGTTCAAAGTCCTAATGATCCGCTTCGCGGAAAGTGAAGTATCGATTTCTATGGCCAATGCCTCACGTGAGCAGTCGTCAATGACGTTGAACGTTCGGAATTTGCGGTTGCCGACCATACTGTCGCTCATAAAATCGACACTCCAAACTTCATTCACCTGCGCTGGCTGAGCTAAAGGTTGCCTAACCCGATCGGGTAATCGCCGCTTCCCCTTTCGCCTCTTATTCAGCTTCAAAACTTGATAAATGCGGTGAACTCGCTTATGATTCCATGGCTTACCTGATCTTCGCAGGTAGGCAAACAGCTTTCTAAACCCGTATGAAGGGTGTTTGAATGCCAAGTCCTGCAACGACTCAATTACCTCAGAATCATCCTTCTTACTGCTGTAATAATATTGAGAGCGAACAAGGCTAACGATTTTACAGGCTCTGCTCACAGCGATATCGTGCTCGCGAACAATCTCCTCTGTCAATTCCCTTTTTGCGGCAGAGCCCAGCCCTTTTTTACGAAAATCTCTTTGAGTATTTGGTTATCCAGGCTCAGGTCCGCGAACATCTTTTTGAGCCGGGAATTCTCTTCCTCCAAATCCTTAAGCCTTTTGACGTCGGAAGCTTCCATGCCTCCATACCGACTCTTCCAATTGTAAAAAGTGGCCTCAGAAATGCCATGCTGCCGACAAATCTCCTTGGTTGGGATGCCTGCTTCCTGCTGCTTGAGGATCGAAACGATCTGCGTCTCTTGTGAATCTGGTCTTTTTCATCAGTTTAAAATTAAGGTTTAATCTCTAATTTCAAACTGTCTGTCGTTTCGGGATACTTACAATTCCAGCCATAATCATAGTTTTTTGATGCTGCCGGAGCGGTGATATCGTTGATTTCTTCAAAATGTTCGCCTACATCGATGAGGAAAAGCTTTTTTGAAACAGGATCCAGGCTCATTCGCCACGGATTCCGGAAACCTACTGCCCAAATGCTCCTTCTCTGACGTGAAGCGCCGGGTTGATTGTAATAGGGATTGCCGGGTGCCGGCTCACCATTGTCGAGCAACCAGAGGATTTTTCCCCTGTACGTGTCGAGCTGAGGTGCAAACACGGGACGGTTGCTGTCGCCGATCGCTATATAGAGATAACCGTCTTTGAAAAGCAGGGCACCGCCGTTATGATTTCCATTCAGGATTGAATCGAACTGCATGACCCGGGTGACCGAATTTACTGTATTTGCAGGCGTGATGCCAATCACATCCAGATAATGCCTGCTACGCTGCTGATTCGTGTAAAAAAGATAGCATTTACCATTTGCGGCAAAATCAGGATGCAGAGTAATCCCCAACAGTCCTTGTTCGGCGTCGGTCGTTGTCTGTACCTGGTGAACGGTTGATAGCAAACCATTCTGGAAAACCTTCACGCTACCCGACCGTTCGGCAACGAAAATCCGGCCGTCGGCGGCATGGGCCATGCAAGTAGCCTCGTTGATAACGTCCTGCGTGAGCTTCTTTTGTGTGAAGCCCTGCGGTAATTGTCCAAATGTCAATACTGGGACAAGAAGAAAAGCGAGCAGCCCCATGAGCTGGCCTCGCAAAATCTTTCCCGATAATAGGCGAACTTGTAGAAGTCGAGTTTTAAGCATATCTGTTGTTTTGGTTTTGATCGATTGTTTATTCGTGGCTTTTGAAAACAAACTTGAACAGGTAGGACTGGGCATGCGAAGCGGGCCGAACGACTTGCAACCTCTTACCCAGCAACTGTCGTGAGATGTCGTTGTTTAAATCTTCTTCCTGACTGAAAATCTTCACATGAGTGATTGTACCACTCCTGCCAACGTCAATTTTGACCATTACTACGCCGCTGATATTGGCAGCTTCCAATGTTGTAGGGTAGCGCATCATGGCCGAGAGTTGCCGGGCAATGACGACATCCTCATCTTGAATGGGTGTGTTCTTAGTCCAGCTCTCATTCCTATCGATCCAGTTTTTCTGGTTTGACGCCTGCGCATTTTCTAACAGCTGCTCTGCGGGCTGGCCAGTCGCTTTGCCGATTGTCGCAATTAATAGGACGCAAAAAATTAAAGCATTTATTTTCACGTTTGTGTGCATTTTAAAATGACTAAATGATTTCTAACGCGCCTACATATACGCTCCACTCAAAAGGTTTGACAATGACCATCCATATACACCTGGAGGCCGTTCAAACGACATTCGGGTAGGGCCAGATACATCGCGTTGGCGGCTATCAGTTCCGCCTCGCCCGACTTGCCCGCGCCAAAATGCCGGATCGGGTTGTTGGTGTTGCCACCATCTAGTCCATCAAGAAAGCTGAGAAAATTCAATCGGATATTTCGGTCCGAAAAACGGCCGACTTGCGTCTTGATCAACTGCTTTTCCAAAGCGTAGGCCGCATCATTTAGAGCGAAACACTGATTTTTGTCCAAAGCTGAAACCGGACCGCTTAGAATCAATGCCGAGTTCGGGTTCATGAGAGGGAGGGCGAGCTGAACTATGGAAAACAACTCCCCTACCCCTGACATGACCTTCTCTCGGACTTCTGCCGTAATTTGTCCTGGTACGGCTAGCTCTCCCCTTGTTGGGAATACGCATAGTATATCGATCCCTTCCGGGCAACACCGCCTGAAACGTGCCGCTAGTTGCCCGGCTACCATAGGTCCGCAAGCAAAACCCGTTGCATTCTCACCGATCTGGTCGATCGCGAAGTTCACGTGATTTTGCCTAGAAGCTGTTACGATTACGCGGGCTCCTTCATTGGCAAATAATCGCGCTGTCGCAAGCCCTGGTCCAAACCAGGCATTTACAATGACTGCCGTTTTGCCTTCGAGACTTCTACCCTCCCACCAGCTCTGTGAAATCACCATTCTTTTCCACGGCCGGCCTTATAGTGGGCCGATGAATTAAATGGCGAGCGCAATCCTTTTAAAATCTTCCACTTTCTGGCAAAAATGAGCTGAGGTTTTCTAAGCCTGTACCTCGGCGTGCCCGAAACATGGTCAACTGAGGCATTTTTTGAGGAAGTATCCGCTACAACTATGACATGGTCCGACCGCCTCGCTGCATCCCGCGCCTTATGGGGATGCTTGTAATTGTGTGTTGAAATCGCCTGGTCGGCCTGGGCATGGGCAGCTAATGCTACGGCAACTACCATAGCAAACGAATATTTTATGAATGACATTTTCTAAAACTTTAACCGCAAACAACCCGCTCTTCCAACAAGTCAAGAATGTGACCCGCGCTTTTTTCATTCGCATCCACATCCAAGTGCGTCGAAATCCTGAAGACATTCTTTTTGAAGATGTCATTAGACAGGATTTTGTGGACACTTTCGCGTATCTGATCTGGGGTAGGTGTTTCCGTTTCCAGATTAATCCCACAGCCGAAGTGGCCGATACGTGAGCAAACTTCATTTTTACCCTCATGCACGCCCGCCGCTACCATTGGCAACTGATTATGTATGCTGAGCAAGGTGCCTCCATAGCCACCATTGGTAACATAAACGTCTGCTCTGGGCATCACATCGTCAAACGGAATGAAATCTTCGATGATCAGGTTTTCGAAAGGAAAACGCGCGCGCAATTCCGCTGTCCCATTACCGCCTGTTGTGGCAATTACCAGCGTCTCAGAATTTTTGAAAGCTTCCAGCGTGGGTACAAGTATCTTGTTGATATCGTGCTCAACAGTGCCCTGGGTAACCAGCACAATCCTGCCATATTGTAAAAGTTTCTGATCAAACCAGGGCTGCCGGGATTTACTTTCCGAGTACGGCAGCAATGCGCCGACAAAACGGACATTTTCGCCCAGGTCGCTGCGGTCATACTCAAATGCTTTTGCGCCAATTTGCAGAAACAAGTCGGATTGACGGATCAATGTATCGAATAAAATTGCTTTTTCGTGCGGTACCTGGTACCGGTCCAGAATGGCCGAAAAAGAGTCAATGGCAGTTTTGAAAACAACGTTGGCCAAAGCATCTTTCATACCAAAATACATCGCACGTTGCTCCTCCGTCGCGGCAGGCGGCAATCCTGTTCCATAAGGCGCCAGATCAACAGATTCTTCCGCCAGAGGAATTACGCCAACGGCAACAACGGGGATGCTCATCAGCTTGCTAACTAACGGAATCGCGGAAAAGCAGCTGTCAGCAATGAACACATCGAATGGGAACGATTCGTGTATTTCGAGAATATCCTCATAATACTCAGGTGCCCGGTTTCCGAAAATGTGGATCAAGTCAAAGCTCAGTTTTTCGGCGGGATCTGTTAATTTTTGTCGCTCCGGCAGGATCTCGTTTACATTCACACCGTTGACATCCCATGCTTTTTTGAAGCCATAATGTGGTATCGACAATTTTTCAAGCTTGCATTTGAAAACATCAGAAGCATACCACCTGACATCGCACCCTAATTCCTGTAAATATTTAGCAAGCCCGGTAAGGGGATTAAAATGACCGTCTCCGGGAACGGTACCAAAGAGTATTCTTTTACCTGTTAATTCATTTTTGTATTTCGTCATGATCTCTGATGATAATTGACGCGGTGCGTCGTTTGTCTTGATTTTTGTTGCAAAACTATGTTTACAGCAGACGGGCGCATATCACCACTTTTACTTAAAAAGACCCCTATTCGGGTGATGAATGGCGTTTCCAACCCATCACCCAGGAATTTAGTGATAGACATCACCACATTCGGCGTATCAGTGGTCGGCATCACCAGAATACTTTTGCTACCTCATCATTCAACATTTAAAATGAAAACTTTGAAAGATAAGGTGGCGGTTGTGACCGGGGGAAACCGGGGAATCGGATACAGCACCGCTCAAATTTTGGCCGAGGCAGGTGCGAAAGTGGTTATTACCGGTCGTGACAAAGAATCCGTTAACAATGCTTCCGCAGAGTTGGGGGTCAAAGGCTTTATCGCCGACCAAAGAAAACTTGAAACGCTCGATGAGCTTGCAAAAAGCCTGGAAGATCAGGTTGGCAAAATAGATGTGCTTTTTCTTAACGCTGGGTTAGGGACTTTTCAACCCGTGAGCTCAACGCCCGAGGACGTGTATGATCTGATCATGGACACAAATCTGAAAGGGACATTTTTTACCGTTCAAAAATTGATACCCTTGTTAAATGATGGCGCTTCGGTCATTTTCAATGCGTCCGTGACACCAATATTGGGCATTCCCGGTTCAAGTGTTTACGCGGCAAGCAACGCAGCCATTGTTTCCCTTGCCCGGATTTTATCTAAAGAGCTTTCCGATCGAAAAATAAGAGTAAACACTGTTTCTCCCGGCACGATCAGGGCAGGCGTACACACACCATCAGAAGAAGAACAAAAAAAGAACCTAATGCCCTCTGAAAAGCGCAGCGCTTTTGAAAACGCATTAGAAAGAAGGATGCTGTTAAAGCGGTATGGCACAGCCTGTGAAGTTGGTAATGCAGTCAAATTCCTCGCATCCGACGAATCTAGCTTCGTAAATGGTTCTGTTCTGACCGTTGACGGCGGAGTTACTGTCGATTCGCTCAATTACTAAAAAGTACAGCCACCAGATAATAGTCAATCTGGTGGCTTATTCATAGATTAGTCCGACAATTATTTAGTAAAAGTTCCATCATAAGGCTGATCGTACGCTCCCTTTTCGTCAATTACCAAACACATTCTTAGATATTAATATAGTAAAAGCATTGATTGACATTCGTTGGAAATGCTTTTCGAATGTTTTCTAACTGCATCCACAGTTCCGAAAATTCTTGTTGCAAGTAAACAGTGCTGCGACTTATCCCGACGCAAAATTCCTCTTCACAGGCCGTGGGCGCTAATATCTCCTTTTGACTGAATTCTGGGTATCTATTTAATGTTCTCACAGAATTAAATGCAGAAACGGATGCTCGGTCTCAGTAAGCGACAACTACATACCAAAATGATCTTTTAAATGCCTTTGAAAGCAGTACTAACACAAAACAATTACCAGGTCCGATTAAACCGAACCTGGCATAATGTGTGTATTTATTTGAATTAAACATGGCCTATTTCGCAATCACTATATTTTGTGATTCATTGAAGCCTGTCTTGTAGTAAACCTTAATCGAGTAGATACCATTGATTAGTTTTTGTACATTAATAGAATTGCCATCTTCTGATTGCGTTTCCAATACTCCTAATCGGTTGTAGATTTCGATTTTGGATACGTCATTTTGTTCTTCCGATTTTACAGTTATTCTTTCAGAAGCTGGATTCGGATAGACGATCAGCTCGGATTTGTTTTTAAAAGTGAGATTTACAATGCGACTATATGCAAATGTTTCATCGCTATCGATCATTTTTAGGCGGTACAGGTTCTGACCGTTTAAAGGTTCGGAATCAGTGAATGAATAACTAGATAGCACTGAACTTTGCTTTGCCGCTGCTACAGTGCCTATTTTTTCCCAATCCCCCCCTTGAATACTTCTTTCAATTTCAAAACGATCACTATTGATCTCGGCAGTGGTTTTCCATTCCAACTCGCTCACATTTTCTCGCTTTTTCGCATTGAATGATACTAATGTAACTGGAAGTGCGCCTTCTGCATAGGTGTAAACAACACAGGCGCCTGCGCTTACATAAGTTTCTATGGAAGTTCTCAGGTTACCGCTTCCTGTTATGGCAACAGAGCTCTGAGCAAGTGTGGGGATGGTAAATACATCATTACCGGAGCCGACAAAATTCGTTGTGATTATTGTTGCATTGCTGGTATTTCGCGCAGGGTAAGCATTGGCAAACGAATACTTGTTAAAAACCGAGGCCCCCGATGTCCCACCGTAATCTTGGACACCATCAAAGTCCGCAAGACTGCCATCGATGGTCACATCACTGTTCATAGCCAATGAAGCAGGGTTTATAGGCATTGTCATGGTGACTTTTCCAGCCGCTGTAATACTGTATCCGCTGGCTGTAGCGGTATTTTCTACCCCAATGACTGGATGATATACTGCTTCTGCTGCGAATATTTTTACGTTTAGCGGAATCGGGGTCACTGTGGACTTTGGAAGAATCAAATTTTGACTCCATTCAGTAGTAACCGATTCTTTTTGAGTACAATAAGTAATCGTATTTTCTTTGGCTACAAGCCCCAGCCCATAATCTGAAATTGTCTGATTGTCAACAATCGTAAATGGTGCAGTAAAATTATCTGCGTCGGCGGCACTATTGATAGCATTATCGGTGCCTGCCCGTTGAGATGTTAAAGTGAAGCCATCGGCTGGATATACATATTCGATGACGTAGTTTCCAGCATTGGCTTTAACACTAAATTCTCCGTTCTGATTGCTCAAAGCAGTTGATACGACCTCCTGTGTGTCAGCTGTCAAAAGCTTTACCAAAATCCCGGCCACCCTTGGTTCTGATTCTGCTCTTAATCCGTCGGCTGGTTTACCATCTTTCCAAACTACTCCGGAAATGGTACTAGTTAAAGCCGGTGTTTGGGCGTATGAAAAACTACTCGTAATTAATAATATACCAATGGCTACTTTGTCTGTAAAATTTTTGATTCTCATAACATAATGATTGTAAAAACACTCAATTCTCCCTTAATTGTATTTGGCCTATTCTTGATGAGGAAGAGGATGCAAATATATCTCTTATAGCATTTATCATACGGAGACTAAGTTGTCAAAAACGTACTGTAATCTTGTCTAAATCTATCGCTTTGTAAAGTACAAAAATGCCATTCTTGTTTTGTGCAATAAAATATTTAATCAATCATATGACTTGCATCTAACTGGAAGATTAATACGGTTTATTCATCGACCATCTATTTTATCTAATATGTATATCGTGTAGTCTTACCTAAAATGTTAGCTTTCCTGAAATTGTAGCCTTATCAAAAATGTAAGCTTTCCCGAGATTTCGGTCACCTATTTTGTTAGGAATTACAAGCAATTGAGATACAAGCGTTTTCAAGATTCAAATTGTCCCAGCGGGACAACTGATAGCGCTTCCGAGAGCGCTTATTTCATTCATATCAGTCGCTGTTGTGATTTCTTAAAAATATTTACGTGTAATTTCGATTCAATTCAGATCAAAATATCTGGTAACCTTTTCGGTAACCTGCCTTATGTGAACTAGTCTGGTTAGCGTTTCACAAAGGGAACCCAATACTGTTTCAGAGCGGTATAGATCAACATTTCTTTCTGGCCTTCATCGCGCACCATATGATGGGCAACCCTACATTTAACTTAATCGCGCGGTTGGCCATGCTCCCCCGGGTCATTGTCACTTATATTTGTTACGGTCGGCTCAGGTAGCATAGCATGATCACGGCTTGATTCTCAACCACAGCAATTAATTATCTGGAAACTATGACAAATCAAGAGGCCATAGAACTAATCGATGGCGGAGCCAATGGCGAGCATGCGCAGTACTGGTTAGATTTGGGTTGTGGGACGGGGACTTTCACCGAAGCCTTGGCGACGATGCTGCCAGCGTACAGCAAGATTATCGGCGTGGACAAAAACACCCAACAGCTTCCGCCACAAATGGGCAACCAGGTTTCGATCAAATTCATCGAGGCCGATTTTGGAACAGAGGCGTTGGAGATGGCGGGATTAGACGGGATCCTGATGGCGAACTCCCTTCATTTCATCAGGGATAAAGAATCGTTAATCCGGCGCCTGGAAAACCTTTTTAGTAAAGGTAGAAGGTTTTTGATTGTCGAGTACGACACAACAGCATCCAATCGCTGGGTGCCATATCCCATTGACTTCAAGGGTCTAAAAAGCCTTTTCGACCGTATCGGGACTTACACCATATCAAAACTTGGGGAGCGCAGGTCGTTGTATGGTTCCGCGATGCTCTATGGTGCGCTGATTACCTCCCCGGCCCAGTCAATAAGCCCATCTCAAACCACGTCCCGCAAATAGATCAAGGCGTCACGGTCTAAGTCCGTTGCCGAGCGTCCTGTGGATTGGAGACTATGAAAGCCTAGTTTGCTGTGGAGAATATTTGAATTCAAGCCAATCAAGTCATTTCATTCGGTCACCAATTCAGTCACCTATTCGATAGGTACGAATAACTTAACTGACAATCAACTGCTTTCGTCGATATTTTGCGATCCCGGCGGGATAACTGAGAGCGAATCAAAAGGCGCTTTTTGATTCGAAAAAATCGATATTGTAAGTTTTTAAATGATAAGTATGTCATTATGGCTCAATCCAGGTCAAAACATCTGGTAATCTTTTCGGTAAATTGCTTAGGGCTTTTCCGGGATAAACCGCCCCCTTTGTAAATGAACCGTACTTGACGTAAATCCCCCGTGAGCGTCTGGTCCAGTACCCACTGCAAAACCAAACGTTATAGCCGGTCCGGTCCTCGCCGGAGAGCGTAATGCCATATTTGATAGCCAGGCAGGAATTGAACGTCGTATAGCTGTTAAGGTTGCCGAAAAGAGTTTGCTAATTTCTTTAATAAAGCAAATCGCGCAATAGTAATGAGATTTCACATTCGTTTGTTGGCAATATTGGCGCTAGATTTTGTCATTGAATGCCCGCGGCGGACGTTATACAGGTTTTTCGGCGATGCTCCGGCTGTTTAAAAGGAAATCTATTGGAAAATACTATATTACAACCAGGTATGTGGCCGTCTATGTTGGCCGCATTTGTGAAGTTTGGCCGCGCTCGAGCGATCCCGGTTGATCCGTTTCGATCAGCAGTTGGAACGTTTTGATACTCAGGAGAACTGTTAAAAGAAGAACGGGAAAATTCGCAATGTGTCCAAGCCCGTCACAAGGTGTGGGAGCCTTACGCCGCTTCTGGGAACATATATGAATCCTTCACTGACTTGAACGGCAAATGTCCCACTTGTAAAGTAAAATAAGGACGAGACATATCTTTTAAATAGGCATGTTTGTCACTACAAAGCCATAGTTTTTTTACTAAAATATCTTGTCTACCATAGTGAAATTCTCAGGTCGCTTTCAGCTTATTTTGTCCCTTTTATTTTGCACACTGCATAGAAATAGTTTCGCCCAGGTATTTCGGCATTTTTCTGATAAAGAGGGCGCTCCGATAACCAGTGTATTGGCTATTGAACAAGATAAAGAAGGATTTATGTGGTTTGGCACAGAAAGGGAGCTTTACCGGTATGATTCTAAGACTTTTAAGAAATACAAACACAATCCTAAAGACCCTCGTTCGATCGCGTCCGATTACGTACACAAAATATATCAGGATTCGAAAGGAAATTTGTGGATGGCAGCCGGGAATAATGGACTATGCCTGTACAACCGTGAAAGCGATTCTTTTACCACATTCCGGCACGATCGGAATGACTCCGGTTCACTAACAGACAACAATGTAAAGGGACTGGTCGAAGACAACAAAAACAATTTGTGGGTAGCGACCGCTTTGGGACTCAACAGGATCATTTTTGAGGGCGCTTCTGTCAAAATAGCGCGTCAGGCAACTAATATCCCGTACCATATCGAATGTATTGTTGCTGGCCAGAATGGAGAGTTGTGGCTTGGAACAACGAATGGCCTGTTCAAGTTTAAAGCTGGTAAAACCAGCCCAGTCGGGCAAAAGATCTTAACCAGCGGAACTGCTTCATATTCTATATACAGCATGCACCTGGACAAGAAAGGTAACCTTTGGCTGGGCACGAGCCACGGTTTGGTAAAATACAATACAGCAACCGAATCGTATTATCCAGTAGCAAGTGTGAAGCGGAATAGCTTGCTGCCGGCGATATATGGGATTGCAGAAGATCACAACAATAAATTATGGTTGGCCAGTGAGTCGGGTCTTGCTTTTTTTGACCAGGAAACCTCTCGTGTAAAATGGCACCTGAGGGATAAGACTAATCCCAATGCCCTTGTTGATGACGCGTTAATGAGTATACACATTGATCAACAACGAGGGCTTTGGGTCGGCGCGTACTATCAGGGAATCAGCTATATGAACACCAACCTCCCTGATTTTTCGCTTTGGCCGGCCTCATACGAGGACAAATTATCCGATTTCTACCTGGCAGCAAAGATTGGCAAAACCCCGAAAGGAAAGCTTTGGGCTATTTCTGTTAATTATGACCGGATTTGGATATCCGGTCCAGGCAACACCGAAGGTGTGTCTACAAGGGTAAAACTTCCTGCTGGCGAAAAGTATTACGCTTTCTTTTTGGATGATTCGGGTACCTTATGGTGTGGTGGAAACAACTGTTTGTTTATTAAATATGACTTAAAAACCGGAAAAGTGCTAAGATATTCCCCTAACCAGGTTTATCAAGGAACGCCTCTTCCGGATACTAAAATTTTGATGTTATATCCAGACAAGAAAGGCAGGATATGGATAAGTGGTTGGCTCGGTCTGATATGTTTTAATCCCCACACGGGTCGGTTCCAGCGTATTGAAGGCACCAAGAGTATCCATTCGATTCTGGAAGATTCCAAAGGCAATCTGTGGTTTTCCGGCGAGTTTAATATTTACTTATTGGAATCCAATTCTTCCAAGATCAGCGTTGTAAAAGTCAGCGCACTTGCAGAGACCGGGAACCAATTGTATGCCGGTCGGATCGCAGAAGATGATTCCGGGAGGATCTGGGCTACCAGCAATAATGGGCTGCTTCTTTATGACAATAAAAACCGCACATTTTTGCCTCATACCAATGATTCCCCGGAATTGCTAAATTATGTCCAGGGTTTACAAATCGATTCCAGAGGCAATTTATGGCTTTGCAATGAAAATAAGCTGATCTGCTATCATCCCGAAAAAAAAAGTGTTAAAGTATACGATTACCGGGATGGGCTTCCTTATGGAGGGTTTCTATTGGATAATGCGTCATTGAAAGACAATCAAGGCAACTTGTATTTCCCCACAAGCGAAGGAACTTTCAGGTTTAACCCTGACAAGATCACTGACGACACGACTGCGGCGCCACTTACTTTAACATCACTGAAATTGTTCAATAAGGAGGTAAGGCCTGGTGATCGGACCGCCCTTTTAGACCATGCTGTTGAAATGACCAAGGAGATTATTTTCCGGCATGATCAGAACATTTTTACGCTCGACTTTGCTTTACTGAACAATGCCCGGTCGGAGAGGAATCAATACGCCTATTTTCTTGAAAATTTTGAACATCAGTGGAACTACGTTCAATCACCCAGCGCGACCTATACGAACCTCCCACCAGGTACCTACATGTTTCTTGCCAAAGCAGCTAATGGGGACGGTTTCTGGAACCCAAAACCACTTCGATTAAAAATTACCATTTTGCCCCCTTGGTGGAAGACCTGGTACGCCTACCTGTGTTATATGTTGCTGATCGCGACGGGAGTATACGCTATAACGAGATATTTCTGGCTCCGGAGCTCATTGAGAAGGGAGACCGCCCTAAACCAGATTAAACTTGATTTTTTCACCAATGTATCCCACGAGATCAGAACGCACCTTTCGCTGATCTCTGCGCCATTAGAAAAGGCATTCCAGCATGCGAAGGAAGGCAAGAGTAATGAGAGTTTCCTGAACTATGCCAAAAGTAATTCTGATCGGTTGCTGCTGCTCGTGAATGAGCTGCTCGATTTTCGCAAAATCCAGAGCGGCAATCTCCGTCTATTGGTTGGGGAGCATGATATAGTCAAGGTCATCAAAAGCGTGACCGCCGCATTTGAGCACATTTCGAAAGAAAAGGATATTCAAACTCTGCTATTTTACCCCGACAGGCCTGTGCTGCTCTGGTTTGATATCGCCCAAATGCAGAAAGTGTTTTACAACCTGCTCAGCAATGCCTACAAGTTCACGCCTGAGGGCGGCAAAGTCCAGGTGCGTATAGCTGAGACTTACGGCGAGGTGCTTATTTCGGTTGAAGACAATGGCAAGGGGATTTCGCCTGACCACCTTCGAAAGCTGTTTACTTATTACTATCAGGTGGGGGCCGACAAACCAGGTTATGGAATAGGCCTGGCGCTGTCCAAGAGTATTGTTCAGCAGCATTATGGCTACCTGACGGCAGAAAGCCGGCTCGCGTCAGCGTCCGAACCCGGAGGGACCACACTTAACATACGCATGCTACGCGGGAACAGTCATTTTCCCCCGGATCAGATCGCCATGCAAGCGCGCGATTATGTCGCCGGCATGCTGGCGGAACCGGTTGCCACGGCTATCAACGCGGGTGCTGCACATTCAGGTCAAAAAAACACCATCTTGATTATTGAGGACAACGACCAGCTGCGCGTGTTTATCAGGGAATTGTTTGAGGAAACCTACAATATATTGGAAGCCGGAAACGGTCTGCGGGGCGTTGAACTTGCCCAGGAAAAAATTCCTGACATCATTCTTTCCGACGTGATGATGCCCGAAATAAGCGGGCTGGAAGTTTGCAATCGGCTGAAAAAAAGCGATACTACTTCTCATATCCCGGTGGTGCTGCTCACCGCAAGAACGCAGAGCGAGCAAGTCATCGAAGGCCTTACGGCTGGTGCAGACGACTACCTTGTCAAACCGTTTGACCCACGGATTCTCGAGATCAAGATCAACAATTTACTCCGTGTTCGGGAGCAGATGAAAGCCCGCTATCGTCATTCGCTGTTCGTGGAAGAAGCAGGGCACAATATAGCCCAGGATCTGAATGAAGCATTCATTAACAAATTGAGGGCGCTGGTGATAGAAAACATTTCCGATGCTGGGTTCGGCGTCCATCAACTTGCCTTTCATGCCGGGATGAGCGTATCTGTACTCTACCGGAAAATGCGGTCGCTGACAGGAATGACAGTCAACGAATTTGTAAAAACCATTCGCTTAAACAAAGCAAAAACGCTGCTGGAGTCGGGAGCATATCAGGTGAGCGAAGTGGCGACGATCATCGGCTTCGAGGATGTCAAATATTTCAGCAAGGAGTTTACCAAAGTGTTTGGCAGAAAGCCCAATGAGATAAAAAAACAAATGTACGGCTAGGTTGCTGCGGACGGTACCCACCGAGGCGATTTGTCTAAACGGAGAAATAAATTCAGATCCCTACGAACCTGGATTATAGGGGCCACGTGGTACTGCATGAGCAGTTTGGATGATTTTGTAGATGACCTTGACCAGTTTCTGTATTGCTCAGGCGGAGGGTACCAAGTTGAAAAACTAGCCCTCTATGAGTAAGTGATCATTGTACTGAGTTTCGCATTCGGCAGTCATTCTCGTCCGGCCATTTATTATTCCTAACGACTTTCCACGATGCAACGACAATTTCATAAGAGCGTTCACACCTATAAGAGCCGCTTGTCCGAATACCCTGAGTGAATTGATGTTGAAATATGTTCTAATCATGTAAGAGCGCAATTAGGTCATTAGACTTCTCGACAACCCAGGCATTCTCTTGAACTAGATTCATTGTAAGCCTTTTTTGAGAATCTGAATTTAGCTTTATCGGCCCCGATGCGGAAATCGCGCGCGCCGGTGCTCAGGTTGGCGTTGTAGAACTCACTTCCAGAAAAGTCTGCACGTGTACCGTTCACGGAAACCGTCACGGCCGCGTACGATGTATTCGTACCGGCCCCGTTCTGCCAACCCGAACCAGCGCCAAAGGACATACCAGCCGAGAATTGAGTCGCGCTTAACCTCTCATAACCAGGCCCCCCTGTATAAAAGCGCAGCTTATTGTTGCCGCCCTGAATGTGTAGTCCCGGGTAATCCATTGATGCATGAAATCCCGCGAAGCCGCTCTGTTTCAATATATTGACGCGACCGGCAGCATAAATAGTTCCATTCGCGCGGTCGATCAGGTTAACGCCCGTTCCCGCAGTGATTTGCAAAAAGTCGTTGCTACCGTCGAAAGTAACGGTAGGGTTACAATTGGCCAGCGAGGAACTGTTGGAGAAAACCGGCCTTGCACTGGCAGTGCTTTGCAGAAGGTTTCGACCAGAACCCTGCGCCTCGTTCCATTGCCGGACAGTGGCGTTGTCCGATGCGGCAGTAGAGCCTGCATCTGAAAATACGGAGCTTGGCGCATCCGCCCGGTACCAAACCGCCGGGGCAACACCTCCGGGCGTCTGCGCACGTGCGCCGAAGCACGCAAGCATTGCAAGTGCGACGGCGACAACTTGTACATTTCGTTTCATAAGATAGTTTTCATTTGTTCATAAATGATTTACACTGATCTCCTTTATCCATATTCAACACTTTAAGAATTAATAAATTAATTTCAAATCTGTTACGCACTTAACCGTGAACCCATTTGTTCAATTACTCTTTGCTTAAGCACGACCTAGGTAGCCGGATGAAGCAATTCGCCCGGCATGAGTACTACCTTTGTCATAATTCAATTATGAAATATTACCGCACAGATCCGGAGTGCGGTTCATCAGATTACAGAATCTAAATGATATAGTGTGGCATAGCGTGATAAGACTTCCTAGGTTGTATTCCGAACAATAATCTTAATCGTAGAGGTCCGCTTGACAATTCATACGACAAATTTTCGAACTTAATTCGACTAAGACAGGGGACAATCTTGGCGAATTTGTATCATTTTTTTTTGTCATTATGCTGGCGGCGAAACATTTCCCGCCCTACCCGCTGTTTTTGGAAAAACTATTTAACAAAAAAATAACAATTTTGGATGCCTCGTTGAAATATCTGCGGCACCGCGGAAGACAAATAAACACACTAATTTAAAGCCACGTGTTTACAAGATGTCGCCGGGAAATTGCGTAGAAACGCCGTTGTGGCTTACGCGAAAATTGACGACAAGCAGGTAGTCGGCCATCATTGTAGAAAGCGAGGTGCGCTTATATTAATCAGGCCTATCAAGATACTGATTGGTATATACGTAACAAAAGACACAATCTTTCGGTCAGTCCGTTGCCAGCAATTTTTCCATATATAATCGAAGGTTAAATAATCCGCTGGAGGTATTCTGATGAATTATTCAAGTGAGGAGATTGCTCTTATTAAATCAACCCTTCCGGAAATCCGGAAGGGTGATCCTTTACTCAACGTATGCCGTCCTCCGGCAATACCTTAGTGTGTATATCAGCGCAGTGAAACATATTCAGGTTCAGCCATTTTTATCTTTTTATTGTATATCAATTTCTAATAAACAACCAAGTATATCAAACTCAAAAACAGTGATTCAATATTGTTCAGCTTAATGTATGGTAGTCGATGGCGTGCAGCCACATCAGTTTATCGTTTGTTAATGCGCTGCTTCACGTCCATGGGAGTCTTCCCGAAGAATTTACGAAACTCCCTACTAAAATATTTACTATCCTCATAACCAATTAGTGCTGCTACTTCATTGACACGATAAATACCCACCTCCAATAACCTCATCGCTCTCTCCATCCTAATTTTTTTCACAAATTCATTTACAGTTATTCCTTTAAGCAAACGAATCTTACGATAAAGTACAGAAACACTAATTCCTATCCTAAATGCCATATCCTGCACACCAAAAGAAGGATCAGAAATATTCTCAATAATCAACCGCTCGAGTTTTTCAAGAAACTGGCCACTTATTTTCTCTAATTCTGATTGAGTCGCCATTTCCTGCGCAGCTCTACCTCGCATTGCCTCGCGTAGCTTGATCAGGTTTTCTATGTTCACCATCAGCTCATGATTACCAAATGGGACCGAAATGTACCCATCAGCACCTGCCTGCAACCCAGCTAACCGCCATTCTATCGGCCCAAGCAAAACAATAGAAACGTGACTCGTGAGCGCATGAGATTTCAGGTTTTGGCATAAAGAAAGCCCATCAGTTAGCGAATTGGAAATATCACAAATCAAAATGTCGGGTCGCATATCCCTGGCCAGTTCAAGTCCATTCTCGTCGATACTACTTTCCACAATATGAAAGTTTTTAGCCAAAGAATCACTCCCAAAACCGTTCCGCGATACACGTTCGTCAACAATCAAAACCGGTCTTCGATATTCAAAATTCATAACATTCCCGAAGTGCAATAAACCCACTAGTATTAATAAGATACAGCGTATAACAAGTGTGTATTATGTTTTAGAACATAAGAATCATAATATCCAATAGTCAGATATTGTAATATCAGGCAGACCAGCAGAATCACAAATACACGTCTCATATGACATGCACAAACATACATCGGCCACATCTAGATATCAATGAATTAAAGCCAAAAACCGAACATAAACACAAAATCCATACCAAGTTGGCAAAATTTTCCTCCATGCTCAAATAGCTAAACTAGCCAGAGTTTTTGATCGGCCATATATCCAACAACTCCGGGAGGGCTCAGTAAATGCATTTATACTTCTCTTGTCAGAGCATAAAAATCACACCAAATAGACAGTTTAATCATCCATTCATTTCAAAAAAAATAGACAAATTAGCTACATAACAAAAACCAAAATTAGAATAAATGCATAAAAATGAATATTTAATTAAACCAACAAAACCCGCCATATATGAAAAACTCATGCGTCGTAGAAGCCGCCCTGATAGTAATCGTAGACAATCGACCGATGTACAGATCCGGTGTCAAATATGGAGTCGAATCAATAGTACCCGGATGCAAATTTTCAGACTACGATCAGCTTTCTGATTTATTATTGGATAGAAAAACTAGCAGATCTATCTATTTTATGATCAGTGTCAGAAATATGTCTAACAAAACCATTATTGGCCATATCAGGAAACTAAGGTCAGTACAAAAGAAATGCAAAATACGCATCTATGGCTATCAACAGTCGACTCTCGACATCATTTACTTCCTTAGAGAAAAAATCAGTGGATATCTCTCCGATGAATTCAGCGAGAGCGAGCTCGTCGAATGTTTTTCCGCCCTCACTGAAAATCGTATTTATGTAGACCTGCAAATAGCGATCGAATTAATGATTGCTTACCGGCCAATTCGTTCAAGAAAAAAGCAGCCGGTAGTCCATGTTAAAAACAATTTACAAATCTCCCGATCATATAGCTAAGTACAAGTTAGAGAAGTGAGCAAAAAAATGCTCTGGATAAACTAGATTAGATCCAACATCTTTACACACACAGCTGTCATCAACTAATCGATCCAGGATAATTAATAGTGAATAGAAAATAAACATCTGAAGTAACATGCTGTCAAAAAATGCAATTAATTCATGCCGTCTTAGACGCTATTTGCACACGTGCATCGCTTCATTAAAACTATTAAAGTTACGGTAGTAAAATTATTTGAATGAGGTAACGCAGGACAATATACGACAGTGCATCTATGCGATTAACCGTCTATTAAATGCCTTACCTTGGTCAACGTTTTGTTGATAAACTTCGAAGATGCAGCACTCACATTTCCTGCCTTTTTTTTGTAGCGCACAATCTGCCCGACGTCATTGCTTTGGGCCTGCATAATGAGGGGCTCCTAACACTTGTCAAGGACAGATCTGATTGGGATTTTTCAGCGTGGGCTAGTTGTTCGCGAAAAAATCAGGAGATACTGAATCATATCGCCATAATTACAGTGTGATGGTTCATAACATTCGCTACACTTACAGTCATTTCTGGTCATTCAAAAAATCATATTTGGATCATCGACTAACTCCCGAAAGTCGTTAAATTAATGATCATTTTTTCTCGCAATCCCTCTCACTTCCCCCGAGGGTTGTGAGAAAAAATGAGGCGGTGCGGATTCAAATTGTTTCGTTATGGCCACTGACAGCCTGAGAGCAGAAGCAAGGCAGAAATGGGTTATGCTCTATAGACAGATCGGAAACATATCGGTTGCTGCCAGGAGGTGCGGAATTGCTAGATCTACGTTACAACGTTGGATAAAACGTGAGGATGAAAATCTCTTTACAGATCGGTCTCACCGTCCGCATCGGCTGGGGCGACAAAAGTATCGTCCTGAAGACGAGGCCCTCGTACTTAAGGTACGCGATGAATTCAAGTATGGAAAACTCAGAATCTGCTCTCATCTGTTCAGGCTCCATGATTTGAAGATTTCAACTTCTACCGTAGCGAGAATACTCGAAAAGCATTCAGTTGCACCTATTCGTCGATTTACTAAACATTCCCCTCCAATTCGATATGCTAAGCTCGTTCCTGGCGAACGTGTACAGTTAGATGTCTGCAAGATCAGAGCTGGCCTGTATCAATACACGGCGATTGATGATTGTACCCGCCTAAGGGTGTTGAAACTTTACACGCGTCGGTCGGCCGCCAATTCAATCGATTTTCTGGACAAGCTTATTGATGAATTTCATTACCCCATTCAACGTATTCAAACGGACAGAGGACAGGAGTTTTTTGCGGTCGCATTTCAGCAGAAGTTGATGGATTACTGCATCAAGTTTCGTCCCATAAAACCCAGGTCACCACATTTAAACGGCAAAGTTGAACGAAGCCAGCAGACAGATCTCCAGGAATTTTACACAACAGTTGACTTACGAGACCCCCAATTGGACGACAAACTCGCTCAATGGCAATTTCACTACAATTACTTCCGCCCACACAGCTCGTTGGGCGGTAAGACTCCGATCGAATTTGCCTCCGAACACTCTGCTAAGGCACCTTTCTGGGACGAAATCGAGGCCATATACGACGAAACAAAGGAACGCATTAGAGAACAAGCCTACTGGCGAGACCTGCGGATGGCAAAGTTGACTAAGAAAAGCAAAACATAGTTTTGTCCTACAATTTGCCGACTGCGAGATGTAGCGGAACTATAGAGCCACTACACATTAAAAGACTCAGCAGATGCGTTGGTGCTCGGGTTATCAAAATAATTGACAATGGTCTTGTAGTGATTCTCTATAGATCTGGCGACGGTGTTGAAGGATTTGAAGCCTGACTGCCTGACTTTTTCATGCCACTTCGCTAGTCTGGTTAATCCGTAAATCTTTTCGGTTGTGTTGGTGAAAATGTTGCTTAGCTCCTGAGCCAGATCATATGCTTTTTTAAGGTCTGGAAAGAGTTCAAAAAGCAGTTGAGCCCTCTCTTTTTGGTTGTCAGTCCACGTATTAGGCTTTTTATACAACGCATATCTGCCACGCGCCAATAATTGCTTCAAGGTATCACCATTAGGTAATACTTCTGGCTGATATTCGACCTGATTAGCCTTTGCCCGCTCAATGGCATCGTTTTCCAGATCTAATGCTTCCCAGCGATGTTTGATGCGGATTTCTTGCAAGGCTTCAATAGCTAACCTTTGCACGTGAAAACGGTCGGTGACCCGTAATGCGCGCGGAAAACATCGCTTAGCGATCATTGCCGCGGCGGCGGACCGTCATGCTGCCAGCCATGTCAAGCGTAATTTCAGACACTTTCTTCCGCAGAGATTCCGGGATTTTACGGATAATCTCAATAACCGTTTCAGCCTTTGTACCAGCAACAATGGCAACTATACTTCCTTTCCCGCCTTTTGCAGCTTTATTGGTAAGGATTGTGTACAATTCACCATGCGAAAGACTAGTCTCGTCGATTGATAGGCGAGATCTCAGATTTTGAGGAAATAGCAGCCACTTCTTGGCATGCTTCCGTTGGTTCCAATCTTTAAATCCACTCTGGAAATCACGGTAATGGCGTAGCAAAGCTCTGCCGTTAATACCGTAGAACCGTCCGACCGACCAGGCGCTATTCGGGCTGGTATCGACTGATATCTTTTAAAAAATTCGCGAATTCACTCGTCATTCGCGTTCCATTAGCTACCTCAGTCCAGTCTCTGTAAACTACTTTTCCTGTTTTGGTATTGAGCCACCTGCGACGCTTGATGTGAAGAAAGACCTTATGGCCCCGTATTGGGAAATCCTGAACAGTAATTCTCGGAAAAAAGCCCTTGGAGAGCAGGTTCTTCCTTCCCGGGTCATTCTCATCTGCATTCTTCTCGTCGATATGCACATGAAATACACCGTCCTGCCGGTCGATGGAGGTTAATTCAAAATTTTCGAGGATGAACTCTGGTAGTAGAAACGGAATAATAGGCAGGAAACTCTCCAAAACAGACTAGGTTTATTAAATATACAAACCTAGAAAAATCATATATGCTCCACAAGTTTTGGATTTGATCCGGGATCGATCTTATTTATCAGATAACGAACAAGTTACGAACACAAGAAAAGGAACAAGTGCGTTTAAAAACGACTTGTCCCTTAGGGTGCTCCCGAAGGGATTCGAACCCCTATCGATGGTACCGGAAACCATTATTCTATCCATTGAACTACGGGAGCATTCGTTGGCTTTGGGCCGGTAACGGGGTGCAAATATAGTCGCAATTTCGAATTTTGACCAAATCGGTGCTGATTTGTTTTGCGATTTGTGACTGTTTTTTGTCGCTGGAAGTCTTTCCGGTTGAGTTACAGCAGTTTCAGCAGGTCCCAGTCGCCCACGGTTTTTAAATAAAGGTAGTCGAGCAGGATGCCGTTTACGTTCGTGATCAGTTTGTGGCCCTCGGCGAATGGGACGACGAATGTGTTGATGTATTCGTGGTCCGAAAGGAGGCCTTGCGTGGTGTTGTGGTAGGAGCGGATGGCTTCGGACGATAGTTCCAGCTCGCAATAGAACATGTACATCGCCTCGTCGCTCGTGCCGGTGGAGGGGTAGAATGGCTCGCGGTTGACGCTGATCAGCTGCGATTTGTCGACGGCAATGCCCGTTTCTTCGAAGACTTCCCGGGCCGCCACCGAAGCCGAGTCGCTTTCGCTGTCGAGCATGCCGGCCGGGTGCTCGTACGTCATGGAACCGTCGCAAATGCGGCGTTGCTGCACCAGGAGCAGGTATTTTTCACGCGTTTCAATGTCAATGAAACATACCAGCACGCTCACTACTTCGCCTTTCAGGAAGCATATCGGCGGGATTTTGTTGCCCTCGGGAGTCGTGGCGTCCGTGTAAAGCAGCGAAAACAGCACTTCGCCGTGGCCGTTCCGGCGGGTGTACAGCTCGTCTACGCGGTGAACGTCCAGCCCGTTCGCGATCAGCCGGTTTTTCCAGAGGTTGAATTTGTGCGAATCGGTCAGATTCTCAGCCATAATGGGGTGTGTGGGTTACTTAATTGTACAATGGGAACGACAATGCAAGATATGGAACGCCAAAGGTGGTCGAATAACGGGTTTGTCCGTTCACCAGTTTATAAGGCGACGCATAGGTCACGCGGCCGTGCACATAGGCCAGTTTCACCCCGATCCGGTCGGTGATCCAGTAACGAATATATGCTTCGGATTGTCCATTTTGTTTGTCCAGCACCAAGGGCAGCGCATTCAATGTCGCCGGGCCGCTCGAAAGGTATTTGTTGTAATATTCGCCGCTTTCTTCGTCATACAGGCCGCCGTTGGCATACAGCGCCTGCCGTTTCAGGCCGAATGCTACGCCGAAGAGGTCGGTATTGGCGCCGATGTCGAATTTCCAGAGGCGGAAGTTGGCACCGAGGAGGAAACTCGCGCCATTGGCCGACAGACGACCGAATTTGAGTGTGTCGCTGGACACCGCGCTGGATTTGGGAAACATGTCTGTGCGGCCACCGTAATAGCCCCACGCACGCACGCCCCAGCCGATCCGGAACCATGGAAAGTTACTCAGGCTAAGTTCCTGATGATAGGTAACTGAAGGCACCCAAACCTCGCTCTGATAGCCTAAACCCACGTCAAGGCCGGAAGTAACGCGGGATAAATCCTGAGAAAAAGCTTTTAATGAACCTAAAAAAACAAAAAGTACTATTAATCGAAGGCTTTTCATCTGATTCGTGATGTTTTGAACGGCAAAGGTAAAAAAATAAGGCAGAGACCACAGCCCCTGCCTCAAGATCGTGGACGAATTAAGTAAACGGCTGACACCATAAAGCGACTACCGCGTTGCTTCCGTCCATCATTTATTTTCGTGTTGGAGCTACCTTTTTCAGCACCACCGCGCCCAGCGGAGGCAGATCGAGGATCAGCGAATGGGCTTTTCCGTGCCATTGGTGGCTTTCGGCCGTCACCGGGTCGTAGTTAATGATGCCGCTGCCCCCGAATGCCTCGGCGTCGGAATTGAATATTTCCTGCCAGCTTCCCTCGGAAATGACACCCACGCGGTAGTTTTTCCTGGGCACGGGAGTCAGGTTGAGCGCCACGATCACGTTGCGCGCCGGGTCGGTAGATTTGCGGGCGTACACGAGCACCGAATTCTCCCGGTCCTGCGTGTCGATCCATTCAAAACCATCGTGCGAGAACGAGTAATCGAACAAGGCCGGCTCTTCGCGATACAGCTTGTTGAGGGCAATTACACATTCACGAATGCCTTTGTGCGGCGCGTGTTCCAGCAAATGCCAGTCGAGACTTTGCTGGAAGTTCCATTCGGAAGTTTGTCCAAATTCCCCGCCCATGAACATCAGCTTCGTGCCCGGGTGCGTGAACATGTAGGTAAACATGAGCCGCAGGTTCGCGAATCTCTGCCATTCGTCGCCCGGCATTTTGTTAATGAGCGATTTCTTGCCGTACACCACCTCATCATGCGAGAACGGCAGCATGAAGTTTTCCGAAAATGCATATACCAAACTGAAAGTCAGCTGGTCCTGATGCCACTTGCGGAACGAAGGGTCTTTTTCGAAATACTTCAAGGTATCGTTCATCCAGCCCATCATCCATTTCATGCCAAAGCCCAGTCCGCCTACAAAAACCGGTCGGGATACGCCCGGGAAGGCAGTTGACTCTTCCGCAATCGTCTGAATATCCGGGAATTCGGTGTAAACAGCCACATTCATTTCGCGCAGCAGCGAGATCGCTTCGAGATTTTCGCGACCGCCGAATTCGTTCGGAATCCATTCGCCGTGCTTCCGCGAGTAGTCGAGGTAAAGCATCGAGGCCACCGCATCTACGCGCAAGCCGTCGGAATGGTAGCGATCGAGCCAGAATATGGCATTACTGATCAAAAACGAGCGTACTTCGTTTCTGCCGTAGTTGAAAATATAACTTTTCCAGTCGGGATGGTAACCTTTGCGCGGGTCTTCGTGCTCGTAAAGCGATGTGCCGTCGAAGCGGAAAAGGCCATGCGCGTCGCCCGGGAAGTGCGACGGGACCCAGTCCATATACACACCAATGCCCGCCTGGTGCAGCTGGTCGATCAGGTACATCAGCTCCTGCGGCGTACCCATGCGCGACGAGCACGAGAAGTAGCCGGTGATCTGGTAGCCCCACGACGGCGCGTAAGGGTGCTCCATGATCGGCATCAGCTCCACGTGCGTAAAGCCCATTTCCTTCACATAAGGCACCAGGCTCGCGGCAATTTCTTTATAGGTAAGATGCCGCTCGGGGTCCGACGGATCGCGCTGCCAGGAGCCCAAATGCACTTCGTACACCGAAATGGGCGCGTTCAGCTTATTCTTTTCCTTGCGGACTTTCATCCATTCCGAGTCTTCCCATTCGTACCACGTATCCCACACGATGGAAGCCGTGCGCGGCGCCACTTCGCACCAGAGCGCAAACGGGTCCGACTTTTCGAGGTGCTGTCCGTTGCTGGATATAATGTAGTATTTATAAACCTCTCCTACCCCCACATTCGGAATCCAGCCTTCCCAGATACCCGAACTGTCCCACCGCGGTGCCAGCGAATGGCTGCCGTGGTTCCAGCCGTTGAAGTTCCCGACTACCGACAGATACGTAGCATTAGGAGCCCATACGGCAAAGTAAGTCCCTACTACCCCATTCACCTCCATCACATGCGACCCCAGCTTCTCGTATAGCTTAAAATGCTTGCCCTGACGGAACAAGTGTATATCGAAGTCTGTAAAACGGCTAATGGTTTCCACCGCATTCACCGATTGGGCCGCGACAGGCGTGCCGGCATCTTCGGCAGGTTCGATGGTTGCGTTTGTTTTCTTCTTTCCGATTGACTTAGCCATTTGTAATTCTTCAATTAATGTGTAATCTGTTCGAGGACGTAAGATTTACAATTTTATTAAACTATTTATTAAAATGTATATATTTTTTAGTCCTCCCGAGCCGCTGCCGACCTGCTTCTGGACTTCGTTTGAAGCGAAATCACAGCCTGGCGGCGGAGTTGCGCCAGGGTTTCCCACTATTCTCCAAAATATCCCCGGCATGGTTCAAAAAACCTTTGAATAGATTATCTCAGCGCGCCTTTGCAAAAATTTAACGGTATACCGTCTTTTGTAACCATTCCAAACCCCTTGCCCATGATGTTTCGTCATTTTTTGTTTGCTAAAAGCGCATTGACACGCCTGCCGATCGCCCTATTCCTGGCCTGTTTTACCTCCGGCAGCTTTGCACAAGCGCCTCCGCAAATGCCCGAAAACGACTTTATGTACCAATATTCGATCATCGACGCATTGATGGCGGGCGTGTTTGACGGTGATCTCACGATCGGGCAATTGAAAAAGAAGGGCGATTTTGGCGTCGGAACTTTCAACAGGGTCGATGGCGAGCTGCTGATCGACCATGGGCATGTGTACAAAATCGCCTACGACGGGTCGGTGAGCGAAGTACCCGATTCGGACAGCACCTCCGCGGCATTTGTGAAGTTTTTCAAAGCCGATACCGTCATCCAGCTCAGCGGCAAGGGCCTTACCTACGAAAAAATGCAGGAGCACCTCACCCGCGTACTCAACCCGAACGGAATTTACGCATTAAGGATTTCGGGCAGCTTCCCCACCATGACCACGCGAGCGGAAAAACCGGCCACCCGGCCCTACCTCAGCCTGCCCGAGCATTTGAAGCACAATCAGGTGGTTTTTGAATTAAAAAATACCAAAGGCATTTGCAGCGGCTTCCTGCTGCCACCCTACCTGGCCCGTACCAATGTGCCAGGGTTTCATCTGCATTATCTGGCGGACGACCGCCGATCGGGCGGGCACGTTTTCAACTTCACTACCGACGCACTCACGATCGAGGTCGATATAGCCAAAGGCTTCACGATCGAGAACAATACCCACCCCGATTTCGGCAAAGTGAACCTCCAACCCGACCGCGGGGCCGAGCTGAAAAAGATCGAATAGCCGCAAAGTTGCACCGGCGAAGTTGCCGTACCGTGTCGCAGGTTTTATATTTACGCCTGATTTGCACTTATTTCCATGAAACACCGCCTTTTACTCCTCCTCTTACTGCTTTCCACCGGCGCAGCGTATGCGCAGGTAACCTATTTCGGGGATTTGATCGGCAAAGGTTTCCAGCAGGCAACGGTGGTCCAGCCTTCCGACTATGAAGGCAGCGTAACCTGCACCATCATTCGCAAAACGGCGCCCGAAAAAAGCGCGCGGGCCGTGCTTTACGTCCATGGCTTCAATGATTATTTCTTTCAGGAAGAAATGGCACGCCGGTATAGCGAGGCGGGCTACAATTTCTACGCTGTCGATCTGCGCAAATGCGGTCGCTCGTGGCTCGGCCACCAAAAAATCGGTAACGTCCGCGATCTCTCCGAATACTACGCCGATATCGACACCGCATTGACCGTCATTCAGGGAGAAGGCAACGAAAAGGTGCTTCTGAGTGGGCATTCGCTCGGTGGGCTCGTCGTTACGCTGTATGCAGGCGAGCGGGCCGGCCGGGAAAAGTTCGATGCGGTGCTGCTCAACAGCCCGATGTTTGCATTGAATGTCAAATCCGGACTGAAAAAGACTGCATTACCGCTGCTCCTCAAAAGGGCTGAAAAACACCCTGAAACCAGTTTCGACCTCGATATTAACCCGCTTTACGGCGAAAGCCTGCACGTGACGGCGCATGGTGAATGGTCGTACAGCCTGGGACTGAAACCGTTTGTAGCCCCGCCGGTGAACCTGGGCTGGATACGCGCGGTGCTCAACGGGCAGGAGCGCCTGACCCAAGGCATTACGATCAACAAGCCGGTGCTGGTGCTGCATTCGGCCAAATCCATCGACGAAAAGAAATGGAGCGACGCTTTTTTCACGGGAGATGCCGTCCTGAATGTGGACGACGTGGCCCGGCAGGCGCAGAACATCATTGGCCAATACAGCATCCAGGCGGTGCAGGGAGGCATGCACGACCTCATCCTTTCGCGCCAGCCCGTACGCGACGAGGTTTACTCCACGATTTTCAACTGGGCCAAACGGGCTGTGAAATAAGCTGCATTTCAGCTTACGTTGTGGCGATTATGGCTATCTTAGCGGCCATCCGTTTTGACCAAAATACACGACCATCACCATGCAGATCAGCGATCTCAAAATCCTCTTTTTCGACATTGGCGGCGTTCTGCTCAGCAACGGCTGGGGACATGAGTCCCGCATCCTGGCGGCGGAAAAGTTTGGCCTCAATTACAAGGAAATGGACCAGCTCCATAACTTCATTTTCAATGTTTACGAAATCGGGAGCGTTAACCTCGACCAATATCTCGACACGGTGATATTTAACCACCCGCGCGATTTCGTTCGGGAGGATTTCAAAGAGTTTATGTATTCGCAATCCGTGGAGCTGCCCGGAATGCTGGCGTGGCTCAAAGAATGGAAGAAGGATTGCGGGTTCCGCATTATTTCCATTAATAATGAAGGGAAGGAATTGAACGACTACCGCGTTCAGAAGTTCAAGCTGCACACTTGTTTCGATGCATTCATTTCATCGTGCGAAGTAAAAATGCGCAAGCCCGATCCAAGGATTTTCGAACTGGCAATGGGCATTGCGCAGGCAACACCCAGCCAGTGCGTGTATTTCGACGACCGCATTATGTTTGCCAACATGGCCAAAACCCTCGGCCTGCGCGCATTCCAGCACACAAGCTTCGAATCCACAAAGGCGATCCTCGAAGAACTGAAAAAAGAACAATTCGACCGCTTCGGCCCACCGCATTGATCAGAAGGTGCGGTCGTCAGCGGACGGACCGTAGATCGACGGGACCGCGATGTCGTTCAGGCGCATGTACACCGTGAGCTGTCCGCGGTGGTGGACCCAATGATTGATCGTCGAACCGATACCTTCGCGCTTGGGCTGGGTAAATAGTATCTGGCCCTCGCGTTTGAGGTGGAACGGCGCGTCCAGATCGTCGTCGGTAATGCCGGACAGCGATTTTCGTGCGCCGTTGAAAACCTCCTCGAAATGGTCAAGCAATTCCTCGGCCGTCGTGAACTCGAAACGCTCGTAAGTGGCGAAATCGACCTCACCTTTCTCGACCATGAATGTGATCCAAAGCGGAATTTCGGCCACCAGCAGCGTGAGGTAACCCATCTCCATGGATTTGGGATGCGGTTTAAAGTCCAGTGAAGTCACCGGAATGCGTTCCAGGCATTTGCGCGTAGAAGTATACTCGGCTTCCAGCTCTTTGATGTAAGCGTCTACTAAGGTTCTGTTGCTCATAGTGATATTTGCTTTTTTACGTATGATTAAAAAATAATACCTTGAGAGTTGGGTCCAAAAACATATGCGATCCACATAAGTTAACTCTAATATGAAATATCATCTCGACTGGCTTATCGAAGAATATGGTAAGCAGCAAAGACTTAAATTTCTTCATTTCTGGGGGCATCAGCCCGCCCGCAATGGTGATATTACTCAGTCCTGTATGAGCCAATGGTGGCAGTCCCCTTTTACCCATCGACGATGCTTCGTATCGCACGTCAGAACATTGGATGATGGCCGAAAAGGCGAGACTGTTTGGCAATGACACGCTTCGTGAGCGGATCATAGCCTGCGCGTCGCCGGGCGAAGCCAAGGCATTGGGTCGAATGGTAGAAAATTTCGACGAACAAACCTGGATAATGCACCGTCAATCCATTGTTTTAAAAGGAAGTATCCAAAAGTTCACCCAGAATCCGCCGCTCACGGCATTCCTGTTAGACACTGGCGACCGGATTCTAGTGGAGGCTAGTCCGGTGGACCCAATTTGGGGGATCGGCCTTACGGCGGATGATACTCTCGCAAACGACCCCACGCGATGGAAAGGTCTCAACCTCCTCGGTTTCACATTGATGGAAACCAGGGATGTGCTCGCAAACCGTTGACAGATATACGTAGGATGATGGCGCTCCACAGCGGAGCCAGGGAATCTACTCAAATCGTCAGGATTGCAATGCTGGTGCCGCCGATGTGCCTGATGCCGCGGAAACGCACATCTTTCTGGTACAATTCATTCAGGGCGGTCCATACGCCGGGCCAGTTGGTGTAGTCGTGCCAGATCATAAGGCCGCCTCTCCGCATGATGGTGAGGACTTTTTCGCTGTCGTTGAGTACATATTCGTAGGCGTGGGAGCCATCTATGAATGCAACGTCGACGGAGCTAGCGTAATCGGTAAAGTCGAACGACGCCGAATCGCCGAACATCTGCCGTATTTTTGCCGCTGCCGGATGCCCGATAAAGCGCTCGCCCGAGACCTCTTTTTTCACATATCTCACCTCGCCTTCCTCGATTTCCATTTTGGTCGCATCCAGTTCGTCCGCGGGCAGATCGAGCGTAACAATCTCTGTATCAGCACTGCTGTTAAGCGCCATATTCAATGTGGTGCGCCCCTGAAATGTGCCTATTTCAAAAATCCGGCGCGGGTTCCATTTTTTGACAAGGTTACTGATCACTTTGAGTTCAAACTCCGTCGTATGCCCGAAACCGCATTCGTAGACGCCCTCATAGGCGGCCGTGTCGTTGCCGAAAAGCTCAAAAACATCGGTTTTGGGGATGATAAACGGGTCGACGGGGGTGTCTTGGCCGGAGGGCGAGTGACCGTTGTAGCTATTGTAAAGTTTCAGCAGTTCGTCGCGGGAACCGGAGTTCAACATGCCTAATGTGAGGGTGTATCCTACTCTCCTTACAACACCTGCGTACAAACGGAGATTATCTAACGCTTTGCTCATAGTTGTGTATATATTAAATTGAAAGTCGTGTAGCAGCAGCCAATTACCGGGGCTGCCTTGGCCCGGCAAAAAAGGAATCGAGGTAGTGGGGAAAATATTGATTTACAAATAAATACATATTTATCAATTTTCAAAACCCGTGCCAGGGAAGCATCACGACGCATCATCTCAAACTCAAAACTGCCTTGAAAAATGGACAAAACGCCGGACATACGCGGACTGTATATTCCCGTTCAACCGACGGTAAAGCAATCGGCCGAGCATGTCACTTACCGCGAATTTCTGCCCGAGACGGCCTTGCAGGGCATCATTTACTGCTACTGGCGACTCCGCACTACGCAGCCACTCGACGAGCCTTTCTTTTACCGCGTTGTGGCCGATGGTTGCATTGACATTTTCTTTGAGCTGAATAATCCCCGCGAAAATTTCGTGATGGGTTTTTGTAAAAAATACACGGAGTTCCCGCTTGAAAACAGTTTCGATTACGTGGGTGTACGTTTTTTACCCACGATGCTCCCCCAACTCTTCAAAGTAAACGCAGCCGGACTGAGCAATCGTTTCGAAAATCTGGACGTGGTGATCCCCCGAACGGCCCGTTTTATCGCCTCGGATTTCGGTCCCGATTTACCGGAAAAGGACATTAAAGCCCGCTTCGATCGGTATTTTCTTAAACTGCTGCAAAGCGCCGAATTCGATCATGACCCACGGCTTTACGGCGCGCTGGCCATTATCCTGCAAAATTTTGGTGTATTAAATGTCGAAAAAGATCTCGACACCGGCCTCAGTCCGCGGCAGCTCCGCCGCCTGTTCGAGTTTTACATCGGCGATTCCGCCAAGACTTTCAGCCAGGTGGTGCGATTTCAGAACATCCTCAGGGCAAAACCCTCGCAGCAAAGCCTGCGCGAAAACAAGCTCTTTTACGATAATGGCTATTACGACCAGGCGCATTTCATCAAAGAATTCAAAAATTTGTATGGGGTAACGCCCGGCAAAGCTTTCGGAAGGTGACAATGTCCGTTTTTTACAATTATGCCTCGCTGTTGCTGCCGACATTTGTATCATCAACAAACACCAAAACGGCAGCATTATGAAACGGCTCATCATTCTTTTCGCATTGGCTTGCATTTGCGGGCATGCATTTTCTCAAACCAAACCATCAACTCAAAACAACCGAAAAATGAAACTGAACGCAGGCATCGTCACATACAAAATCGCTGAAACCAAAGCATTCTACACCGAAAAACTCGGCTTCGGCGTCACATTCGAAAACGAGTTCTACCTGCTCCTGCACACGCCGGGCGGCGGCTCCGAGATCAGCTTTCTCCTGCCCGACCACCCCTCGCAGCAGCCGCTGTTCCACAAGGCATTCCAGGGCCAGGGCATGTATCTGACGATCGAGGTCGACGACGTGGATAAATTGTACAACGAAGTCAAAGGCAAAGGCGTAGAGATTAAGATCGATATCCGCGACGAGCCCTGGGGCGACCGGCATTTCGCGATCGTCGACCCGAATGGCATCGGCATCGACCTTGTCAAATACTCCCCGCGGTAAACTCAAATAACCGCCGGCAGGGGCGCTCAGCTTTCGGGCTGCGCGCCTTTCACTAATTGTCTCCCGGCACTTAGGATAAACGCTGCGCGCCATTAGCGCTGCGTGCTTACTTTGCGGCATTGAACAATCACGGGCCAACAATGGTTACTACCGGGAGACATAACAAAACAATGAACGAGCACATCACCAGAATTCAGCAAGACATCGAGCCGCTGCGGCAACAAATTATCCGGCACAAAGTTTACTCGGTCATCAACGACATCGAGGACCTGAAAATATTCATGAAATACCATGTGTATGCCGTTTGGGATTTCATGTCTCTGCTTAAATCGTTACAAAATAGCCTGACCTGCACTGCTGTACCCTGGTTTCCGACGGGCGACGGCGAAACGCGCCACCTGATCAATGAAATCGTGACCGGGGAGGAATCGGATGTGGATATGGACGGCCGGGTGAAAAGCCATTTCGAGCTTTATCTCGATGCCATGGAGCAATGCGGCGCGGATACGTCGGAAATCAAGCGGTTCATTGAAGTGCTGCGCCAATCCGGCGACTTTTCACTGGCATTCGACGCCGCAGGCACTCCCGCTCACGCACGGGATTTTGTCCGCTTCACTTTTGACACGATCGGCACAGGCCGGAGCCACCTGCAAGCTGCCACATTCACCTTCGGCCGGGAAGACCTCATTCCGGGCATGTTCATGTCGATGATCGAAGACATTCACCGCCATTTTCCCGACAGTATTTCCATTTTTAAATATTACCTTGAACGCCATATCGAAGTAGATGGCGACCACCACAGCCACCTGGCCCTGCAAATGACGGCAAACCTGTGCGGTGATGACGAACGATCCTGGCAGGAAGCCGGGCAAGCGACGATCGCCTCCCTGGAAAAGCGTATCGGGCTGTGGGACGGGGCTTTTGAAGAAATTGAAAAGAAGAAAGTACTGAATTAATACCGGCATTATGTCCATCAATAAAGAACACGAACTAATAGGAATGCAGGAAGCCAGCCGCGCGGTGGCAACCACGTTACGCGCCATGCGCGAGCACGCCCGTCCGGGCATGAGCGCGAAGGAACTGGACGATTTCGGAGGCGAAATGCTATCAAGCCTGGGCGCAAAATCAGCTCCGCGGCTTACTTATGGGTTTCCGGGCTGGACGTGCATCAGCGTGAACAACGAAATCGCGCATGGCGTACCGTCCGAAACGAAGATTTTGCAGGAAGGCGACCTGGTGAACATCGATGTATCCGCCGAGCTCAATGGCTTCTGGTCCGATAATGGCGGCTCGTTCGTGCTGGGCGAAGACATCCACGGGCACGGGAAGCTGGTAAGCGCGTCGAAACGCATTCTGAGCAAGGCGCTCGGCCAGGTAAAAGGCGGGGTGCGGATCGCCGATATCGGGCGGTTGATTGAGACGGAGGCCAAAAAATCGGGTTACAAGGTAATCAAAAACCTGGCGGGCCACGGCGTAGGCCGCAGCCTGCACGAAGAACCGCACGAAATTGCCAATTACTACGATCGCTACAATACCGCGCGCTTCCGCAAGAACAGCGTGGTCGCCATCGAGACATTCATTTCCACGGCTTCCACAAGCGCCGCGACGGAGCGCGACGGCTGGACGCTCGTAGGCTCACGCGGCGGGTATGTGGCCCAGCACGAGCACACGATTATCGTCACCGACGGTAAACCGGTGATCCTTACCGCTATGAACGGCATTTTCGACTAGCTGCGGCCATTGGCTGCGGTAAGCTTTACCGAGCGATCGAGCATATCGGTTGCCTGTAAAATTTTGTTTTTCAGGAAATAAGGATAGCCCGGGTGCGCTTTCAAAAACGCTTGCACGATGGCAGCAGCTTCCGGTGACGAATGTCCCGCGAAGGTGCTGTGCAGCCAGCGGGTCGGGAAGAAAATATCGCCTGTCAACTGGATTTCCTGCAACAAGTCGAGCGAAGGCCGGAGGTATTTCAATGCACTGCGCGTCCGCAGCGGATGGTGCAGGTAGGCCAATGCATCGAGCACCCATGCTTCCTTTTCGCGGTTTTCTTCCTTTTTCAGGGTTTCAAAAAAGGCATCGCGCTCTGCTTCACTGGTGCTCAGCGCGGGAATGACAAACTGCATTCTGGCTTTACGATCGGGGTTTTTCGTGGCATTCAGCTGCGTCTGCAAAATCAGCTTCGGATCGCCCTTGCCTTTCAGGGCCAGTTCGTAGGCCAGTGAAATTTTATCGTCTTCGGACAGAACCAGGCCCTTCACTTCCAGCTTGCCGGTCCAGATGCCGTGCATTTTTTGCCAGCCGTCATCGGTAAGCGCCAGCGCCTTGAATGCCCTGAAATATGAAGTTTGAATACCCTTATCGGTAGTTGAGTTTAACAACTGCCATATTTTATTTTCCATTCGGACCTGATATTCAGCTCTCTGATCCGCATTCAAAAACACCCACCAGGTTGTTTGCAAATTACCCAGCAGATAATCGACCAGTAGCGGGTTTTGCTCTTTGGGCAATGCATTCATCGTGTGGATCACGAACTGGGCCGGAGCCGGGCCATCGCCGCGCAGCATTCCTTCCCACCCATTCACCAGCATGGCGCCGCGGAACACCGGGTCGCGCAAAGCCGGAGCCGCAGGATCGTAATGTTTGAAAAACCATGCTTTGCTGGCGGAATCCATTTTGAAATACCCATAACCCGTTCCATCCTGATTGGGAAATGCCAGACCTTCACCTGCTTCGGGCAGGGTTTTCATTACGAGCGGCTGCTCCCAAACCCGGCCTGAAACCGAATCCTGCATTTGGGCCAGCTGGCCGTTTTCGACTTGATATTGGGGCATTCCGGGCGTTTTCACCCACACATTGCTCCACGCGGCAATATCCTGCGGCGTACGCTTGTCGATGATCCCGATCAGGTCGTCCCAGCGTGCATTACCGAACGAATAGGTTTTCAGGTATTCGCGCAGGCTTTCCTGCATCATCTTCTCACCGATTTTACGTTCCAGCTGCCGCATCACGATCGGCGCTTTCATATAAATAATCGCCCCGTAGAGCGTTCCGGCGTTTTTAAGATTGCCTAATTGCTGTAAAATCGGGTTCGTTCCGGCAGTGCGGTCCACGTCGTAGGCGTTCGGATAATGCGCGAGCAGGAAGCGCAAATCGTGGTTGATTTCCGGAAAACTGGGATGCACGATCTTGGCGGCCATGAAGTTGGCAAAAACCTCTTTCAGCCAAACGTCGTTAAACCAGTCCATCGTCACCAGGTCGCCGAACCACATGTGCGCCGACTCGTGTGCGATCACACTCGCGCGGGCCATTTTGCGGTTAACCGATGCATTTTCATCCAGGAACAGCGCAGATTCATTGTAAAAAACGGCCCCTGGATGCTCCATTCCACCATATTGGAATGACGGCAGCAGCACGAAATCAAACTTCCCGAAAGGATATTCAATGCTTGTATAGTCTTCGAGCCAGGTGAGCGACTGTGCATGCAGCCTGAAAACCTCGTCGCGGTTGCGGTTCACCTTCGTCGTGTCGGTTTCGCGGTAGTACATGGTCATTTCGCGGCCATCCTGCGTCCTGGTTTCCTTGAAAAACTTCCCGGCGGCAAATGCAAAAAGATACGAGCTGACCGGCTTCGTGGCCTCAAAAGCGTAAATGCGCTTACCGTTTGAGGTTGTCTGTGCATTCAGTTTTCCATTTGAAACCGCCTCCCACTCCACCGGCATTTTCAGCGTGAGCTGGTAGGACGCTTTAAGGTTCGGCTGGTCAAAAAGCGGAAAGCAGGTCGAAGCGCGGTCGGGAACGAACAGGGTGTACAGATAATCCTCGCTCCTGTTCAGCGACTGATCGCCCGCCACAAAATCGATCACCACCTCGTTCCTGCCTTTTCTTAAATGCTTTGGATCAATCACAATATGCTCATTCACAAACTGGTGCCCTACCTGCTCATCTCCCACACGCACATCCAGCAAATGCCCTGCATCCGCATTAAAATCCAGCACAAGCGCCGAATCGAGCGCATCGAGATGAAACGATATCGTCTCCTTCCCCACAATCTTCCCCGCCTTCCCGGCAGGAATATCCAGCTCGATGGCGTAGCGAATGCTGTCGATATGCTGCTTACGGTACTGGTTGAGCGCGAACGAGACGCCTTTTTCGGGAGCCGAACCTTCCGGTCGGGAGCATGCGAGCACAGCCAGGAGTGCGGCTGATGCCAAAATAAGGGAGCGTATTGAATTCATCAGATTAAGGGATACGCTCAAAAATAGCACTTTCGAGTCCGATAGAAATCAAATAGCCGTCAGAATTCCGTTACGAAGCGTAACATTTTGTATATTGTAACAAAAAATGCGCACACTATGAATGCAATGGAGGTCCGGATGCGGATTGCCGCGCTACGCCAGTATTTAAGGGATTTTCAACACGAGATGCCCCCCCAGCAAGTCGACGAGGTCCTGGACGTGATCTCTAAACTTTTGCAGGTGCTTGCAGAATTGGAACAAGGAAAATAGCAGGGAGGAATTATGAAAACTATCACGGAACAAAGACCTGAGCAGCTCGACGAACTGCTGCAAGTCGCAAGGGAAACTTTAACGAAGGCACAAAACTACCTGTCCAAGGACGGCAGGATTTACGAGTTGCACGACTGGGTGACCGTGGCTGAGTATTGCAGACGGTTCAATATCCCCAACACGCAGACCGTCAGCAACTGGATCAAGCGGGGCGTAATTGCGGCCGAAGACACGGTCGTCATTGAAGAATACAACAACATTCGCCTGATCAGGGCTATCCCCTACCAGGATAAAAAAGTTGCCCACAGCAGCTAACGATTTTCTCATTCCGAAACTTAAACCATGAAGCACTTTTACGTTTCCATTTTTTTTACACTCTTTTCTTTCACCTACCTCCAAGCCCAATCCCTCGCCCCGCTGACCGTCGAGAAAATCATGCGTGATCCGAAAATGTGGATCGGGACTTCACCGACCGACATTACCTGGGCCGACGATTCTAAAACGGTGTATTTCAAATGGAACCCGGATAAAAACCCGGCCGATTCGCTGTACGGCTATTCACTTTCGGGCAAAAAGATCAGTAAAGTTCCCCCCGCCGACCGGCGACGGATGCCCGGTAAAAACGGCATTTACAACCGCAGCCGAACCATGCGGCTTTACGAGAAGAACGGTGATATTTTCATCGTCAACTACAAGGATTTCTCCATCCGCCAGCTTACCAACACAACCGAAAGGGAAACCGAGCCGGCATTCAGCGGGGATGAAAATTCCGTCATTTTCGAACGGGATGATAACCTTTTCAGCGTCGCGCTGAACTCCGGGCTCATCAGCCAGCGGACAGATTTCAAAAAAGGAACCAAAAAGGCGGATAGCAAGGAATCGGGGCAGGAAAAATTCCTGAAAGCCGATCAGCTGGCATTGTTCGAAGTGCTGAAAGAGCGGAAGGAGAAGAAAGATGCCGGCAAGAAAATCACAGATGCCGACAAGCCTGCGCGGCCGAAGGAAATTTATCTGAGCGACAAGAACATCTCGAACCAGCAGCTCAGCCCCGATGGCCTCTTCGTCACCTACCGGCTCACGAAAGCCGATAAAAGCGCGAAATCGACCGAGGTACCGAACTATGTGACCGAAAGCGGTTTCACGGAAGAAATTCCTGCCCGCACGAAGGTAGGTGCTCCCGCCGCCGAGGTTGAATTTTGGGTATATGATGTAAAAAAGGATACTGCACGAAAAGTGGCGGCAACCGACATTCCCGGCATTTACGACAAACCCGACTACCTCAAAGACTACCCCAAATCGGACACTGCTTCGAAGAAAAAAGAGCGCAAAGTGATTTTTCACGGGCCATTCTGGTCGGATAATGGGCAGCAGGCCGTGGTAGTAGTCCGTTCGCTGGATAGCAAGGACCGCTGGATCATGGCTTTCGACCCCGCCGCGCTTTCGCTCAAACTCCTCGACCGCCAGCGCGACGAGGCGTGGATCGGCGGGCCGGGGATTGGCGGCTATCCGCAAAGTGCCGGCGAAATCGGCTGGCTCGACAACCAGACGATCTATTTCCAGAGCGAAACGACCGGCTATTCGCATTTGTACACATTCAATATCAGCACGGGCAAAAAAACCGCATTGACCTCGGGCCGCTTTGAGGTCCAAAATGTAGTATTGTCCAAAGATAAAAAGACTTTTTACCTCATTACCAACGAAGTACACCCCGGCGAGCAGCATGTGTACCGGGTGGCGGCAGCGGGCGGTGCCAGAACGCGCCTTACCCAAACGCCCGGCGCGCACGAGATGACGCTCTCGCCCGATGAAAAGCATCTGGCCATCCGTTTTTCCCAAAGTACTTCGCCCTGGGAGCTCTATTTGCTGGATAATACTGGGGCAAAAAACGCCGCGCCGCTTCAGATCACGCATTCCGTGTCGCCGGAATTCTGCTCCTATCCCTGGCGCGAGGCCAAAGTGGTAACCGTTAAAGCCGGCGATGGGCAGGATATCTACGCACGCGTGTACGAGCCGAAGCAATCCAACGGGAAGGCGGTCATCTTCGTGCATGGAGCGGGCTACTTGCAGAATGCACATAAGTGGTGGAGCCAGTATTTCCGCGAATACATGTTTCATAACCTGCTCACCGACAAGGGTTACACGGTCCTCGACATGGATTATCGGGCCAGCTCCGGCTACGGCCGCGACTGGCGCACGGGCATTTACCGCTTCATGGGCGGCAAAGATCTCACCGACCACACCGACGGCGCTCAGTGGCTCGTGAAAACGTACGGCATCGACCCCAAAAAGATCGGCATTTACGGCGGATCGTACGGCGGCTTCATCACGCTCATGGCATTGTTCACCACGCCCGACGTATTCGCTGCCGGTGCCGCCCTGCGCCCGGTCACCGACTGGGCTGCTTATAACCACGCCTACACGGCAAACATCCTCAACGAACCGCAGGCCGATAGCCTCGCCTACCGCAAAAGTTCGCCCATTTACCACGCCGCAGGGTTGAAGAACCATCTGCTGATCTGCCACGGAATGGTGGATGTGAATGTGCATTACCAGGACGTTGTGCGCCTTTCGCAGCGGCTGATCGAGCTTGGGAAAAGCAATTGGGAACTGGCGTCGTACCCCATGGAGGACCACGCGTTTGTGGAGGCTTCGTCATGGACCGACGAGTACAAGCGCATTTTGAAGCTTTTCGAAGAGAAGTTGTAGCCGGAAGGTGAGTAATTCTAAAATTTCAAGCCCTTATATCCGTTGCCGGCACATTCGCGGTAAGCCATCAGTATAAAAAACAACCATTCATATGAAGCAACATTTCTCGAAACTGAAAAGCATTTTCCTCGGCCAGGCGATCGCCATCGCATGCATAGGCGTCACTTACGCGCAGGTAGGCGTAGGTGTGAAGGCGCCGAAAGGAGCCGAAGTATACCTGGACGGCAGCCGCAAAATGCTCGACGACAAATGGATTTACTGGGAAGGACCACGTTTCGCGGCCAAGCCTCCGATTAAATGGACCGTCGTGAACGACCCGGTCGATAAGGGAACGGTCATTAATGCCAACGACCCGGCTTCTGCCGGCGGACTGTACGGCGCGGCGGATATTGTAACCAAAAAGCAATTCAAGGATTTCCGCGCCCACGTGGAATTCCTGATCACGAAACCGGGTGGTAACAGCGGCGTTTACCTTCAAAACCGCTACGAAATCCAGGTGCTCGATGGTGACACCACCTCGCACGGCATGGCCGCGGTGATCAACGAATCCAAATCACCTTACTATGCTTACAATGGCGTTGGCAAGTGGAATTCGTACGACATTCTGTTCCGCGCGGCGCGGTTTAAGGACGGCAAACTGGTGGAACAGCCGATGGTGACTTTGTATTTCAATGGCAAGAAAGTGCATACCAACCAGAAAATCAGCCAGGTGTGGGGCGGTAAAAACTCCGGCATCGATGGCGGTAACGACGGCGGCAAGGGCATTACCGACACGCCCGGCGGCCTGAAACTGCAATCGGAAGGCCATGATGTGTATTTCCGAAATATCTGGATCAAGGAAATGGAGCTGGACAGGCCTGACACCGACTTTTGAAATACCTATTTTAACGCATGGACCACAGGGTAGTTTTTGATTTTGACATTGCATTTACCAACGGCGGCGGCATTCAGGGGCAGGATTTCCGGCTCGACATTGCGGATGAAACCATTTCGGACGCCGAACTGGCCGACTATATCGTAAAAGACCTTCGCCTGCTCATGGTGGGCAAGGTTACGATTCTTGACAAGTTTTACATTCAGGAACCGCACAAGCGCAAGCCCGTGAACCTGATCTCAACGGAACACCTGGTGGACCTGAGCCACACGATTTTCGACGGCCTGGTCACCTACAAAGGGCTGCCTGCGCCGGTGATTTGTGATTTTCTGAGCCGGAAGGATTCGAAAGGGAAATACGAAGAAGGAACTGAATTTCAGATCGGCAAAATCGAAATGGTGAGCAATACCGGCACGTACATCGACTGCCCGTTTCATCGTTACGCGCATGGCAAGGATCTTTCCGAAGTGGAGCTGGAAGCATTTGCGAACCTCGACGCGGTGACGATCGATGCCACCGGAGCATTCGAAATCGGGATCGGATTTTTTCAAAACCTCGAAATCCGTAACAAGGCGGTCATGGTGCACACCGGCTGGTCGAAGCACTGGAACACGGAAGCCTATTTTGAAGATCACCCGTTCCTCACGCGCGAAGCCGCCGAATACCTGCGCGACTGCGCCGTGAAGCTCGTGGGGATCGACAGCCACAATGTCGACGACACCCGTGGCAACAGCCGCCCGGTACACACCACGCTGCTCGGAGCCGAAATCCTGATCGTCGAACATCTCTGCAATCTGGATAAACTGCCGGCCTCGGGTTACCTGTTCAGCGCGGTACCGCCTAAGTTCAAGGGCGTTGGCACATTTCCGGTACGCGCATTTGCCACGTTGACCAACCCCTGAAAACGCCTCATACGCCGATTTGGCACGGGATTGGTATAGGCCGAGAGTCTAACCATCCCGTACCTATGAAATTATCCGATCAATTTAAGCTCAACGGTAAAACCGCGCTCGTGACCGGTGCCAGCCAGGGAATAGGCAAAGGAATTGCACTCGCATTGGCCGAATACGGCGCAGATATCATCCTGCATTACCGCAGCGACCGCGCCGAAGCGGAATCCGTTGCGGACGAAATCAAGCAAAAAGGTGGAAAAGTGATGCTCGTCAATGCCGACCTTTCCGAGCAAGGAAGCGTCGCTTCGGTGGCTGAGCAGGTGAAGAATGCGGGCAAAGCGCCGGACGTTCTCATTATCAATGCATCCGCGCAAATTCCCTGTGAATGGGAGCAGGTTACCGAAGAAGATTTTGACACTCAGATCAATACCAATTTCAAATCGACATTGCTGCTCATGCAGGCTTTTGCCCCCGCGATGGTGGCCAATGGTTGGGGAAGGATCGTGACGATCGGCAGCGTGCAGCAGGTGAAGCCGCACCCGGCAATGATCGTGTATGCGGCCACGAAGTCGGCCGTGCTGAATATGGTGCAGAATCTGGCCATGCAGCTGGCCGATAAGAATGTGACCGTCAACAACCTGGCCCCGGGCGTGATCGGAACGCCGCGCCTCGACCAGGATGTGCCGCAGGTGCCCGAACGCATCGACCAACGCATGGGAACGCCCTCCGGCGACCTTGGCGATCCGCAGGATTGCGCCGCAATGGCCGTCCTGCTCTGTTCGGAAGCAGGACGGTTCATCACCGGTCAGAATATATTCGTGGATGGAGGCATGAGCCTCTGATCATTTCTTTTTGTAGGCAATCTTGAAGATCGTGCCGTTGAGGTCGTCGGTCACGTACAGCGCCCCGTCGGGGCCCTGCGCGAGCCCGCATGGGCGGTGCTGAATGGGGCCGGTGGGCTTCACGAGGTCGGTACCGGCAAAATTGTCGGCGAAAATCTCCCATTTGCCAGGCTTACCGTTCACAAATGGCACAAAAGCAACCAGGTAACCTTTTTTCAGTTCGGCCGATTGGCTGTGGAACGCGATGAATGCGCCATTACGATAGCGTGCCGGGAACATGTTACCGGTGTAGAAGATCAGCGCATTGGGGCCCAAATGCGCCGGGAATGCCACCAGCGGGTCTACCGCCTTTTCGCCTCCGGTCTTCTTGCCGTCGCCGCCATATTCCGGTGCGAGCATTTTTTTGTGCTGGAAATGATCGTAATAAATGTACGGCCAGCCTGCGTCGTCGCCCTCTTTCAGCCGGTAAAGCGTTTCGGAAGGCAGCTCGGCGCTGTGTTTTGGGGTGTAATATTGCGGGTACATATCATCGAACTTACCCCGGCCGTGCGACGTGGCGTACAATGCATTGGTTTTGTTGTCCCAATCAATGCCCACTGCGTTCTTTACGCCGGTTGCATAACGGGTGCCGTCGGCAAACTGCTGATTTTGCTGTCCTGCCTTGAAGCGCCAGATGCCGCCCGCCGAGTCGAGGATCGTGCAGGGAGACATTCCTTTTGCAGAGCCGGCCTCGCGGCAGTTGTCGTTATATGACCCCACAGTTACGTAAATATTCCCGTTGTTATCGAGCGTAATAGGTTTTGCATTGTCGCGGCCATGATCGGCCAGGCCGCTTACGATATTTTCAGGCTTGTCGAAATCAATGATCTCGTCTTTCTCATTCAGTTTATAGCGGAATACGCCTTTGTTGGAGGAGCTGTACAGGTAGCCGTTTTTGATGGCGATACCCGTGCCGGGATAATCGCCGAAAAGCTTTTGCTCGTCAATCGCGCCGTCGCCGTTCGTGTCGCGCAGGAGGTAAATCCCCTTGCCGTCTTTGAGTTTGGAAAGCTTTACATACATGTCGCCGTTTTTACCCACCGCCATGTGCCGGGTAGCGCCGAGGTCGGTGGCGAGTACCGTGGCCGAAAACCCGGCGGGCAGTTTCACGTCTTTTGCTTCAATGGGTGCGTAAAGCGGTTTTTTCGAAGGGCCTTCAACAGTTTCGTTCCGGTAACCGAACAACGCGGTAGCGGCAGCCAGCATCGCCAGCGCACCGGTCGACCGGATTAATTTTCTTTGCATGCAATCGTTAAAATTGGGTGAAAACATTAATTTTAGTTAAAAGCGCCGCATGGCTTTTTTATAACCGGCTAATCCGGCGCACCAGGGCAAAAAACCGTCGGGAATGCTTTTTTAAACAAAGCCCCGAAATACACAAATCAACTACCCGATTATTTTAGTAAACTTAACTGTTACAGCTATGAACCCATACGATAAGGACGACGAACTATATGATGATGAACTTCCCGGAAATTACCCTGCGGAGGAAGATGTTTACCGCCAGGGCCTGATCGACCCCGACATCGACCCGGAAGATATCTCCCGAGCGAAGCGCCCGGTGGAACTCGACGCCGACGACTGGAATGAAAAGTCGTTTGAAGACGACATGGTAGGCGACGACCTGGACGTGCCCGGCGCCGAATACGACGATGAAGACGAGGCGATCGGCCGGGAAGACGAAGAAAACAATTATTACAGCCTCGGCGGCGACAATCACGAAAGCCTGGAAGAAAACCAGGGCGATTAGCAGCCCCCCCGATACCGGCAAAGGCCCGATGCGATCCGCGTCGGGCCTTTTCTTTGGCGCAAGTATGAACCGGCCCGCTGGCGCTTTTTCCTAAAAACCAACCCGGAACCATGGCCGCATTTACACCCGAAGCTTTTAAGAAAGAATTTATCGCCATCCTCGATTATTGGGAAAAATACGGGCTGGACTCCGAAAAAGGCGGTTTTTACGGTCGTGTAAATTATGAAAACCAGCCGGTGAAGGATGCCGCGAAGTCGGTGGTGCTCACGGGCCGGATCTTGTGGACATTCTCGCTGGCGCACAGGCTGTTGAAAGAGGCTAAATACCTGACGCTCGCCGACCGCGCGTACCAGCAGCTTGCCAGGCATTTCTTCGATCCCGAACATGGCGGCGTGTATTGGTCGGTGAATGCGGATGGCTCGCCGCTGGAAACGAAGAAGCAGATCTACGGCAATGCGTTCGCGATGTACGGTTTAGCGGAATATTACCGCGTCACGCACTTCAAGCCCGCGCTCGAAAAGGCGCAATCCCTTTTTGAAATCATTGAAAAACATGCATTCGACCCCGTAAACGGCGGTTATCGCGAAGCATTTGCACGCGACTGGTCGGCTACCGACGATTATATCCTCAGTAAAAGTCCGTGGAACAAAAGCATGAACACACATTTGCATCTGGTGGAAGCCTACACCAATCTGTACAGCGTGTGGCCCGATGCCAGACTCAAAAAGCAGACCGCCGGTATGCTCGACACGATTATCACACGCATTGTAAATCCCAAAACCGAAACAATGCAGCTTTTCTTTGACGAGCAATGGAAAGCGAAGGATAATATCGTTTCGTACGGGCACGATATCGAAGCGTCGTGGCTCCTGTTCGAAACCGCTGAAATACTGCACGATGAAAAGCTGATCGGCCGCATGAAGCAGAAATCCATCGCCATGGCCGCCACGGCCGCGAAGGGACTAGGCGCCGACGGTGCATTGAATTACGAATACGACCCCGAAACAAAGCATACCCAAACCGATCGCAGCTGGTGGGTCGTGGCGGAGCAGCTGGTGGGTTTCTACAATGCCTATCAGCTCACCAAAGATGCGCAGTTCAAAACAAAGGCCGAAAAAAGCTGGGATTACATCGTGAACGAGTTCATCGACCACGAGCGCGGCGAATGGTTCGGAACGGTGAAGGAAGATGGCACGCCGGTGAAGGGCGACAAGATCAATTTCTGGAAATGCCCTTACCACAATGCGCGGGCCTGCGCGGAGATGTGGCGCAGGACCGGCAAAGCGTAATTTTATCAGTTCAAAAACATTTCGTCCACCAGTAATAATGCGCGGTTTCCCTTACTGCGGTGCCATGCGGGTATCTTGCTGAGCGGCTTGGCCACGATTTTGATGTACGAAACCTCCTGCGGCTTAAATGACCCTTCAATGCTCCGCAGCGAGGCCCTCTCCCCTTTCACGGGCATCGGCGCTTTGAATTTCGTAAGCAGCTTCATGTTGTCACGCGTGGTGCCGCCCCATATTTCGATCAGTTCGGGAGGGAAAATGCCCGTATCCTCTTCCACCATGTAACGCAGGCCGAGCGATGAGAGCATGACCGGCTTTTTAAACTCCGACACGAATGCCATATCGTTGTTCCTAACCCCCGCCCAGTTGTTGGCCCAGGCGGGATTGTTAGCTCCGATAACACCCAATTTCTGATCAAAAAATGTCTTCACGCCTTCCGCCTGGTGCACGCGGTTGAGCGGGGCCAGTAAGGTGCTGCTGTCCGGCTTGTAGGCACTTTTATAATAATCGAAAGTGACCATATCACTGCCGTACCAGCCATCCTTGAATGCTTTGGCGCGAATGGTGGTGTTGGTTTTGATCACAGTTTTACGATCGAGCAAGGGCGAATGAATGCTATCCGGCTCGGAGCCGTCCATCGTGAAACGCACATCCACACCTTTGATCGGATGCTGAATGTCCACCACCAGCGAATGCGGGAAGATGGGCGAGGCGTTTTTCATTTGCGGCGGGTTCAGTTTAAGCGGATTCTTGCCGTCGTCCTTAAAGCCTCCGATCACATTTTTGCCCTTGTTGGCCTGTTGCAATTGCTGCACATCGGCGGCCGACAGTTTAGTATCCCACACCGCCACTGTTTTCACGCTCTTCAACTGCGGCAGCAAACCTTTCAAATCGTTCAAATCCAGCTTGGTACCCGATAATGCGAGGCTTTCGAGGTGTTTCAAGCCAGCCAGTTCTTTCAATCCGGCGGCCGTCACATCGGTGAAGTTCAGATCGAGCCTTCGAAGATTTTCAAATTTGGAAATTTGTTTCAAATCACTATCCTTCACCGGCATTTTGTTCAAATTCAGGGAAATCACCTGCTTGCGGATGTCTTCCAGCTCGTCGAGCTGCTTCACATTATAGCCGGATGCATTGTAGATGTTCACCGCCAGCGCCGGCGATTCGCGTGCGAGCGGCATAATGGTGCGGTAGTCGGTGTTCAGGGCCTTTACTTTTTCTTCATCGGCTGCGGGGAATTCAAACTCTTCCTTCGTGGTTTGCGGTTGCAGATAGGCTGCGGCGAGCACGCGCAACGAGTCCGAGTCGGGTAATTCGGTCAGTTTCTTTTGAAAATCGGCTTTTTGTTTCACCCATAATGTGAGCAGCGAAATCTCCTGCAAGGTAAGCTGCGCCTTGCCCGACGGCGGCATGTGCTTTTTCTCCTCCATCGGCAAATGCACGCGCTGCAACAGCAGGCTCATTTGCGGATTGCCGGGCACAATGAGCTTGCCCGATTTGCCTCCTTTCATGATCGATTGCGGGTCGGTGAGGATCAGTTCGCCTTTCAGTTTGTCGGGATTATGGCAGCTGGTGCATTTTTGTTCCAAAATGGGCCGGATAACATGGCTGTAAACAACCGCCTGATCCAGCGGTACTTCGGCGATCTCGCGCTTACTCGAAATGGGTTCCCAGATGAAATTGCTGCCGTGGGTCAATGCGGCACCGTAGTGACCGGTAAGCACCAGCGCCACAACCGTCAGCAACGCGCCCGACCGTGCCGCAACTGATTTGTACCACCCCGCATTCCTTACCCAGTAAATAATGGAAGCGAAGAAGAAAATGCCCGCGCCGGTCCATTTATGGAACGTAAGCGTATCGCCTTCATACCCCTCCTCCCGCGACAGAAAAAGGCCCATAATCACCGTCACCGCCGCGAACAGCGCGCCGATGAGCAGCAAGCCTTGCAGAAAGTTGCGATAAAATGCATTACCCGCATATTCCGGCTTGAAACGGAAGAATTCCAGCAGCATTGCGAGCAGCAGGATCACAATTGGGAAGTGCAGGATGAGCGGGTGCATGCGGCCGATGGTTTGCAGCCAGGCCGGGATCACGAGTTTGCTTTCGAAGAGCAGTAGAAACAAAATGAAGATATTGGAAGCGACCAATAACTGTTCCGCGAAAACCCTGAGTTTCAAATGCATTTAAAATTCCACCAAAAAAATGACCGATGATAACAACTCTAAAAATCAGCTGATGATGTCCCGCACCACTTTGCCGGAAACGTCCGTGAGCCGGTAACGCCGCCCCAGGTGCTTGAATACCAGCTTTTCGTGGTTCAGGCCGAGCTGATGCAGGACCGTAGCCTGAAAATCGTGCACATGCACGGGGTCTTTGGCGATATTGTAGCCCAGCTCGTCGGTCTCGCCATACACGATTCCGGGCTTGATCCCGCCGCCGGCCATCCATATTGTAAAACAGCGCGGGTGATGGTCGCGGCCGTAGTTGTCGGCCGTCAGTTTACCCTGGGTATAGCTTGTACGGCCAAATTCCCCGCCCCAGATTACGAGCGTTTCGTCCAGCAATCCTCGTTGTTTCAAGTCGGTAACCAATGCGGCGGAGGCCTGGTCTACATCCATGGCCTGCTTGGTGATTTCGAATGGCAGGTTGCCATGCTGGTCCCAGCCCTGATGGTATAGCTGTACAAAACGCACGCCGTTTTCGGAAAGCTTGCGCGCCAGGAGGCAGTTGGCCGCGTACGTACCCGGAACGAGGCATTCGGGACCATAGAGCTTAATAATATCGTCCGACTCCTTGGACAAATCCATTACTTCCGGCACCGCGGTCTGCATGCGGTAAGCCATTTCATATTGCTTGATCTTCGCCGCAATTTCGGGGTCGCCGAATTCCTGATACGACATTTCGTTCAGTTCCGAGAGCTTGTCGAGCATGTCACGGCGCTCTTTCCGGTCCATGCCGTCGGGGTCGCGGAGGTAGAGCACAGGGTCTTCACCCTTGCTGAACTGCACGCCCTGGTGTACGGAGTCGAGGAAGCCATTGGACCAAAGTTTGGAATAAACGCCCTGCCCATTGCCGACGCCCCGCGAGAGCAGCACCGTAAAGTTCGGCAGGTTTTTATTCTCATTACCAAGCCCATAGCTCAGCCACGAACCCATACTCGGCCGGTTGCCCTGCTGTGAGCCGGTTTGCAGGAAAGTCAATGCCGGATCGTGGTTAATGGCCTCCGTGTACATCGAGCGCACAAAACAAAGGTCGTCCACGATTTTTGAAGTATAGGGCATTAGGTCGCTCACCCACGCCTGCGACTGGCCGTATTGTTTGAAATCCACAAAAGAACCCACCAGCGGAAACGAAGCCTGATTGGCCGTCATGCCGGTAAGCCGCTGCGTGCCCCGCACCGAGGGCGGTATTTCCTGCCCGAGCATTTCGCGGAGCTTCGGCTTGTAGTCAAACAGCTCCTGCTGCGACGGTGCGCCGTTTTGAAACAGGTAAATCACCCGCTTTGCCTTCGGGGCGAAATGCGGAATGCCGGGAGCGAGCCCCTCCTCTTCCAATCCGCCGCCTTTCAACAAATCGGGCATGAGCAGCGAGCCCAACGCCACGCTTCCGATACCCAGGCTCATGGTCGAGAGGAATCGCCTTCTGTTAAAACTGAATCCGTGTTCTATGATTTCCTTTTCCATATCATTTAAACTTCGGCTTTCGGCAGTCGGCCGTCGGCCTTTTATAACTGTAATTAATAGTACCTCAAAAAACCTTGTCTACGGCCGAAAGCCGATTGCCGATTGCCGACAGCCGTCATGACTTCGTGATGGTTTCTTCGAGGTTGTAAATCGTGGAAATGACGCGCATTAGCGATGCCAGCGCCTTTTTGTCCACGTTTTTGGTGAGCGGGTACTCGCCTATCGCGACCATTTTTTCGGCGGCTTTCGGCTGTATCTGCTTCATTTCCTTTTCGTAATAGCCGGTAAGCACTTCCAACTCCTTCTGGCTGGGCGTACGGCACACGATCTGCCGGAATGCCTTCGTGATCTTGTCGGCGGTGCCGGTTTTTTCCTGCAACAGCCTGGCCGCCAGTACGCGTGAGGCTTCGAGCACCGTCGGGTCGTTCATCATGACGAGTGCTTGCAGCGGCGTGTTGGTTTTCAATCGCTTCACCTCGCACAAATCTCGGTTGCTGGCGTCGAAAATGGCCATTGTCGGCGGCGGAACGGTCCGTTTGATGAGCGTGTACATGCCCCGGCGGTAGAGGCTCGCGCCGTGGTCCTGGTTGTAAACCGAGAGCAGCCCCCGGCCCGAAGTGGCGCCCTCCCACAAGCCTGCCGGCTGATAAGGCTTTACGCTGGGCCCGCCGATGGATCGGTTGAGCAGGCCGCTGCTCGCCAGCACCAGGTCTTTCACAAACTCTGCGTGAATGCGGTAGCGCGGGCCGCGTGCGAGGTAAACGTTATCAGGGTCCGTGGCGAGGGCTTCTTTAGTAACCACAGCCGATTGCCGGTAGGTAGCGGACATTACCATTTGTTTTACAAACCGTTTGATATCCCAGTTATGCTCCATGAAATCCACCGCCAGCCAGTCGAGCAATGCCGGGTGCGTGGGCAGCTCGCCCTGCATGCCGAAATCGCCGGAGGTTTTTACAATGCCTTTGCCGAAGAATTCCTGCCAGAGAATGTTCACATACACCCTGGCAGTGAGCGGATTGCGCTTATCGAACAGCCATTGTGATAATCCCAGCCTGTTTTTAGGGTATTTTTTGTCAAAAGGCAGGATGGCCGTCGGGGTGCCGGCCTGCACTTCTTCTCCCGGCGCGTCGTAGGCACCGCGGTTGAGGACATAAGTTTTGCGCAGCGTGTCGAGGTCGCCCATCACGGATACGATCAGGCGGTTGGTGTCGGGCTTGTTCACGAACGTCAGAATGTCCTTCACATCCTGGTCGCTGATTTCCATTAACGGTTTTTTTGCATAAGTTTCCGGCCCGCCGATCACCGACTCGATGCCCACTTCATTCACATTATTGAAGAATGCGAACATCTCGTAATATTCCTTCTGTGAAAATGGATCGTATTTATGATCATGGCAATGCGCGCATTCCAGCGTCACGCCCAGCAGGCCTTTACCGAACAGGTCGTTCCGGTCGGTGACGTACATGATCCGGTATTCTTCGGGAATTACCCCGCCCTCTTCCGTGATTTTGTGGTTTCGGTTAAAGCCTGTTGCCAGCAATTGCTCCTTCGAAGCATTGGGAAGGAGGTCGCCGGCGAGTTGCCACGTCACAAAATCATTATAATGCATGTTTTTGTTGAATGCATGGATCACCCAGTCGCGCCACGGCCATTGGGTGCGGTAGCCGTCGTCCTGATAGCCATGGGAGTCGGCATACCGGGCGAGGTCGAGCCAGTGGATCGCCATTTTCTCGCCGTAGGTCGGGTTGGCGAGCAGCTTGTCCACCATTTTTTCGTAGGCGTCGGGACTGTCGTCGGCCAGGAACTCGTCCATCAGCTGCAAGCTGGGCGGAAGGCCGTTCAGATCGAGGCTCAGGCGTTTGAGCAAGCGCTCCTTGTCCGCTTCGGCGCTGGGTTCCAGGCCTTTTTGCTCCTGTTTTTCGAGGACAAAATAGTCAATCGGATTTTTTGCCCAGTCCTTGTGGTCCACCTTCGGCAATGCCGGCTTTTTAGGCGCCACAAATGCCCAGTGCTTCTCATACTTGGCACCCTGCCTGATCCACTTTTCGATCAGGTCGACTTCGCGTTGGGTGAGTTTGAGATTGGACGAGGGCGGGGGCATTCGCAGCGAAGTATCCTCCGTGGTAATGCGCTGATAAGCCGCCGAAAGCTCGGGCTTGCCGGCCACGAGAGCGTGAGCTTTGGGATTATCCTTCAATGCCGCGAAAGCGCTCTCGGGGTCGTCGAGCCGCAGGCCCGCTTCGCGTTTGTTCGCGTCAGGACCATGGCATGCCAGGCATTTGTCGGAAAGAATGGGCCTGATATCAAAATTGTAGCTCACCTGCTCCGGCACTTTCTCCTCCGCTGTGCTTCCCGGCTTGTTGTTGCATGACTGCAAGCCCAAAGCAACCGCCACCGCTCCGGTCAGCAGCAAAAAACTAGTCGTCAAATTCATTGTCTTGGGTTCAGGTTCTTGTTACATTTTTTTACCCAGTATATAAACTTAACTAAAAAAATGCACATTTATTGAAGCAATAATGCCAATTTAAGCACAGCCAACTGTCCTGTGCTATACTGCTCCCCTGAAATTATTTTGCTTTTCTTACCCAGGACACTATTTCAGCTATTCCACTGACAATTATTGCGTTGCCAATATTCTCCGCGACATACGATGTGAGAGATCAGGTTAAAATAGGCCAATTCGAAGCGCTTTCCACACCTTTTACACCACCCACAAAGCAAAAAGAGCAATGCCATCACGACATTGCTCCTTTTCTGCGGTATTTTGAAACCCGCTATTTACCCGCTTTGATCCACTGATCGACCTTCTGTTCGAGTAATTTCAACGGCAAGCAGCCCGATTCGAGCACGAGCTTATGGAAAGCGCGGATATCAAACTTCGCCCCCATCTCTTTTTCCGCCTTCGAACGCAGTTCCCGGATTTTCAGCTGACCGATCTTGTACGATAATGCCTGCCCGGCGCCGGCCATGTAGCGTTCGACCTCGGCCGTAATGCTCTCCTCCGATTCGGCCTCGTGATCGAGCGAATACTTGATCGCCTGGTCGCGCGTCCACCCTTTTGCATGCAAGCCGGTGTCGACCACCAGCCGGATAGCGCGGTGCATTTCAGCGCTCAGCATCCCGAAATACTGGTAAGGATCGGTATAAAGGCCCAATTCCTTGCCCAGCGACTCGGTATACAATGCCCAGCCTTCGCCATAAGCGCTGTACCAAAGATTTTTGCGGAACTCAGGCAAAGCGGTATTTTCCTGCTGCAACGAGATCTGGTAATGGTGCCCGGGAATGGCCTCGTGGAGGAACAAACTTTCGTCGGACACAATGTTGTAGGCCGCAGCATCCGGCACGGGCACGTAGAATATACCGGGCCGCGAGCCGTCCGGTAAGCCCGGATTGTACTCGGCAGAGGCCGACGCTTCGCGGAATGCTTCCGTCCGGCGCACTTCGAAAGGTGTTTTGGGGGTTAGTTCAAAAAGCCGGGTCAGGTTTGGTTTCATGCGCTCATGAATGGCATTGAAATGCGCGATCACCTGGTCCGCTTTCGTAAATGGCATCAGCTTTTTGTTCGTCCGCACCGCATTGAAGAACGATTTGAGATCGCCCTGGTAGCCCACCTGCGCTTTCACTTTCTCCATTTCCGCCGATATGCGCGCTACCTCTTTCGACCCGATCTGGTGGATTTCCTCCGCCGTTAGCTCAGTGGTGGTGTAATATTTAATATAATAGTTGTATAACGACTTCCCATTCGGCAGCGCTGAAAAGCCATCGGTGGTCCGGCCTGCGGGTACGTATTCTTTTTCCATGAAAACATGCAGCTTCTGGAATGCCGGGATCACCTTCGATTCCACCATGGCGGCATATTCCTTTTCGAGCCGGGCCTTATCTTCATCGGAAAAATCCTTCGGGAAATTTTTAACCGGCGAATAAAACAAATGCTCTTTCACAGGCCCGTGGTCCATATCGGCCAGCTGCGGGATTACTTTCTTGATCAGCGGGCCCGGCAAAACGTAGCCTTCCTTGATACCCTTCCGCATATTCACAACGGCCGTATCGCACCATACCACAAATCCGTCGACCCGCTTCAACCAGTTGTCGTAATCTTTCACCGTTTTAAAAGGCTGCAAGCTGCTCCCGCTCGCCATTTGCGCCACCAGCAGGTGTGTAGAAAAGATCTGGTTGATCGGCATCAACTCGGTGGGGTATTTGAAACCTTCCAGGTTGATCCCGCATTCCCATTCGATCAGGTCCCAGCTTACCTGCTCCTCGGCGGTGAGCGTGGAGCGATCGTATTTGGCGAGCTCGTCCTGGTACTTCCGGTAAAACGCGATCATCTTCGCTTTTCCCGCCTCCGAGAGGTCGTCGGACATTTTGTCGTTGTAGCGATTGTCGCCGTTCATGGTCGCTTCCAAGGGATAAAGCGGCAGGCGCTCCTCGTAATAACGGGCAAATACTTCACTAATCGGTGGCATGTTCTGTTCTGCTTTTTCTGATTTTTTCTGGCAGCCCTGCACCAGCAGGACCGTCGCTGCGAACACGTAATAAATCAGTTTTTTCATGTATGATCGTGTTTGAAACTGCGTAAAGTAAGCAAAAACTGCCGGAAGAAATCAATTGCGGCGCTATGAATAGATGATCGGGCACGCTATTTTGCGTGGACAATTCCATTCAACCGACCGAAAGCAATGAAGCAAAAAGTGCTCGTGATAGGCAGCTCCAACACCGATATGGTGGTCAAGACGGAGCACTTCCCGAAACCGGGCGAGACGGTGCTGGGCGGGACATTTCTGATGAACCCGGGCGGCAAAGGTGCCAATCAGGCCGTTGCAGCAGCCCGGCTCGGTGCCGATGTGCGGTTCGTTGCCAAAACGGGCAACGATATTTTCGGAAAACAGGCCCGCGAAGGTTTCAGGAAGGAAGGGATCGACATCAGTTTTATGACTGAGACTGCCGAGCTGGCGTCAGGGATTGCGCTCATCACTGTCAATGCCCAAGGCCAGAACGAGATCGTCGTTGCCTCCGGCGCTAATATGGACCTGCACCCGGCCGACATTCCGGAGCTTGCATTCGAAAACGCCGGACTGGCGCTTTTGCAGCTCGAAATCCCCCGCGAAACAGTTCGCTGGGCCTTACAGCAATGCGCCGGGCGCAACATCCGCACAGTCCTCAATCCCGCTCCGGGCGCGCCGCTAGGTCCGGGTTTCCTCGACGGCCTGTACCTGATCACCCCCAACGAAACGGAAACGGAGCTCATCACCGGCATTACCGTCGACAGCGAAGAAGCGCTGGAAAGAGCCGCGCAGCACTTGCTTGGGAGCGGTGTTCAGAATGTGATTATCACATTGGGCAGCCGGGGCATTTACCTGGCCAGCGAACATTTTACCGGCATGATCGCCGCGCCGGTTGTGGAAGCGGTAGATACCACCGCTGCCGGGGACGTTTTCAATGGCGCACTCCTGAAAGCGCTCGCCGATGAAGCCCCGCTCGAAGAAGCATGCCGCTTTGCCTGCACGGCAGCGGCTATTTCGGTCACACGCATGGGCGCGCAAAGCTCAGCCCCTTTCTTACACGAATTACACTCTTACAATGAATAAACTACCCGTTATCATCGACTGCGACCCCGGCCTGGACGACGCCGTAATGCTCATGCTTGCACATGGCAGCGGCCAGCTGGACATCCGGGCCGTTACCATTTCCGCCGGAAATCAGACCCAGGAAAAAACCATGCTGAACGCGTTGAAAGTGCTTTCGCTCATTGGCGCCACCGACATTCCGGTGTACCACGGCGCCGAGAATCCGCTGTTCCGTGAACTGATTGCGGACGGTGTGGTTCATGGCGAATCCGGCCTGGATGGGCCTTCGCTGCCGATCCCTGACATGCGCCCGCAGCCGGAAAACGCCATTCAAGGCATCGCGTCGGTGCTCGCCGCTTCGGAGACGTCCGTGACGATCGTTCCCACAGGCCCGCTGACAAACATTGCCACATTTCTCCTGGCTTATCCGCATTTGAAACCGAAAATCGCGCGCATTTCGCTCATGGGCGGCGGCATTTTCCGTGGCAATATGACGCCCCTGGCTGAATTCAACATTTACACCGACCCGGAGGCCGCAGCCATTGTATTCAAATCAGGCGTTCCCATCACCATGTGCGGGCTCGATGTGACCCATAAGGCGCTGGTATTTCAAAAAGATATTGAATTGCTGCGGGCACTAGGCAACCAAACCGGCAAAGTAGCCGCCGATCTGATGGATTTCTTCTCCATTTACTATCGCGAAAACCGTGTGGAATTGAATGGTGGTGCGGCATTGCATGATCCATGCGCTATCGCGTGGCTGCTGAACCCGGGGATATTCAGCACAAAATCGTGCTATGTGGATGTGGAAACAAAGGGAGAACTAACGCGCGGTGCCACGGTGGTGGATTTTTACAACACATTACATCGGGAGCCGAACGTGACGGTAGCCTATGACCTGGATCGCGACGCATTTATTGATATGCTGTTTAATGCGATCAAGGCATTGCCTTAGTTCGAAAGCGGCATTTTAGAGCAGGACTGAAACCTCTTCCTCCACATCCCGGCTGGCAGCGCGGTGACGGACCACGACATTGCCCGCTTGCAGGATGACCAGACCGCCGAAGGCGCAAAAGGCCATCATGCCCACCATCGGCATGGCGGTATTGTTGTGCAGAAAGCTGACTATGGCAGAAATCACCGCTCCTGCACCCATACGCCAACTGCCCATCAGCGCGGACGCGCTGCCGGTATGCTTGCGGAATGGCGCGAGAGAAAGCGCCGAGGCATTCGGGCCTGTGAGTCCCTGTCCGGTGAGGAACACGAACATCGTCCCGATGAGGGAATAGAGGCCAAACCAATTGTTATAAACGCCCAGAATGAGGACGACGCCTACCACACTTTGGTAGATCAGCGTGAAGCGGATGATTTGTTCACTGCTGTATTTTTTAAGCAAAAAGTGGTTCAGCTGCGTCGAACCGATCATGGCAACGGCCAGGAAAGCGAAAATCCAGCCATACTGCTGCTCGGAAACCTTGTAGATGTTCATAAAAACATCGGATGAACCCGAAATGTAGGCGAATGGGGCAGCCGTTGCCAAGCCGCCCGCCAGGGTATAAATGAGGAATTGCGGCTGCGAGATCACGGTAAGATACCCGCCCAAAACCGCCTCGGGCCGGAGCGAAACCGAACTATCGGCATCACGACCGGTGGGTAAAAAGAAATAAATGGCAAGGATAATCAGACTTACGATACCGGCCAGGATCACAAAAATCCAGTACCAGGCGATAGAAGCGGTAACATAGCCGCCGATTGTGGGGGCGATCATCGGCGAAACGGCGATCACCAGCGTAATAAGGGAAAACACCTCGGCGCGCTTATCGGCCGGAAAAAGGTCGCTCACGAGCGCCTGCGAAGCTACGAGTCCAACACACCCGCCCATGGCCTGGAAGAACCGCATGGCGATCAGCGCATCGACGGACGAAGTCATCGCACATCCGAACGAGGCAATCACGTAAAGGGCCAGTCCCACATAGAGCGGCTTCTTCCTGCCGAAGCGATCCAGCAGTGGCCCGTACAGCACTTGTCCGATACAAATACCAATGAGATAGCTTGTTAGCGAAAGTTGTACTTTGTCGATAGTGGTTTGAAGATCCGACGCGATCCTCGGGAAGCCCGGAAGATACATGTCGATCGAGAAAGGGCTGACGGTCGCCAGCGATCCGAGGATCAGGATAATAAAGAAATATTGCTTACGGCTCATGGACTTACGTTCACTCATAAGCTTTTAACGGCTCCCCCCGCCCTTTAAGTTCCTGCATACCGATAAGTACAAAACTTTCATCAATCTGCAATAAAAGGCGTTGGCTAGGGAGTGTGTAGGGAATTGGTGTTTTGGATATAATTAAGATTGGATTGTTGCTATTTACATCCACACTCCTGCACCCATTAAAAACAACAAAGCCCGGCATAAAGCCAGGCTTCGTCACATTGATGGCAGATAACCGCCTATTCTCCTTTTCGTTCCAACCGCACTACCGGGGCTGCGTCGTTTGCATCGTCTTGGGCCGGGGTGTTGGCGACGGTTACGACCTGAACTTTGTCATTGGCTTTGGTGGCGCTCGTTTCGTGGGTACCTACACCGATGTGCGGCGCGATCACGAGCGAGACGATCGACATGAGCTTGATGAGGATGTTCATCGAAGGGCCCGAAGTGTCTTTGAATGGATCACCGACCGTGTCACCGGTTACCGCAGCTTTGTGCGGCTCGGATTTCTTATAGTAGGTTTCGCCATTGATGAGCACGCCCTTTTCAAACGATTTTTTAGCATTATCCCAGGCGCCGCCGGCGTTGTTTTGGAATATTCCCATCAACACACCCGAAACCGTCACGCCTGCGAGCGTACCGCCAAGTACTTCCGGGCCAAACAGGAAGCCTACCAGCACGGGCACGATCAGCGCGATCAAGCCGGGTGCGACCATTTCCTTGATGGACGCCTGGGTAGAAATGGCGACGCATTTATCGTACTCGGGCTTGGTGCGGCCTTCCATAATGCCGGGCAATTCGCGAAACTGGCGGCGCACTTCTTCCACCATTTTCATGGCAGCGCGACCCACCGCCGCAATGGCGAGGGACGAAAATATGAACGGTATCATCGCACCGACAAACAGCCCTGAAAGTACATTCGCTTTGTAAATATCAATGGAATTAATGCCTGCTACGCCGCAGAATGCCGCGAAAAGCGCCAGTGACGTCAAAGCCGCGGAAGCGATCGCAAAGCCTTTTCCGGTTGCCGCGGTGGTGTTTCCAACGGCATCGAGGATATCGGTACGGCCGCGTACTTCTTCCGGCAAATGCGCCATTTCGGCGATACCACCCGCGTTGTCGGCGATCGGGCCGAAGGCGTCGATAGCAAGCTGCATGGCTGTGGTGGCCATCATCCCGGCTGCGGCGATCGCTACGCCGTACAAACCGGCCATTTCATAGCTGAGGAAAATACCCGCCGCCAACACAAGCGTCGGGATTACGGTCGATTCCATACCTACCGAAAGCCCTCCGATGATGTTCGTTGCGTGGCCGGTAGATGATTGATTTACAATTGATTGCACCGGACGCTTACCCATTGCTGTATAAAACTCGGTGACCATAGACATGATCGCACCGACAACAGATCCCAGCAGGATCGCCCAGTATACATCCATGGCCGTGAAATCGACCCCGCGGATATTGAGGTTACCTTCCGGCAACATCCACAATGTAAGCGGGTAACTTACCACCAGGACCAGGATGATCGACCCCCAGTTACCGCGGTTCAATGCACCCTGGACATCTCCCTGATCATTGCTTACACGCACGAGAAGCATTCCGAGAATGGAAGAAATCAATCCCACACCGGCAATAACCATCGGGAGCAATATCGGCGCGATGCCTCCGAAATTATCAGTTCCATCGGCGATAATCTCGCGGCCAAGCACCATCGTGGCCAGAATGGTGGCTACGTACGAACCGAAAAGGTCGGCGCCCATACCGGCTACGTCGCCCACGTTATCGCCCACGTTATCGGCGATGGTGGCGGGGTTGCGCGGATCGTCTTCGGGGATACCGGCCTCCACTTTACCAACGAGGTCGGCGCCGACGTCGGCGGCTTTGGTATAAATCCCCCCTCCTACACGCGCAAAAAGCGCGATCGACTCGGCTCCGAGCGAGAAGCCCGCGAGGACTTCCAGCACCCGCTCCATGGGAAGGCCGTTCACATCGGTGCTATCGCCTACAAACGTAGAATACAGGATAATGAACAAACCGCCCAATCCCAGCACTGCAAGGCTCGCCACGCCGATACCCATCACCGAGCCGCCGGTAAACGACACTTCGAGCGCTTTGGTAAGGCTTGTACGCGCCGCCTGCGTTGTGCGGACGTTCGATTTGGTGGCGATATTCATGCCGATATAACCCGCGAAAGCGGAGATAAACGCCCCTACCAGGAACGATATGCCGATAAATGCGCTGGAATTTTCAACCAGTGTGCCGGAATAACCCAGTAACACACTCACAATCAAACCAAAAACAATGAGTACACGCCATTCGGCTTTCAGAAAGGCCAGGGCACCGTCCGCAATGGCGTCCGCTATGATTTTCATTTCGGGAGTTCCTGCATCCTGCCGGACAACCCAGCCTCTTTTGAAGAACATAACCAGCAAGCCAACAAGGCCTAACGCCGGCACTAAATAGGTAATGATACTCATGTTCTGATCAATGATTTGGTTAAATGGTTATAATTCTCGTAAATATAGAGAAAGGCACCTCATTACAAAATCACGAAACCCTTATTTTTGATCAATTCGTATAGATTTTATAAAAATTCGGGGAGATTTTAAACCAAACTAAAATCAGAAAAGAGTTAACAAACTGGCTCTCAAGGACTAATGCCGCAGCCGCTCCGCCGCACAAGGAAGGCGATTTAATAGAATAATAAAATGAATTATTTGGGAGATTCAATGAATAGAGCCACCAAAAACGGCAGACTCACCGCTTCGGGCGAAGCAGTGTCAGCAGCATCAAGCTAACGACAAACCCTGCCGCGCCCACCGCTGCAGCAAGGAGTGTGCCACCTAAAAAATATTGTACAAAGTTGACATGAATGGATTCCAACGTGAGGTTTTCAAAGGAGGTGATCTCCGCCCCGTTGCGGTAAAACAGCCCGCCGAACTTGTAGCTGGCGTAAATGATGAAAGGAATGGCGGGCGGGATGCTGATGTGCGCCGCCGTCAGGAAAAGCACCTTGTTCATCCTGAAAACGATCGACATCGGGATACCGACCATCAACTGGAAGCCCCAGATCGGCACGATGCCCATAAAAAAGCCGAAACCAACCGACCGCGCTTTGCTGAGATTACTCTCACCAGGCTTTACCGCTTCTTCACGAATGATCTTCCAGAGGCCTTTTTTTCGAATATACCGAAACAGCCGCCTCGGAAGGTAATAAACCAGCGTGAGCGTCACGAGCCAGGTGTTGAGGATGCTGATGCGTGTGAAATCCCGGAACGGCCGGAAGTGCGTCACACGCTCATTTTTGTCGTAAATCACCTGGATGTTGATCGGTACGATGGGCACGTCTTTCCAGGCCATTTTCACGATAACTTCGATTTCCGTCTCGAATTTCGTCGTGAAAAGCGACATTCTTTTCAAAGGGCCGAGCGGGTAAAGCCGGAAGCCCGTTTGGGTATCTGGCAAGGTAAGCCCGGTTTCGAATTTGAACCAGAAATTGGAGAATTTGTTGCCGAAAGAGCTTTTTCCCGGCACGCCTTCCTGCTCCATATTCCGCGATCCCATGAGCAATGCACCCGGATTTTGAATGGCGGCGTCGATGAAAAGCGGAATGTCCGACGGCAAATGCTGCCCGTCAGAGTCAATGGTAATGGCGTTCTCAAAACCCAAGCGAATGGCCTCGGCGAATGCTTTTCGCAGCGAAAAACCCTTGCCTTTATTCACTGCATTGTCCAGGACACGGATTCGTGCGCCATATCCGGCCAGAATGGAAGCGGTATCGTCCGTGGACCCGTCGTTCACCACAATCACCTCCTGCCCGCTCGCGTAGCGCAGCACGCCGTCGATCACCCTCCGCAATGTGTTGCGGTTATTGTAGGTAGGAATGATCACGCAGCATTGAATGTCCGGGAGGGTCATTTGGGTTCTCGAATGTTGTATTTAAATGAGTGAAAGGAAACTGGCCCGGGCTTTGAAATAGGTTTTTTCTCCCTGTCTGCCGGTCGCGGCCACGTCCAGCAGTTCTTCGCCCTTAATTTGAAGCTGTATCGTCAGCTCCGGCGTTTCGGCGGGATTGAGCACTTCCAGAAACTTGCAAGTACTCATTTCTTTCAATGCAAATGGCTTTTCCAATGCTTTGGAGAGGACCGCTTTTACCATTTCGAGCTGCACGACGCCCGGCAGCACGGGCGCGCCCGGAAAATGGCCGTGAAATACAGGATGCGCGGCATCGATCAGCAATGTTCCAATGATCTGGTTTGGAGCCTGTTCCAGGTTTGTAATCGTGTAAAGATCGGTCAAAGGCATCGTCAAAGGTCTTTAAACAGGTTTTCGGAAATGGGCTGATTGAACTTTTCCTGCTGGAATTTCATCACGCTCTTGTCGCCGCCTTTCTCGAAAAACGCGAGCTCCTTTAACCGAAGCGAACTTTTGGAAAAATTCATCGCAATTTTGGAATAAATGTTCTTCAAACGGCGGTTCACGGGCGTGAGCACGATCTGGTACTGGTCTCCATCTTCCAGCACAGCCGACGAAAAACCCTTATTTTGCTGAAAATCACCATTCACGAGCCCGATCATCAGCTCCTTGATCTGCGCCGCCATGCGACCGGCCTGGCCTACGTTTTTTTCCTTGTTTCCCTCCTGCACGCGCAACTTATCGCCGTTGATGAGGATAATGTATTTCGAAGGCGTCCGCTGCTCCCAGCGCATTTTGTTCTTTTGCTGGTAATAGAACAGCCCCGACGATTTTTCCGGCTCTTTCAGCACGGCCAATTGTTTCTCTTCGGTGAACGATGCCTGAATGGACGTCGTTGCCTGCGACGTTTTCCGCAACTCGGCCAGCACCTTCTCCGGATGAGCCACCGGCTTAAACGACTGAGCCTGCGCACAATGCGCCGCCATCAAAACGGCTATTATGCCAAATATGCTAATGCTTTTCATATGGTTCTTTCCCGATCAGCCGGGGAAGCGGTTCTATTTTAATGCCCATTTCGCGACAATGCCCGATGATGTCCGGCAGCGTATCCGCCGTAAGCGGCAGGTGATCATGCAACAGAACGATGTCTTTGGCCTTTAATTTTGAAATAATCTTCCGGATGAGCTGATACTTGTTTTTGGCACGCGTATCCATGCTCCTGAGCGACCAGCCGATGGATTGCATTTGCAGATCCTTCAAAACAGCCGCATACCGCGGGTTGGTTACACCGAACGGCGGCCTGAAAAACAGCGGTACATGTCCCGTGATGTCGCGGATGGCGTCGTTGCAGCGCTGAATGTCCGTCTGGAGCTTCTGTGTCGAAAACAGGGCTATGAGGTAATGATGGCTGTACGAATGGTTGGCAATCGTGTGCCCTTCCTCCACGATCCGCCGGAGCAGCTCGGGATGGCTCACGGCCTTCCTGCCGATCACGAAGAATGTGGCTTTGAGATTGTTTTCGAGCAATGTATCGAGAATGCGCGGCGTCGAATCGGGGTCGGGGCCGTCGTCGAAGGTGAGCGAAATGGCCCTTATTTTTCCCCGGTTAATGGATTTCAGAAAGTAATTCGCCTGAATTTGTGCTGAGCCATAGGCAGTAACACTCACAAAAAGCAATGCGATCGCCGCCAGCACTATCCACAGGTAATCGGTTTCCCAAAAAATGATGGAACTGAGCGCCGCCGCGGTAATGCAGAAGATTATGAGAAGGTTATGCTTCAACGGCTTTCAGCAGGATTAGTCCCAAATTGCTTTTTCTTAATGTATTACAAATAAACACATTTCTCACCTCACTATTCGCGCTAAGCATATCCACTGCATAATGCAATGCAAATGCCGAGGCCGTAGGATAAATGCCCGCTAGCGCCAGGTAATTGGCATGCCGCGATGCGCTCGCCACAGGCACGCCCGTATGAAGTACCAGATCAATGTCGCTGATCTGCAACCCGTTCCGGTCCAGAAATGCATCGATTTCCTCCTGCCCGTATTCCGCTCCGCCGCTGGTGTAAACATCCGCCAGTTCCGCAGCGGCATTACCCGCATTTTCCTGGGAAAGTATAAAAAACGACGCGCCGGAAGTGAGCGGAATGGACTTTTCGATCGTTAGTGAGGCATCGTCTCCGGCTTCCTGCCGGACATCCAGCCAGGCATCCAGCCGGAGTTCCAGGCGCTCCGTTATTTCATCCAGAATATCAATATGCTCATCCGCAGCGCCCACGAGCACATTACGGTCGCCTTCGCGCAGGAGCATGGAGGCGTCGAGCAATGCGTGCTCGAACGACAGCGTGTTCTGCGTGTGCGTCATGTTGTAGCCGTGGTTGCCGAGGCTCAGCGAAATTTGCCCCGCCATGGTGTTGTGTGTCGATTGGATGAACGAAGTCGGCGGGAGCAACCCTTCGACAGTCAGAGAAGTGTTCAGGAATTTTTCGGTGTCCTGCAAACAGCCCAGCCCCGTCCCTACCACGATCGCGTCCGGCTGTTCGATGCCCGCCTGGGCCACGCAATCCTTCGCACACGCCACCGACATCCGCAGGATCTTGCTCATCCGGCGCAGCAATCCGGCGTCGATATAAGCCTTATAATCGGGGCTGATCAATGCGGAAGATGCCTCAACGGGCTGCAATGCTGCGGAAAAGCCTGCATTGCCAAACGTAGGCTGATTCGAGATCGTGGACGCCGCCGATATGTACAATGCCGGTTTACTCATATTTCGTCAAAACCAATGATGAATTATTCCCTCCAAAACCAAATGAATTGGAAAGTACCGCATTCACTTGCACGCCTGTTTCCAGCTGCGTCACGGGCACCAGGCCCGTTTCGGCAATGGCCGTTTGGTAATTGAGGTTCGGGAAAAGCAGGTTATGGCGGATCGCCAGCACCGAAAACACCGCCTCAATGGCCCCGGCAGCCGCCAGCGTGTGGCCGGTAAATGCCTTCGTGGAGCTGAATGGCGGAATGCGGTCGCCGAAAACGTTTTGTAACGCTACCGACTCGGAATGGTCATTATTCTTCGTGCCCGTCCCATGCGCATTCACGTACGACACATCGCTTAACCCGATTCCCGCGCGGCGGATGGCATTTTCGATGGCCAGCGTAGCGCCTTTGCCATCGGGCGACGAGGCGGTTTGGTGGTATGCGTCGGCGGCATTCGCCCAGCCGCTTACGTTGCAGATAGGCTGATTACCAGTCAGTTCAAGGCTTTTCTCTCCTTCCAGCAGCAAAAACGCCGCTCCTTCTCCGAGGTTCAGTCCGGCGCGCGATTCGTCGAAGGGCCGGCACCATTGGTCGTCGTAGATCATCAGCGAGCGGAAACCGTCGATGGTGAAGCCGCTCAATGCGTCGGAACCACCTACGAGCACACGGTCGAGCGTGCCTTGCAGGATCAGCCGTGCGCCGAGCATGATGGCATTTACACCTGAGGAACAGGCGGTTGAAAGTGTATTAATGTATCCCGAAATGCCCAGCTCTTTGGCAATGCGCTCCGTCGTGCTCCCGCTGTCGTGTGTGGTGAGCAGCCGGTAGTCGGGCATGTTTTGCGATAAATAATCTTTGTAAAAAACCTCACTGCGGTCCATTCCGCCCACGGATGTAGCCGAAATGATGCCGGTGCGGATCACGCCGGAGCGTTTGTTATCGCCCCACGCCTCGCGGGCGGCCTGCAAGCCGAGCAATGAGGTCCGCGAAACGTATTCGGTCCCCACGCCTAATGCGGCACGCAGCTCGTCGTTGGAAGCTTTCACTTCGCCCGCCAGCGGTGCCCTGGTACCCTGCAAATATTGCAGCGGACCGATGCCCGTCCTGCCCTCGCGCAATGCACTCAGGTTTTCCTCCACCGACATGCCAATGGCCGACACAACGCCGATCCCGGTAATGCTAACGCCCATTCGGTGAGGTGATTAAGCGGCTTTTCTTTTAAGGATATACTCCGCCATTGTGTTAATGGACTTAAACGCCTCCTTGCCCTCTTCGGGGTTGGTAAGCTGGATGCCGTGGTATTTTTCGAGCAGCACGATCAGTTCGAGCGCGTCGATCGAATCCAGTCCGAGGCCCTGGTCGTTGAACAGCAGTGCGTCGTCGGCGATGTCGGCCACCGTCAGATCTTCCAGGTTGAGCTGTTCGATAATCTGTTTTTTAAGATCTTCTTTTAAACTATCCATATTGCTGATTAATTGTGCGTCTGTTAATATGCCGCAACCGCGCCGGTTTGCGACAGGTGAAGGAGGTTTTCACTGTTAAATTCCGTTCCACTGGTTCGCTCTTCCACCATAAAAAGGAAAACATCTGTGCCGGCCGCCGTCACTTCCAGCCATCCGCCCAGTAGCGCGCGGCTGCCCGAAGCGCGCAATATCCGGCTGTAATCCAGGTAAAAACCGGGAGCGAATTTAGGCAAAACGGCAAACATATTTTCGCCATACCATTTGTTGAGAATGGCGATTTCGCCCAGCACGATATTGGGCAATGTATATACGAAAAGGGACGGGCTCGGCGATCCGCCCTGCTCATAAGAATGCAAAAAACGACGGTCGGTTTCCGCACTCGACGATGCATTGGCGAACACAAGGGCAATCTCATCGTCGGCGTAAGCTTCTGTAATGCCGGGATTGGCCCGCTTGATGAGCTCCGAAGCCAGGTAACCGGCCTGCGAAAGCACATCCATTTTATAAAATTTGGGGTAGGCCAATTCCTGCTGCTTGTAAATCTGCTTGAACCAGCTGTCCTCCGACGCGGCATCGCGCCGGGCGATCACCTCGCCGTTCACCAGGACTTCGTCGGCCCGCAGGTTGCAATATGCTGTGATTACTCTCATAAGTTCCTGATCATCAACGAAGCATTGCCCCCACCGAACCCCGAAGCGGTTTTGAGGATCGTCCGCAGCGTTCGCGGTTCGTTTTCCTGAATGATATTCAAAGGCATGGACGTGCCCGCATCGCGGTAACCCAAACTTTTGATCAGCATGCCATTCCGCATCATCTGCATGCAAACGGCCGTTTCGATCACGCCTGCGGCGCCGAGCGTATGGCCGAAATAGCCTTTCAAACTATTCAGCGGCTTGTCCTGCAAGGAAAGCCGGTTGAATGCAATGGATTCCATTTCATCATTAAAAACCGTCCCCGTGCCATGTGCACAGATGAAATCGATGTCATTTGCGTCGGTTCCGTGTTTCTGCATCGTCCGCGCCACGCTGCGCACCAGGCCCTCGCCTGTGCGCGACGGTCCGGAGATATGGTTGGCGTCGTTTGCACTTGTGCCTGTGAGCAGCTGCAACGGGGTGTTTTTGAAAACCGATTGCGTAGCCGAAACCAGCGCAGCCCCACACCCTTCTCCGAGTGTAATGCCGTTTCGCGCGGCGTCAAACGGCGCGCAAGGCTTGTCGCTTACGGCAAACAGGGATTGAAAACCGTACAGCACAAAGTCCGAAGCCACATCGCAACCCATCACGATAACATGCTCATATTGACCGCCTTCAATCATATTCCCAGCCACATTCAGCGTGAGCACGCCCGAAATGCAGGCATTGGAAATCACCATCGGCAAATGCGCAAGACCGAACCGCTGCATTACCGCCGTGCAGGTGTCGCCAAACTGGTCTGAAAGATGGTCATCCAGCGCGCCCTTGGTGGAGCTGATCAGCACGATCGTGCGCTCGGAAGTGAGAATGGATGCGTCAATGCGTTGTTCGAGCGCCGCTAATGCCTTGATAACCAGCTGCTGGAAACGCAATGGCCCATTCAGGCCGGTTATTTTGGACAAATGAATGTCTTCCCCGTTAAAACCCGCCGAAGTCACGAGCGCAATCCCGCTTCGGTTTTCGTTCAGCGCCTGCCAGTTAGCCTCCGCGCTGTCGCCCAGCGGGCTCACGATGACCTCCGCACCAATGTAAATCATAGGTCGTACTGCGCTTTCCATTCCTTATAAAATTCCGGCGAGATCAGTTCCAGCTCGCGCGAATCGCGGTCGAGGAATACCTGCATTGTTTTGCCCGTAGCGCAAAGCTGGCCGGTGGTAACGTTAATCACCTGATATTCAAACTGGATCTTGGCCGATTTGGTCGGAATGTATTTTGTAATCACTTTAATAACCTGTCCGTAATAAACAGGCGCCTTATGGTCGATCTCCGACTTCACGATGGGCGTCACGAAACCTTTGGCGTGAATATCGAGGTATTCCAACCCGTACTTCTTTCCAAAAGCTTCTCTTCCGTCCTCGAAAAATTTCAGATAGTTGCCGTGCCACACCACTCCCATGGCATCGGTTTCGCTGAATCGGATATCAATATCTATTTCAGAAGAAATCATGAACTCTGTTATTTGGGGTTATTCGCTTACTACGATTTTCAACTCACAACCCAGCAATATACGCCCATCGAGCGAACTTTCGCCTTTTACAAGGTAAATATTTCCCAATTGGTGCAGGGGAGTGACAACCGTGCGGATCGTACCACCAACCGGAGGCAACTCAGTCACAAGCACTTTGCTTACCGCCCCGATAAAGCCGATTTTCGGCTCGCTGCCAGCCTTCCGGTCGAGGTAGCCGAACGACGCGGCGCAGGTTTGCGCGATGTGTTCGATCAGCCCCGTTTCCTGAAAAATGCCGTCCCGCACCAGCACATTGTCGCTTGTAACCGTAAAATCCGACTCAAACCGCTCCCGCGTGGCGCTGATAAGGTTATCGACCATCACAAATGGCGGACGATGCGGAATAAAATCGGTGATAGCGTCTTTCGCGACGATCATTATTGAAAGAAATTGAAATAGTTAAACCATTGTTCCGGGAATGCCCTCACCTTTCGTTCCAGCTCTTCCACATACAATTTCGCAATTTCCTCGGGCTTCATTTTGGCCTCGATCGGCTTGGTGGCGCTCAAATGATAGCTGTATTTCCCGTCCTTCGCAGCAAAAACAAAGGTCACCGGCGCATTGAATTTGGATGCGATCACAAACGGGCCGTACGGAAACCTGGCCTTGCGCCCCAGGAAATCCATTTCGATGTATTTGGCGCCTTCGAGGTAGCGGTCGGCGTGAATGGCCACAAACTCGTTGTTCACCAGCGCATTGCGAATTGAAATAACATGTGAAAGATCGTCCTTGATCGCGATCACCTTGAACCGCGAGCCGCCGGTGGACAGATCCATGTATTTTTTGATGTTTTCGACTTCGGCGTCGAGCATCACGATGTTGATCGTAGGCGTGATGCGGCCTTTGAGCAGATTACCGGCCGTTTCCCAGTTGCCTACGTGGGCGCTCAGCAAAATTCCGCCCCTGCCGGCATCGCGGATGTCGATCAGATATTGCTCATTTTCAAACACATGAGAAAATTCCCGGTCCTTGCCCAGCAGGAACGCCGCCCGGTCCACGAGTGTTTGCCCGAAAATATAGAAATTCCGGCGGGCCATTTTGCGGGCTTCCGGGCCGGTGATGTGAAGGGTGTTCTGGTAAAAATCGAGCAAAGCCTTTTTGGGCTTTGCCGCGAAAAGATAATAATAGTAAGTAACCACGCGCAGGAGCCCATATGCAAATCCGAGCCCCAAACTATTGATAAAAAACAGGAAAATCTTGTAACCCGTTAACGATCCCTTGGTCTTACCGTCCCAACGGCTCATTCTTACAATGCGAGTTTCTTACGGACAAGTTGATAGAAATCCCCGAACGTCACGATTTCCTTGAAATCCTCGCCGGTGAGTTTGATATTGAGATTTTCATCGATAAGCACAACCAGGTCGACGTAGTCGAGACTGTCCAGATCCAAGGTGTCTTTCAGACTGTTTTCAGGAAGAATCAAATCCCGGTCCACCTCAAATTCTTCAGATAGGAAATCTCTGGTCTCTTCAATTACTTCTTCCCAACTCATTTTAACGTCGTTAGCATACATAGCTGCAAAATTAGTTTATTCTTGCCGATAGTTTAAAAATATTCCCAAATTTTCAAATTAATGACCTGCTCCACACAATAAAATCCACTGGAAATCATTGCGGTTGACGGATGGAATATTGAAGGTTGACAAAAATACAAAATTTCGCTTCCGGGCGAACCGCCGTTCACGAAGTAATGGTGGTGTTCCGGCTTCCCGGCGGTCAGATTTTCCGCACGATCAGCGTTGAATTCGTTCCGCCGAAGCCAAACGAATTGGAGAGGAATACATTGATGTTCTGCTCCTTAGTCTCAGGAATTATGTTGATTTTCGCAGAATCCTCGTCGGGGTTTTCGAAGTTGATATTCGGGGCGATGAACGAGTTCTGCATCATCAGCAGCGAGTAGACGATCTCGCTCGCGCCGGCCATCCAGCATTCGTGGCCGGTCATGGATTTGGTGGAGCTCACCGGCACGTCCCCCCCGAAGACTTCGAATATGGCCCTCGCCTCGCTGCCGTCACCCACCGGAGTAGATGTGGCGTGGGCATTAATGTAGTCGATTTCGCCGGTAGAAATGCCCGCCTGTTTCAATGCCATTTGCAGTGAACGCGTCTGGCCGTCGATGCTCGGGTTGGAGATATGGTCACCATTGGACGAGAATCCGTAGCCGATCAGCTCGCCGAGAATGGGTGCGCCGCGTTTAACGGCCGCTTCGTACGATTCGAGGATGACGGTGGCCGCGCCGCCGCTCGGGATCAGACCGTCGCGGTCGCGGTCGAATGGGCGCGATGCTTTTTCAGGCTCCGACTCGCGGACGGAGAATGTGCCGAGGCCATCGAAACTAGCCATCGCCGCCGAATTGATCTCCTGCGCGCCCCCGCACACCACGCGCTCCTGCAAGCCCTGGCTGATCATCAGGTAGCCCATTCCGATCGAATGCGAACCCGACGCACAAGCCGCGCTCAATGTGAAATTGATGCCTTTCAATTTAAAAATCGTCGAAAGGTTCATGTTCACGGTGCTGTTCATGTTCTGGAAAATAGCCCCGGAGCCAATCAGCGTCGTGTCGTGCTTTTCGCGCACCTTGTCCACGGCCTCCACCACCGACGCCGCCGTGCTGTCGTTTCCGTAAATAATGCCCGTCTCGGTTTGTTCCAGAAAGTCGATATCGAGGCCCGACTGCGCCAACGCCTCGTGCGTGGCCATGTAGGCGTACACGGCGGGCTGGTGCATTCCCACGCGCTGGCGGCGCGAGAGGTAATTTTTCAGATCGGGCTCCTGCACCATGCCGGTGAGTGCCGAGCGGAAGCCGAAATCCTTACGCACCTGATCGAACACGATACCACTTTTACCGGCATACAATGACTGCGTCACCTCGTCCAGGTTTTTGCCCAAACAAGAATAAATGCCGATACCCGTGATAACAACCCTCTGGCTCATCGATTATGCGTAAATTCCTCCGTTGATATTAATAACCTCGCCCGTAATGTAAGCGGCCTTATCGGAAACGAGGAAGCTCACCAGGTGCGCCACCTCTTCCGCTTTGCCAAAACGGTTCATCGGTATCATTTGTTTCAATTCGTCCTCGTTAAGATCTTTGGTCATATCGCTCGTGATGAAGCCCGGCGCCACGGCATTCACCGTTATTTTGCGCTTGGCAACCTCCTGCGCTAGCGATTTCGTAGCGGCGATAATGGCCCCTTTGGCGGCCGAATAATTCACCTGTCCGGCCACGCCTTTCATACCCGACACCGACGCTATGTTCACAATCCGTCCGGAACGCTTGCGCAGCATTTGCTGGATCGCATTCTGGGTAACGTTATACAAGCCCTTGGCGGAGATGTTCAGCACGTCGTCCCAATCCTTTTCAGGCATCCACATAAACAGCCCGTCGCGGGTAATGCCGGCATTATTCACCAAAACACCGATAAACTTGTCTTCGTTCTGCTCGCGCCAGCCATTCAAAGCCTCATCCACTTCCGCTTTATGCTGCACATTGAAATGCAGGAGCTCGCCGTCGCCGCCATTGGCCCGGATCTCTGCCAGCGTTTCCTCCGCTGCCGCCTGGTTGGACGAGTAATTGACCAATATGTATAAACCATGATCCTTGGCCAGCTGAACCGCAATGGCCCTGCCGAGTCCCCTGGATGCACCGGTTACCAATGCGCAATTCATAAGTGAAATGGGGTTTCTTTAATATATTCAAAAACAGCCGCGATGCTCTCGGACTGCGGCACGTCGTCGGTAACGAACTGGGCGCGCTGGCGAATCTGCCCGTACACCGACTTCGCATTCGGCGAAAGCTTTTCCTTTTCTTCCGGATGTAGCAGGTCTATCGCCTGGCAAATCGCCATGATGTGGATCGACATTACCTGAAACGCATTTTCAAGCACCTGCTTGGCGATCACCGCCGAGTTGGTACCCATGCTCACAATATCCTGGTTGTCGTTGTTATTGGGAATGCTATGAATGTAAACCGATGTCGATAATGCCTGGCTTTCGGCCGTGGTGGACGTGGCTGTAAACTGAACGCCCTGGAAACCGAAGTTCAGCCCCCATGTTCCTGCGTTGAGGAACGGCGGGAATTTACCATTCAATTTACTGTTCATCAGGAAGTTGAGCTGGCGTTCCATGAGCATGGTGAGTTTGGTCAGAACCAGTTTCACCTTGTCCATTTCCAGTGAGATATAGTCGCCGTGGAAGTTGCCGCCGTGGAAAACGTTATCATCTTCCGGCCGCACGATCGGGTTGTCGTTGGTTGAATTCAACTCATTTTCAACCACTTCCTGCGCATATTGGATTGTATCGAGCACCGGGCCGAGGATTTGCGGCACGCAGCGGATCGAGTAGTATTCCTGTATTTTTCTTTCAAATTCGGTCTTCTGCATGGCCGTATCGTCGCGGAAGAGCTCCTCCCGGCTGCGGATGAGGCCGCTGCCGGCTACAAAGTCACGCATGAGCTGCGCCACCGTTTGCTGGCCTTTGTGGTGTTTCACGGCATTGAGCTGCTTCGAAAACGAATCGTCGAATGACTCGATGGCCTCGTTGATCATCGACGACGCAGTAATGGCCCATTGCACGAGCCGTTTGGCGTAAATGAGGTTAATCGCCGCCATACCCGTCATGCAAGACGTGCCATTGATCAACCCGAGGCCGTCGCGGAGCTCCATTTTGAGCGGCTTAATGCCCTTTTCGGCCAACACCTCCGCGGTTTTGCGGCGCGCACCGTTTTCATACACATGCCCTTCGCCGATCAGGTTCAGGCCAAGGTGCGATAGCTGTACGAGGTCGCCGCTGGCGCCTACGCTGCCGTGCTCGAAGATTTCGGGAATTACACCATGATTTAAAAACGCCACCAACTGCTTGATCACGGCTGTGCTCACGCCCGAGTTGGCCTGCAAAAAAGAGTTCAGGCGCGCGAGCATCACGGCACGGGCGTAAATCTCGTTCAGTGGCTTCCCTACCCCGCTCGAATGGCTGCGGATCAGGTTGTATTGCAGGTTGTTGAGCTGGTCGGTTTCGATGCGGTATTGCGCCATGGGCCCAAAACCGGTATTGATACCGTATATGATTTTGTCTTTCGAGAAATTCGTTAAAAAAGCGAATGATTGGGATACTTGATGGAGGGCGTCTTCGGCTAAGATAAATTCCTTCTTTTCAAAAGCATACTGCTCGATCTGAGCTAATGAAATACGATTCATTTAGTGCTGGCGTAATTAAATATGGTGTAAAATAAATCTTTTTTCAGCGTTTTGGCAAACACGAACCGGTAAGCGGCAACAGGCACGGAAGTTGCCGGAGTGATACAATTCATTAATTTTGCCGGACATTCACGTTACGCTGTCAATGCTAGGAGATTTACTATTAAGGCTAAACAAATTCCTTTCCAATCACAAAGCCGCGTTTTTCCTTAGTCTGCTCGCCATTGTCGGTATCCTCCTGGCCGGGATTGCGCGGCTAAAAGTAACCGAAAGTATTTTCGCGACGCTACCGAAGGGTAAAAGCTTCGAAGAGTTCAATCGGTTGGTGGAAAGTAAAAACATTATCAACCAAATCGTTTTCTCCCTCGAAATCCCCGCCGAGACGGACACCGATGCCGCGCGAGAGATCGCCGAAAACTTCACCGACTCGCTGGGCCGCTACACCAACGGCTATGTACGCAACATCCAGGCCGAGCGCCCGAATGTGCAGGAAGATGTCTATCAATATGTATACAGCCACTTTCCGCTGCTCATCGAGCCTTCTTATTACACCCATATTCAATCCCGCATCGTCCCCGACTCGATCCGCGCGTCGGTGGCTTCCACCTATAACCAGCTCCTCACCCCCGGCGGCTCGTTTCTGAAACAATTTGTACTCAACGACCCGCTCGGCGTGACCGGCCGGTATTTCAAAGAACTGAACGCCGCCAACAACACCGGCGCCATGGTAATGGACGACGGCATCATGTTCACCGCCGACCGCAAGAGCGTCCTCATTTTCGCCTCCACCAGCTTCGATTCCGGCAGTTCCGAAAAAAACGTGGAGCTTTTCGAGCTCATGGAGGCATTCAAAACCAAATGGAACCGCCAGCACCGGTATAACAAGTTCTCTTATTTCGGCACATTCGAAATTGCGGCGCGGAATGCCATTCAGGTGAAGCAGGATTCGTATTTTACGTCGTTTCTGGCATTGGCGGGCATTCTGGCGCTGCTCATCGCCTATTACCGGAAGCTGCTCATACCTATTTACATTACATTGCCGGGCGTTTTCGGGGCGTTGTTCGCGCTGGGCATTGTGGGTTATGTCCGGCCGGAGATCTCGGGCATCTCGCTGGCCACCGGCGCGGTGATCTTCGGCATTCTGCTCGATTACGCATTCCACTTTTTCACACACCTCAGGCACACGCATTCCATTCCCGTTGCAATTAAGGAAGTAAGCGGACCGCTGCTCACCGGCAGTTTCACCACGGTGATGGCGTTCAGCGCGTTGCATTTCGCCAATTCCACCGTGTTACAGGACTTTGGCCTGTTCTCCTCGCTCGCATTGTTCGGTGCGGCGCTGTTTACGCTCACCGCATTGCCGGTCATCCTCTCCTCCACGCGTTTCGACATTCAAAAGATTCCCGGCGAACAGAGCTGGTTCCGCATTCCCACAATTCCCGACCAATGGCGCGGCGCCACATTGGCGGGCATTGCCGTGCTGACGGGCATATTCCTTTACTTTTCAGGCGGCACCGAGTTCGACGCCGGTTTCGAAAACCTCAGCATTCAGGACCCGGAACTGAGCGGCCGCGAGGAAGCACTTACGGGCATCAATCCCCGGAAACAAAAGCGCATTTACGTATTCGCATCCAACCCGCGCCGGGCCGTGGCGGAGCAGGTCAATCACGATGCATATCGAAAACTGACGGCATTACACAGCGAGGGCCGCATTGTCAGCTTCGTGTCATCCGGCTCCCTGCTGATCCCGCAGGACCTCAAACGCGAGCGGATGCGGCGCTGGCAGGATTTCTGGACGCCGGGCCGCACCGATTCCACATTCCGCGTGCTCAACCAGTCGGCGGCGCAGCACGGCTTCAACGCCTACGCATTCAATGATTTCAAAGGTTGGATTGCCGGCAGGAGCACTTCCAACATCTCGCTCGATACACTTTTTACGGAACTGGGCGTCGATAACCTGATCGATGTGAAAGCGTCGGGCACGACGTTCATTTCGACTGTGGTCGTGAATCAGGAAAAACTGAACGACGTCAAAAAGGAACTGAGGGCCATTCCGGGCGTCGAACTCTTCGATCGCGGTGAGCTGGCGGGCGAGCTGCTCACGATGGTCAAGGATGATTTCAACTACTTATTATTCATTTCGGCGGCCATTGTATTCTTTACATTACTGATCGTGTACGGCCGCATCGAGCTCACGCTGCTGTCGTTCCTGCCGATGGTGATCAGCTGGATCTGGATTTTGGGCATAGCGGCCATTCTCGGCATCAAATTCAACTTTGTGAATGTGATCGTGACGACCTTCATTTTCGGGTTGGGCGACGATTTCAGCATTTTTGTTACCGACGGGTTATTGAGTAAATACAAGTCCGGCAAAGACACATTGCGCTCCTACCAGGCCGCCATTGCATTATCGGCGACCACCACATTGATCGGCACCGGCGTGCTCATCTTCGCCGAACATCCGGCCATTCACTCGATTTCGCTCATCAGCGTGCTCGGGATTGTATGTATCCTGTTCATTTCGTTTGTTTTCCAGCCGGTATTCTTCGATTTTTTTGTCCAGAAACGCATTGCCCAAAAGAAAGCGCCGGTGACGATGCTGCCTTTCCTGATCAGCATTTCGAGCTTCAATTACTTCCTCTCGGGCTGTCTGTTCCTGCATTCCAAGCTCGTCACGATTTTGCTGCTCCCGATGACGCGGAAAAAGAAGCGGGCGGCGATCAACAACTCGCTTTCTTTTTACGCCAAAACCGTGATTTATTCGGGCCCGCATGTGAAAAAGAACTTTTCGGGGCTCGAAAACCTGGATATGAACCGGCCGGTGATTTTCATCGCCAACCACACGTCTTTCCTGGACATCCTGCTGGCGATCATGCTGCACCCCAAAATCGTGCTGATGGTAAAAGGCTGGGTGTATAAATCGCCGTTCTTTGGCCCTATTATCCGTTTTGCCGGCTATGTGTACAGCGAGGACGGCCCTGAGGAGAATATCGAAAAGGTGAAAGCCCTGGTGGCCGACGGCTACTCGGTGCTCATTTTCCCGGAGGGCACGCGCTCGGAGGACGGCAACATTGCGCGGTTCCACAAAGGCGCATTTTACCTCGCCGAGCAGCTCGGCCTAGACATTCAGCCGATATTGCTCCACGGCGCGCACGACGTACTGCCCAAAAATGACTTCCTCATTCGCCCGGGCGCGCTCAACGTGCGCGTACTGCCGCGTATCAGCTATGCGGACGAGTGCTGGGGCCCCACGCTGCGCGACAAAACGAAGGCCATTGCCGCATTCTATAAGCAGGAGTTTGCCGCATTTAAAAACGAAATGGAGGACACGGCCTATTTGAAACATAAAATCTTCACCAATTACGTGTTCAAAGGGCCAGTGCTGGAATGGTATTTCAAAGTAAAATGGCGGCTTGAAAGCAAGAACTTTACCTACTATAATGAGCTGATCGGCGACAGGAAGCGCATTCTGGACGTCGGTTGCGGGTACGGCTACCTGTCGTTTTTCCTACATTACAAAAACGAGGAGCGCGTGATCACGGGCATCGACTACGACGAGGAAAAAATCGAAATCGCCGAAAACAGCTATAACAAAACGGCCAACCTGCGGTTTGTTTACCAGGACATTATGGCGGCAGACCTCGGTTCGCAGGACGTCCTGTTTTTAAATGATGTGCTGCATTATTTATCCAGGGAAAAACAAGTTATTTTGCTCGAACGTTGTGCCGCAGCCTTGGCGCCGGGCGGGATCCTGTTTATCCGCGACGGCATCACCGACCTGACCACGAAACATCAGAACACACAAAAGACCGAAGCATTGTCGACAGGCCTGTTTGCATTCAACCGGAAGACCGACGAATTCCACTTCTTCGCATCGCAGGACATCCGCGATTACGCGACGAGGCACGGCTTTGGTTACGAAATGCAGGAGCATTCCAGCAATACTTCCAATGTGCTTTTCGTGTTGCGCAAACCCGCGTTCCCTCCTACCTCGCCGATTACTAACTAGGATTTTTTCATTCACCATATAAATGCAAACTTCCGCTGTGCAAAAGGAATATGATTTTGTGATTGTTGGGAGCGGACTGGGCGGTCTGGCTTGTGCCAACATCCTGGCAAAGGAAGGTTATAGTGTGGTGGTACTCGAAAAAAACCATCAGATCGGCGGACATTTGCAGGTTTACAGCCGCGACAAGACGATTTACGACACCGGCGTACATTATGTAGGCGGCCTCGACGAGGGCGAGAATCTCTACCAGTTTTTCAAATATTTCGGCATTCTCGATAAACTGAAACTCAAACGGCTCGACGACGACCGGTTCGATGTGATCCGCTTCGAGGACGGCTCCGAATATGCCTACGCGCAGGGAATGGAGCATTTTGAGCAAAAACTGATCTCCTATTTCCCCGATGAAGCAGCCGCTATCCGGGCCTACTGCCAAAAAGTGACGGATACCTGTGCGAAATTCCCGCTTTACAACCTGGAAACGGCAGGCGACAACTACCTGAACGACGAGAGCATCCTCACCCTGAACGCCTACGATTACATTGCATCCCTCACCGACAACATCCGTTTGCGGAATGTGCTCGCGGGAAACAACTTATTGTATGCGGGTGTGAAGGAGAAAACGCCGTTTTACGTGCACGCGCTCATTCTCAAAAGCTACCTCAACGGTGCCTACAAATTCGTGGACGGCGGCTCGCAGATCGCGATCCAGCTCAGCCGTGCGGTAAGGCAGCACGGCGGGGAGATTTACAAGCATAAAAAGGTAACCGGCGCGCATTACAACGAAAAGGGGCACATTACCGAAGTGGTGTGCGAGAATGGCGAGACTTTCCGCGGAAGGGAATTTATCTCCAATATCCACCCGTCGGTCACGATCGACGTTTTCGGCCCGGAACGGTTCCTGAGTGTGTACCGCGCCAGAGTGCAGGCGCTGGAAAACAGTGTTTCGACCTTCCTGGTGCATATTTCCTTCAAAGACAACACCTTCGAATACCTGAATTACAACATTTACCAGCACCATATCGACAACGTTTGGGAAGGTGTATCGTACGACCAGGCTACCTGGCCGCAGACCTATTTCATTTGCACGCCTTCGATCTCCAAGAAAGGCGAATACGCCGATTCGATGTCGATCATGTGTTACATGGATGCATCGGAAACGGCAGCCTGGGCCGATACATTCAGTACGGTGGCCGAGCCCGGGGCGCGGGATGCGGCTTACGCGCAGTTCAAAAAAGATAAGGAAGCGCTGGTGCTGGCCCGGATTGAGACGGTATTTCCCGGCATTTCGGCGAAAATCAAATCGGTGCACAGCGCATCGCCGCTGACCTTCCGGGATTACATCGGTAACGGAAACGGCACGATGTACGGCATCGTCAAAGATTCGACATCGCCCATGAAAACGCGGATCAACACGCGCACCAAAATCCCGAACCTGCACCTGACGGGCCAGAATATTTCCCTGCACGGGATATTAGGGGTGACCGTCAGCGCTTTTGTCACGTGCTTCTCATTTTTAGATAAAGAAAAACTCATTCAAAAAGTAAAAAACGCCTGATTATGCAAACTGTCGATGTGCTGGTTATCGGAGCCGGCCCTGCCGGAACTGTCGCTGCTTCTTACCTGAAAAAGCAGGGCTACGACGTCACGATCCTGGAAAAAGAAAAATTCCCGCGTTTCCAGATCGGTGAAAGCCTTTTGCCGTGTTGTATGGAACATTTAACGGAAGCCGGGCTGCGGGAGGCCATCGAGCCATTGAATTTTCAGAAAAAAACAGGTGCGGCATTCATGCGTGGCGAGAAGCGGTGCGAGTTCTTTTTTGAAGATCAGTTTACCAAAGGCTGGACATGGACCTGGCAGGTGAAGCGCGCCGACTTTGACAGCAAACTGGCGGAAGCAACGCGTGAAAAAGGCGTGGATGTGAATTTTGAATGCGAAGTGACCGCGGTGGAATGTGGCCCGGAGAAACAGATTGTGGATTACAAGGATGCCGAAGGCAATGCGCATCGCATTGAAGCGAAATTTATCATCGATTCGAGCGGTTATGGCCGCGTTCTGCCCCGGCTTTTCAACCTGAGCAAAGCTTCCGCATTCACGCCGCGCGGGGCGGTTTTCTCGCATTTGGAAGACAAAAACCGTTCGGAAGAGGCCAGCAACAACATTTTTGTGCATTCGTTCGACAATAACAAATCGTGGATCTGGGCAATCCCATTCTCCGACGGCTCCACGTCCGTGGGTATTGTGGGCGACAGGGAAAAGATCGAAGCGCTGGCCGAAAACAATGGCGAACAATACAAGGAGTTCATCCGCAATTTCGCCGACCTGAACGGCCGGTTCAAAGAGTCTGATTTCAAATTCGAGCCGCGGGCGATCCTCGGGTATTCAATCGGCGTAACGCAAATGTCGGGCGAAGGTTTCGTGCTTTCGGGCAACAGCACCGAGTTTCTCGACCCTATTTTCTCATCGGGCGTGACATTCGCCACGGCCTCGGGCCTGCTTTCCGCCAAAATGACCCACAAGCATTTACAAGGTGAAGCGGTGAATTGGAAAAAGGATTACGAAGAAGTAATCCAGCAGGGTATTAATGTGTTTAGAAGCTACGTTACCGGCTGGTATTCAGGCGACTTTCAGACCATAGTTTTTGCCAAACACATCGACGAGGACATTAAGCGGCAAATCTGCTCGGTATTAGCTGGCTACGTTTGGGATCAGAGCAACCCGTTCGTCAAAAAGCACGACACCATCCTGCCCACACTCGCGAAGGTGATCAAAATGAAGGAAAAGGCGGAGGAAACCGACCTGAGCTAGTCAGGCGCCCAGTAATATAAACCCGTGCTGCGAAGCTTTGTAATGATTGTAAATCAGGATATGCTTCGGAGTACGGGTATTTTTTTGCGCCCACACGCACACCTCCGGCACACGCTTGCCTGCAATCGCCTGCGCGCCCATCCAGGTCGCAAATGCGGAGGCGGTGGGGTAATCGCCGACCATATTTTTATAAGTATAGCAGTTACTACCTTCGAACAGCGTGTTTTGGAGGTTGAAATACCAATGGTCGCTGCGGTTATCGCCGCTGATTCCCAGGATGATCGCATCTACATCCGCCGGCATCAGATGGTTTCGCTGCAAAAAAGCGGTTGCAGCAGGCGCAAGCTCGTTTTCAGCCAGGTTATTACCTTGAAAAACATCCAGGATTTGTGCCTGCGCACCATCCGTCCGTTCCGCAGCGACAACGAACATTGCTGCGCCCTCACCGTTCGCCGAGCCGGGCGAATCGAGCGTGAACAGGTTTTCGGATGTAAAATTGCCGGTTTTGAATGAGCCTGCCAGCAGGTCTATATTATGGTTATAATCCGAAATCTCTTCAATACTTCCTACCAGGAACGACTTGCCGCGCTTTTCCTCCAACAATAGCATCGTATCCAGCAATGCAGCTTCGAATGCCAGGCCCTTGTGAACGTGCGTGGTGTTGTAGCCGGTCGTTTTGCTCATGAGCGCGAGGTTACCTGCCACCGCATTGGGCGTGCTTTGCACAAAGTTGGTCGGCGTGAGCGTGCCCTCGTTGTAGTCGACGATCTGATTGAGGAATTTCAGGCAATCTTCCAGGCCGCCGTTTGCGGTACCGAGGATAATGCCCTCAATGTCGGCATGCTGGATCAATGGAAGCCCTGCTCCCACGCCCATACGCACCGCCTTGCCCATTCTGCGGAGCAATCCGGCGGGAATGAGCTGACCGTAAGCGGGCTCGACGGCAATGTACCTGTCGCCCTCATGCACCTTGATGTCGCCTTCGAAAAAAGCATCGTCAAAAGTACGCTGGGGCGATATGCAGGCTGAATCGGTAATATACATTCGTGAAAATAACTCCTCGGTGGTTGTGATTATCGGGCGTCGGCCATGAACTGCCCGATTTCGCTGGCGTACGCGTCGGCATACCTTGTCTTTTCCGCTTCGGTCCAACCCAGTTCGTGCGCCATCAGATCAGCAACAACGGGCAGGGAGTTTAAGGTTTCGTCCCAGTCGGTAATTTCGAGGCGGATGCGGCGGGCGAGGAAGTCGCGGGGGGTCACCACCATCTCATTCCGGACGGTAAATACCACCTCCGCACGAATATAGGGATAAGCCGGGCTGAGTCTTTCGGCGAGCTGCGCATCCTCCTGCACAAGCGACGCCACCTGGTGCGCACGCGAGCCGTATTTCGACACCAGGTGCCGGGCAATGTCCGCGGCCAGTCCAAATTGCGCATTCAGGTCCTGCCAGCTGCCCGCGCCATAGTTTTCACCGCCGGCCAGAATGTAGTCGGCTGTCTTGCATTCACGGCTTTGGCCCAGCACTTTATCGGCCTCGTCGAGGGTATCTTTTGCCATGAGGCGGTAGGTTGTCCATTTGCCGCCCAGCAAACTGATAAGCCCCGATTGTTCATCGATTTCCACCTCATGGTCACGCACGAGGCTCTTGGTCGATTTCGTCGGATCGGTCGCCAGCAGCGGCCGCAATCCGCCGAAGCCCGCCCTGATCTGCGCCGGGTCGATGGGTTTGGCCAGGTAAGGATTCAATGTAGCGGCGAGGTATTCGCGTTCCTTGTGGTTGAGCGTCGGCTCGCGGGCAATCTCATCGCATTCGGTATCAGTGGTGCCGATCATCGTCGCACCTTCGAACGGTATCGCAAACACGACGCGGCCGTCCGAGGTTTTCGGGATCAGCATCGCGTATTCGCTGTTTAATGTACTGTAGGGCAATGATAAATGGACGCCTTTGCTGGGCCGCAGGCGCTCACTCAACGCGGCATTGGCCATCAGCCTGACGTGGTCTGAAAACGGGCCGGTGCAGTTGATCACCAGTTTCGCGCGGATGGTCAGCGCGTCGCCGTTGAGTGCGTCCGTCGCGTTCACGGCATTGAGTTTACCGTTTTCGTCTTTACCAAAACCGGTGACCTGCACATAATTCGCTACCGCAGCACCATTCTCCGAGGCCGATTGTGCCAATGCGAGGCAGTAGCGGGCATCATCCAGCTGTCCGTCATAGTAAAGCACACCGCTGTGCAGCTTTTGGCGGTCGAGCGTCGGAATTTTTTCCAGTACTTCTTTCTTATTGAGCCACTTGCTTTTCGGGAGTGTGTCGTTGGTAGCGAACGTGTCGTACAGCGACAGTCCTATTTTAAAATACAAACCTTCGAACCACGAACTGACGGGCGTCATCAATGCGAGCGGCCGGGCGAGGTGCGGCGCATTTTTCAACACAATGTGCCGTTCTTCCAATCCGTGCCGAACCTGTTTGAGCTGTGCGAAATCGAGTTTCTTGAATGCCTGTTCGAGGTAGCGGACGCCCCCGTGAATGAGCTTGGTGGAGCGGGAGGAAGTTTCCGAAGCAAAGTCCTTTTTGTCGATCAACGCCACCTTATATCCCCTCAGAACCGCATCCAGGGCACACCCGGCCCCGCTGGCACCTGCTCCGATGATGACGATATCGAACATTTCATTTTGTAACCTGGCAAGTGATGTGGTGCGGTTCATTGGTACTTAAAGCAGATTCAGCGTAGTGGGACCAGGTGCAAAAGTACAAAGTTGCAATCGTAAAAACCCATATTATCAAATCAATATGCGCTGGCTATTTTGGTACAACAATTGCATCTTACCAGCAAGAAAGTTAACATTACCGTTACCTTTTTTGTACCAAGTCAAATCTGTTCATTAATCAAAACCAGAAAAACATGGGCTTAATTTCTTTTATCAAAGGTGTCGGAGAAAAAGTTTTCGGCAAGGATACCCCTGCGGCTGCCCCCACCCCGGAAGCGGAACCATTGCGCGCCAGCGCGCTGCTCGCGCACGTGAAGTCACTCGGGCTTGCTTATAACAACCTCACCGTAAGAACATCGGGCGACACCGTTACCCTCGACGGCGAGGTGGCCAAACAGGAAGACGCCGAAAAAATAGCATTGGCCGTCGGCAATGTGGAAGGCGTGGAAGTGGTGGACAACCGCCTGAAAGTAGCCACTCCCGAACCGGAAGCAACCTATCACACCGTTGTGAAAGGCGACACACTTTCCAAAATCGCCCAGACCGTCTACGGCGACATGATGAAATACCCCATCATTTTCGAGGCAAACAAACCCATGCTGAAAGACCCCGACCTGATTTATCCGGGGCAGGTGTTGCGGATTCCGGGGTTGAAATAGCTGTAAGCTATAAGCTATAAGCTGTATGCTGTATGCTGTATGCTGTAAGCTGTATGCTGTAAGCTGTATGCTGTAAGCTGTAAGCTGTATGCTGTAAGCAACGGGGTGTAACTGGGTACGTACAATGAGCATATAGCTTAAAGCTTATAGCCTAAAGCGTTTCCCATAAGCACAAAAAAAGGCAACCCGAAAGGTTGCCTTTTTTTGTGTTTATGGGAAACGACTAGTCTTCCGCTGCAACTACATTCAGGGTAACTTTGTGTTTCACTTCTTTGTGAAGGTCGATCAACGCGGAGTAAGTACCGATTGATTTTACGTCGTCCACAGTGATTTTCTTGCGGTCGATATCGAAGCCTTTTGCTTTCAGGCTGTCAGCCACTTGCGTGTTGGTTACACGTCCGAAGATACGACCGCTTTCACCTACCACAGTTTTGATATCGATAGTCAGGTCGCCGATCGCCGTTGCGATATCTTCTGCGTCCTTTTTCAGCTTTTCAGCTTTGTGCGCTGCCTGACGCACGTTTTCAGCAACGATTTTGCGGTTAGACTCGTTGGCGAGCAACGCAAAACCTTGCGGGATGAGGTAGTTACGACCGTAACCTGCTTTCACAGTCACGATATCGTTCTTGTAACCTACCCCAGCAATATCCGTTAAAAGTATGATTTCCATTATGATAGCTCTTTACTGTATTATTTCAATTGGTCAGCAACAAACGGCAACAGGGCCAGGTGACGCGCTCTTTTGATGGCCTGTGATACTTTGCGCTGATATTTCAGGCTGGTACCGGTAAGGCGGCGCGGAAGGATTTTACCTTGCTCGTTTACAAGTTTCAGGAGGAAATCCGGGTTCTTGTAATCGATGTATTTGATGCCTGCTTTTTTGAAACGGCAGTATTTTTTGCGGTTAATGTTTTTTTCAACCGGCTCGTTTACGAGTGACATAGCTTATGCGTTTTCGGTTTTTGACTCAGTTGCTTCTTCTTTCTTCTTGCCTACCAGACCCTTACGTTTTTTCTCGTTGTAAGCAATTGAATGCTTATCCAGGGCGATAGTCATAAAACGCAAAACGCGCTCGTCACGACGGAATTCGGTTTCCAAAACATCCACCACGTTTCCTTCGTTCGCAGTATATTCTACTACGTGATAGAAACCTGAGTTTTTCTTTTGGATGGGGTAGGCCAGCTTACGCAATCCCCAGTTTTCTTCATGTACAATCTGCGCACCGTTTGAGGTGATGATTGTCGTGAATTTTTCAACGGCGTCCTTTGCCTGGGCCTCAGACAAAATGGGAGTTAGAATGAACACCGTTTCATATTGCTTAGACATACGGTAATTGGTTATTGTATGATAAATTAAAAACCTCATTCTGACACAATGATCAAAATGAGGGTGCAAAAATAGGGCTTGAAATTTAAAATTCCAAGCCCTTTTATCTCTTAACCGAAACTTGCCGCAGGTTATTTCACCGTGAAATCACCTTCACCGATCTTGAAACCCTCGGCATACAGCTCGATCGAGTACTTGCCGTCTTTCATCGGAATGCCGCCGCGGCCGTAGAAAATATCCACCGACTGGCCTGTATTGGTGAAACTTACCGTTTGCTTCGAACTGTAAATCAGCTCTTTGCCATTGTAAACAAATGATCCCGAGCCCGTGGCCATATCCGACAGCACCGCACCGTCCGGATCGAGTATACGCAGGTAAATATCCTTCTCGTTCTGTTTCGCCACCGCGTTTTCGCCGAGCTTGAAGTTCACGCGCAGCTTGTCAATGCGTTTCGCGCGGTACTTGCCGCCTTCGCGTTCCTTGCCTTTGGATGAAACCGCGTTTACATTCACACTTTCAGCACGCAGCGCCGAGGCCAGCGTCACTTTCTCCGCAAGCTCCCTGTTTTGCACCGAATAGGTCGTTACCGAATCCGCCAGCAATTGTTTCTCCGATTCCAGGCCGGTCACTTTCTGGCTCAGCTCCTCGTTTTTCGAAGTAGCAATGCCCAGTTCTTGCCGCAAACGTGCGATTTCGCCGTCTTTTTCCGACAGCACCAATTCGTAATTCTTGATCTTCTGGTTGTAATTGGCCGCCGAATAAGTGTTTGCGTTTCTCAGCTCCTTTTTATCCTTTTCAAGTTGCGCTTTCAACGCCACCAGCGAGTCCACGCTGCCGCCCAGCTTCTGGATTTCGGCGATTTTGATGTCTAATTCTGTGGAGATGGAATCCAGTTTCGTTTTGATGGACAGAACCTCTTCGGTCTTGGCTGTAATGATCTCGTCCTTGGCGAGGTTTTCCTGCTTTTCGTGGTATATAAAGTAAACAAGCACCAAATTAAGCAACAGCAAAACGGCCAATGCGGCCCATAGTAGCGTTTTTCTGTCTTGCTTTTGTTCCTGGTTGTAGTCCATACAGAAGGTAAAATTTTGAATTTAGTTGGTAAAAGAAGTATGTTTTTTTCAATTTTGAAATACGCCAACCGCGATTTATAGCGTTCGGTCAATAAATTCTTGGATTAACCTCCTAATTATCAATTTTTTAGTCTCATCGCATGCCGTCCATAGCCGACAATCTGGCCCAGATCGAACAAGCATTACGTAAGGAAACACGTCTCGTAGCGGTTACAAAAACCAAGCCAACCACATTGCTGATGGAGGCCTACGAGGCCGGGGCGAGGCTTTTCGGGGAAAACAAGGTGCAGGAGATGGTGGCTAAATACGAGGAACTGCCCAAGGACATCGAGTGGCACATGATTGGGCATTTGCAGACCAACAAGGTCAAATACATGGCGCCGTTTGTAAGCCTGGTGCATTCGGTGGATAGTTTCAAACTGCTTAAAGAAATCAATAAGGAAGCGCGCAAGAACGACCGCATTATCGACTGCCTTCTGCAAATCTATATTGCCCGCGAGGAAACCAAATTCGGCCTTTCGGAAGACGAAGCCCTTGCGCTCATCACCTCCCCGGAGCTTGCCACGCTGGCAAATGTTCGCATCGCAGGGCTGATGGGCATGGCTTCCAATACCGACGACCAGGAAGCAGTGAGAAGTGAGTTCCGCGGGCTGAAAAGCACTTTCGAAGCGTTCAAAAACCATGAAAACGCACAGGTAACGATGCGCGAACTTTCCATGGGGATGAGCGGCGACTACCTCATCGCGATGGAAGAAGGCAGCACGCTGGTACGCGTGGGAAGCGCCATTTTCGGCTCACGATAGCACTGTACGCGCATTGTCGGCACTCTTTTCGAGCACCGATCGCACTTGTTCCTGCACAAATTCGAACGGGAGCTGCGCACACGGCAAGCCCGCCTTGCGCACCAGCAACGCATTCTCCTGCCGGCCATATTTGCCCGAATACGGATTGTAATTCAGGAAGTTATTGAGCGCTCCCATCAATATAATGCCGAATGTGCCGGTGGCATTGCCCAAATGCGAAGGCCCGCTGTCCAGCCCGATGAAAAACGACGCCCGGCGGATCACTTCTGCCGTTTCGAGGATACTCAGCTGGCCGCACAAGTTGCGGTATGCGGGTGTTTTTACATTTAAATTACTCTCCAAACCGATTTCAACGAGCTGGTAATCATACTTTTCCGCCAACCAATGCACCAGCTGGTTCCAGCGATCGGCCGGCCAGTCTTTGGGCTCGTAATTCGAGCGGCAATGCATGACAATGTATTTTCCGGGTAAATCAAGGCCGTCGACTTTCGCTTGATGCGACGGCTGCAAATACAATCGCGGCTGATCGTCGGCCGGAAACGCCGTTTTCGGGGGAATCAGCCCGCCTGTCTGCGCGAAAACTTCCAGCAGATTCCCATAATCGAAGTAGTTGAACACATTAATATCCCGCTCTAACGCAACGGGATTTTCGGTAAAAACCTGGCATTTGGGACAATGATTGTTGTTCCTGAATTGCAGTTCAAACACCTTATCGAACACTTTGCCTTCCAGCAGAACCCGCCGTTCGGTAACGCAAATCTCCCTGAAAACCTCATCCACATTCGGGTTATGGCTCACCAGCTCGGCAAAGCCGGGTTTCGCGAACCATACGATATGCGCATCGGGATGCTGCTGGCGCACATAACGCGAGATCGGCTCGGCGGCCACGATATCCCCGAAATGCTCCGTACGAATGATCGCGATCAGCTCCTGCCCCTTTTTCAGTCCACGTTTTACGCCCTGGAAATGCGCCCTGGCCTGGCGGCCTTTTAAATGCGCCGTGGCAATGTGTGTGTATTTATGGTAGCGGTGCGTCCACAGCTGAATGAAGCGTTCTATCGTCATTGGTCGAGTTTTTCCACGATGAGCGGCATTCCGAAATGCCTTTCCAAAGCGCGCAAGTTAATAAAATTGACATAAAGAGTTGGTCGCGCCTGCGGCCGGGACTAACTTTACCACGGCGATTTGCCCTGATTCTACTGAACGGCAGGGCACGCTCTTTACAATTTAATCCATACTTAACACAGGTTCACGATATGAAATTCATGATACAGGCCGGCGGTATCCTGGGCGCCCTCGCCGTTTCGCTCGGCGCATTCGGTGCACACGCATTAAAAGGAATGCTGGAAGCTTCGGGCCGCACCGAAACATTTGAAACGGCTGTAAAATACCAGTTCTACCACGCCCTCGCGATGGTACTCGTAGGCATCCTCATGCAGCGCGCCGGCGAAGACGCGGTACGCATGCTCGGCTGGGCAGGCAACGCATTCGCCATCGGTGTAATCATTTTTTCGGGATCCCTATACGCGATCTGCTTCACCGGCATTACCAAATTCGGCGCGACGGCACCGATCGGTGGAGTGGCATTGATAGTTGGCTGGGTGTTGCTGATTTTGGCGGCGGGGAAATTTTAATGAGTGAATGTGTGAATGGGGAAATTTTGAATGATTGAATGATTGAATGATTGAATGATGAATTTTGAATTTTGAATTTTGAATTTTGAATGAGTGAACAATAATTGACGGCGTCGCCGGAGAGATGATTGAATGAGGAGGAAACGGAAATGAATAGCCATAGCGCGCGAAATGATTGAGTGAATAGCACGAGATGAAGCTGAGCTTCTGGCGAATAGGCCGTTGGCCGTAGAAGGATTTTTGATCCTTAGAAAATCGCGTAGCGATGTAATATTGGTAGAAACCAAAGCGTAAGACGTTCTCAAAATCCCGTCAGGGATGCAACAGCAAAGCATTGGCGCGGTTGTTACATGCCCAAGGGCATTTTAGGGCTTTTCGTATGATACTTTCGCTACCATATTACATGCCTGACGGCATTTAGGCTCACCCGATTCTTCTTTGATATTCACTCATCATCGCTTCGGTGCCCCCGGTCACTCATTCCCCGTTCCACGGCGACACATTCACTCATTCACTCATTCACTCATTCAATCATTCAATCATTCAATCATTCAAAATTACCCCCGCGACAGCGTGAACGGCCTTTGCGCGTCGATTTTTAGGAAAATGAACAGGAGTACTGAAAATGACCATAGCGATGAGCCTCCGTAGCTGAAAAACGGTAACGGGATGCCGATCACGGGCATGAGACCGATGGTCATGCCGACATTGACCAGGAAGTGGAAGAAAATTATCCCCGCCACACAGTAGCCGTACACGCGGGCGAAGCGGCTGCGCTGTCGCTCGGCGAGCACTACCAGGCGGGATATCAATGCTACAAAAAGGAAAACTACCACGGCGGTTCCGATGAAGCCGTGCTCCTCTCCTACCGTACAAAATATAAAGTCGGTGCTTTGCTCGGGTACAAAATCGAATTTGGTTTGGGTTCCCTGTAAAAAGCCCTTGCCGGCCACGCCGCCGGAACCGATCGCGATCTTGGACTGGATTACGTTCCAGCCGATGCCCCGCGGGTCGGAATCGGGGTCGAGAAGGACCATAATCCGGCCGCGCTGGTGTTTTTGAAGTACATTATTCATAAAGAAATCCACCCCGAACACGATCCCGATCATCCCGACTGCAATGATAATCGTGGCCCAAAGCCCGCCGCGGCGACGCGTCATGACCGGCATGAGCCATATCACCAGCCCCGCGATCACGATGATTGCCCCGGCGATATACCATTTTACAAAAAGCAATGTGATAATCAGCAATGCAGCGCCGATCATGCCGATGGCCGGAATAATGCCGGGCATTCCCTCGCGGTAAAGGACGATCGCAAAGGAGGCAAATACAAGCATAGAACCCGTTTCATTCGACAGAAGGATCAGAAATGCAGGCAGCGCGATGATCCCCATGATCGGGTAGTAATCTTTCAGTTTACGCGTCAGACTGATCGCCGGGTCGCTCAGGTATTTGGAAATAGCCAGGCTTATGGCCAGTTTCGAAAATTCGGCCGGTTGAAGCGAAAAACTGCCCAGTTTGATCCACGAACGCGATCCGTTGATATTAGACCCCGCAAAAAGCACGACCACCAGCAGGAATATCACGACGGCATAAATCACAAACGAGAACGTTTCATAAAATTTATAGTCGATCACCAGGATACAGATGATCAGCAATGCGGCCGTTCCGATCCACATCAACTGCTTTCCTGCATTATTCGAAAGATCGAACATGCTCGTGTGCGCCTCCGGATTGTACACCGCCGCGTAGATGTTCAGCCAGCCAATGGCCAGACAAGCGATGTAAATCAACACCACCATCCAGTCGACGTTCTTGGTAATCGGCTTGCTTTCAGCCATTTCAATATCTGTATTTAATGATTTCGATTAAAGTGCCTTGCGCTGGGTGTCTTTGGGGAGCGCCACTGTTACGGGCTTCCTCATCGCTCCGGGGTTAGCAGGGTGCGGTGTTCCCGGCAGTCGGTTTGAAGGATCGTTCGGGTCGCCCGATTTCGGCTTCACCGTCTCGGTTTTTTTCTTGGATGCGTCCTCGGGCTTCTTCTGCGTCGGCAGCACCACCTTGCTCATCAGGTCGAGCTTCATCATCCGCTCTTCCAGCGCCTTGTTGGTCACCTTGCGCGAGAGGTATTTTTCGATGATAAGGTTGGCAATGGGCGCCGCCGCCGAGCCACCCGCACCGGCATTCTCTACGAACACGGCAATGGCGATTTTGGGATCGTCCACCGGCGCGAATGCGATAAAGATCGAGTGGTCGTCCCCCCGCTTGTTTTGCGAAGTACCCGTTTTACCCGCGATCGAAATGCCTTCCACGCGTGAGCGCCGGGCCGTACCCGCCTCCACCGCCCCGATCATCCCTTCGATCACCGGCTCGAAATTGTGCGGTTCCACGCCCGTTTCATGCCTTTCGAGGAATTCGGGCTTCACGGCTTTCTTATCGCCGATACCGTGGATCACGTGCGGCGTGTAATAATACCCGCGGTTGGCGATGATGGCCGCCACATTCGCCATTTTCAGCGGTGTGATCAGCAACTCGCCCTCGCCGATGCTGAGCGAGTAAATGTTGGAGAATTTCCAGCGGTATTCGCCGTAAAAACGGTCGTAGTACTTCTTATTGGGCAAATTCCCCTTGTATTCACTCGGCAAATCGATCCCGAGCCGCTGCCCGATCCCGAATTTGGCGATATCGTCGTGCCAGGCATCGAGCCCCACAGCGGAGGCTTTGAAGGTGTTTTTGATATTGTTTTTGTAAATCAACCGCCGGAATACATTGTAAAAATAAGGGTTGCATGAATGCGCCACACCGAGCGCCACTGTACTCGTGGCGGGGTGATTGTGACATCCCACAGGGCAATTGGCATGCGTAAAACCGCTTCCGGGCGTGATCACACCTTCCTGTAAGCCAATAAGCGCCTGGATCAGTTTAAATGTCGAACCCGGACGGTAGCTAGCCATAACCGGCCGGTTAAACAGCGGTTTATATGGATTGCGCGCCAATGCCGCGAAGTTTTTCGAAAAATAGCGGCTGGCGAGAATGTTCGGGTCGTATGTGGGCGCCGAAACCATCGAGATAATCTGCCCCGTCGCAGGCTCGATCGCCACCACGCTGCCTACCTTGTTGACCATCAGGCTATCTGCATATTGCTGCACTTCCAGGTCAAGCCCGGTGTGCAGGTTTTCGCCGGCCACGGCCATCGTGTCCAGTTCGCCGTTTTTCCAGGGGCCCTTGTACACCCCGTTCACATTCTGCATCACGAACTTGGTGCCGCGTTTTCCCCGCAGCTCATTCTCGTAAATGCGCTCGACACCGCTCTGACCAATGTAGTCTCCCTGCCGGTAATAAGGCTCCTCCTGTTTTTCGAGCTGCCCTTTCGTGATCTCGCTCACGTAGCCGAGCGTGTTCGCGAGCGTAGGTGCCGTGTAAGTGCGCAGGGAGCTTTTGGCAAATTCGAAGCCCGAATAATCGACCATAATGTCCTGGATGGACGCGAAATCTTCCTTCGAAAGCTGCCTCAAAAACAGCGACGGCTTCACCCGGCTGTAAGCGCTCGCGGCGGTCATCAAACTGTCGAAATCGCGACGCTGAATGCCCAGCACCTGACAAAAACGCAGCGTATCGTCCACGCGCACCTTATAGGGCGTCACGAGAAGGTCATAAACGGGGGTATTATATACGATGAGCTTTCCGTAGCGGTCGTAGATCTGACCGCGGAATGGGATTTCGGTAACACGCTTGATGGAATTGCTCGACGACTCGATGGAATAACTTTCATCCAGCACCTGGAGATAGAAAAGTCGCAGCAAGTATATTATCCCAACTAAAGCAAAAAAACCAATGATAACAAATCGACGACTTTCGAGCATTCTGCACTAAAAATTCCGGTTCTCAATTTTCACACGAAGTTCGCAATAGCAAAAGATTAATCAAAGGAGGTTTTGGGTTAATCAATAATAAAATCTTCATTTTTAGGACATTTCGCGCAACTTATTCACCCTTAGCCACAACCATCACAATGTCCTCCTTGTCGATCAGCACGAGGCCGTCCGGCAGGCCTTTCGGTTTCCGCACGAATTTCTTCGGCGTCACGATCACCGGGCACAGCGAGTCGTTCTTCCGCTTCGAGTAAAACGCCGCCAGTTCCGCAGCACGCTCGATCACCGGCACCGGGAATTTGCGGCCGGGCTGGTTCTTCACGACGATATGCGAGCCCGTTACGTCCTTGGCGTGCAGCCACAGGTCTTCCTTATGCGCCTGTTTCGTCAGCAGGTCACTGTTTTTCGCATTACGCCCGATCAGGATTGTGTAGCCCATAAAATCCACGCGCTTGAAAAGTTCATCGATCGCCGGACCGGCATTCCCTTGTTCCAGCTTGTGCGTTTTGATGTAAGCCCGCAAATCGCGCAGCATTTCAATGCTTTCAGTGTGCGTCAAATGCTCCTGCAACCGCTTTCGGTCGGCTTCGCGTGCTGTTAGACTGTCGTTCAGCCGGTCGATTTCGATCTTTTCGTTTTTGGCCTTCCGGTAATAACCCTCCGCATTCTTTTGCGCTGAGAGGTCTTTTTTCAGCTTGATAGTAATGGGCTGGTCGCGGTAGAAGTCGTAGAGTTCCGCTTTCTCTGCCCGCTCGGGTATCAGGTGCAGGTTGGCCATGATGATATTGGCCAGCTCGTCGTTTTTCGTCGCATTTTCCAGGTCTACCAGTTTTTGAAAGGTATTTTCCAGATAATTATCGGTCTGCTGAATGCGCTTGCGCAGCAGCCGCACGATATCCGCCTTCTCTTTATCGAGCCCACTCAGCCGGATGTAGGCCAGGTAAAATGCATTCAACGCCTCAATGGGATCGTGCAGCACCTGCACCACCTCGCCGGTTTCAAACAATGTCAGCGCAGGAATATTTTCTATTTTGGTAATGTAAAAAACACCGGATTCAAATTCCTGCAAAGCGGCCTGCACAATCGCCCAGCGCCGCGCAAGATCTTCCTCTCCCGCCAGCTGTTCGGAAAGGTATTTGTTGGCCACCTTTCCAAATGTTGGGAAAAGCGCTTCAAAACGCCCATTATTAGTCAAAAATGCCTCCCACGACTGATCGATGTCCCGGTTCAGCGAAGCCACCGTAAGGCTGCGGTCGGTGGAAAGTTTGTTGTTAAAAAGCTGCGTCACCGCGCCCTCCGCATTCAGCGCGATGAAATTGGAGCGGTTTCCGAATAGTTTAAAAATCAAATCCCTCCCACTCCCGAAATGCACCTGAATAGCCCGCTCGTTTTTGCAAACTCTCACAAAATCCACCGCATCACCCTCAAAATCATTGAACAGGTTTACGCTATTCCGCCGCGCCCGGTCGAAGCGTTCGGGGAAACTGAGGCAGGAGAAACTGTTGGTAAGCGTGGCTTTGATGAAGAAGGGTTTTAGCAAATGCGGCCCTTCCTGCTGCTCCGGCTCGTCGCGCTCCATTTCCGCATTTTTTTCGGCAAAAACGATGATCAACTCATCCTTTTGCTGGCTGAATGCTTCTACAAAGATCTTCCCGGCAATTTCAGCATGCAGCCGCGGGGCGAGTTGTTTGATGAAATGGTAATTCTGATGCACTTTTAATTGGATTGTATTCGGGCAAATGTAGGGAGGAATGGAGGAAGGAGGAAATTTGTGCGCCATTTGCTCATCTAAGACTACTATTGGAGAGCTTTTTGCAAAATCGAGAACAAAGAATTGCGAAAAGGTTGTTAAGTTGTATCACATTATTGAGCTATAAAATGGAACAGGCGACCAAACTCAACTCCATGCAATTGTTTATGATCAGATTATTTGAGAAACAATTGAATGCCAGGCAGGAAGAGGAAATCAAAAAACTGCTTACAGATTACTTTGCCAAGCAGATAGACGACGAAATGGATCAGATTTGGGAAGAAAAGGGACTGTCACAGGAACATCTGAACGAGGCACTGGAACAGCACAAGCGCACACATTACTAGAATATGAATGATACTAGTCATTGACACCAATTGTTTGCTAGTCAGTATCCCAAAACGCTCAGAGACGCGCTGGCTGTTCGACGCGCTGCGAGAAGGCCAATTTCAATTCGCCATTACAACCGAAATTCTGAGAGAATACGAAGAGGTGATTGGCGAATTTTACTCCTCCAACATCGCTACTAATATCGTGGAGTTGCTAACCACCGCTCGTAATGGCATTCTTGTTACGCCACATTATCGTTGGAATCTCATCCCGGATCAGGACGACAACAAATTTGTAGACTGTGCTATCAGCTGCCAGGCCGATTACATTATTACGCATGACAGGCATTTCAATATCCTCGCCGATATCCCTTTTCCCAAAGTCGCGGTTTTGAAAATGGTTGCGCTTAAAGCCATTCTTGGTATTTGATTATTGCGCACAAACGGCCGGTCACGTTATATAATGCGTGACCGGCCGGAGGCCTGCGAATAGTGAGTCCGAAACGGGAGCTTCGAACAAATGCCAAACAAGAGAAGCTTCCCTGATGGCGGGAAGCTTCTTCTGCAATACTACTACACTTAAAAACACTAGTGCACGGACGAAGCGTCGACTTTCGTTTTGCCGCTCCGCGTCCATAACACAAAGGGAACACAAATCAAGAACATCACGCCCAGGTAGAGGAACACATCCATGTATGACATTACCTGCGCTTGCTTGGATACCGTATAATCCAATATTTTGTAGCCGCTGTTCAGCGCGACATCCGGCGTCATGCCTTTCGCCATAAAGCTGTGCTGCAAGCCTTCCACCCGTTGCTGCACAATGGGGTTATTCACGTCCAGCTTACTCACCAGGTCGTTGCGGTGGGCCATGTTCTGGCGGGCAATGAATGTCGTGATTACCGCCACCCCGAACGAGCCGCCGAGCTGCCGCATCATCCCGGTGAATGCGGCTCCTTCACCGATTTCACGGCCTTTGAGGGTCGATAAGGCCAGAGTGGTAATGGGCACGAAAAGCAGTCCCAAACCGATTCCGCGGACGATCAGCATGTTGAAAAACGCGTCTTTGCCGGTGTCGGGCGTCAGGATCAGGTAGCCCCAGTAGCTGTAAATGAAGAAGAATATCATTCCGATCGCCACGAGATATTGCTGTTTTACCCCGCGTTGCAGTAGCTGTCCCACGATCGGCATCATCATCGCCGTCACAATCGCCGCGGGTACCATGAGCATCCCCGACTGCGTGGCCGTCCAGCCCAGCGTCGCCTGGGTGTACAGCGGGATCACGAATGTGGAGCCGTACAAGCCGAAGCCGAGAATGAAAGAGAGTATCGTTCCTACCCGCAGGTTACCGTTGGCAAGCACGCGGAGGTTCACGATCGGGTTTTTATAAGTCCATTCGCGCCAGATGAAGAAGAAAAATGAGAACACACTGGTTACCGTAAGGATCGTGATGATTTCGTCGTTGAACCAGTCTTCCTCCTGCCCTTTTTCAAGCACATATTGCAATGATCCTACGGCGACGGCCAGGAAGATAATGCCCCACCAGTCGATTTCATTGGCTGCTTTTTTGGCAGAGAATTTAGGGCTTCTTACAAATTCCAGGGTCAGCATAGCCGCGATGATACCCAGCGGGATATTGATATAAAAAATGTAAGGCCAGCTGTAATTATCAACAATATAGCCACCCAGCGGCGGGCCCAGCGTGGGGCCTACGATCACGCCCAAACCGTAAATGGCCTGCGCGATACCGCGTTTTTCCGGCGGGTAACTCTCCGTAATCAGCGTTTGGGCAGTTACGAGCAATGCGCCACCACCGAAACCTTGTATCAGCCTGAAAAACACCAGCTCCCAGATATTATCGGCATTACCGCAAAGAAATGAGGCCACTGTAAAGATGATGATGGAAGCGGCGAAATAATTGCGGCGGCCGAACTGCTGCGATAGCCAGCTCGTCATCGGCACGATGATCACGTTACCGATCGCGTAGGCGGTTATCACCCAGCTCACTTCCGACAACGTACCGCCCAGGTTTCCCCGCATGTCGTTGAGCGCCACGTTCACGATGGTGGTATCCACGATTTCCAGCAGCGCACACAATACAGCCGTGATGGTAATAATTACCCGGCGGTAGCCGTATTCGACCAGTGATTCCTGTAATTCCATTAGTTATTTGGTTTTTAGAATCGAAAATTCAGTACCGAACCTTAGTTCAGTTCCACATCGACGAACACGTTCATCCCTGGGCGCAGCTGCGCGATCTTTTCGTCGTCAGCCTTGGTAAATTCAATGCGGACCGGGAGGCGTTGTACCACTTTCACGAAGTTACCGCTCGCGTTATCCGGCGGCAGCAGCGCGAAACGTGCACCCGTGGCTGGCGAGAATGATGCTACCTGCGCTTCAAATTCGTGTTCAGGATAAGCGTCCACGTGGATTTTCACGTGCTGGCCGATTTTCATTTTCGTCAGTTGCGTTTCCTTGAAGTTTGCCGTTACCCAGGGCTTGTGGGTAGAAATAATGCTGAAAAGCGATTGTCCGGCTTGCAGGAACTGGCCCAGCTGCGCATTCACTTTCGATACGCGGCCGTCTGTCGGTGCGGTGATCACGGTGTACGACAGGTTCAGCTCCGCGTTCGCGATTTCGGCCTGGCGCGCCTTGATGTTCGCATTCGCCACGGCGGTTTGCACCGAGGTCGCTTTGGTTTGACGACCGGCTGCTTTCGCCTGACGTTCGGCGGCACCTTTTTGTGCTACCAAAACCGCCAATGCGCGTTCGGCTTTTTGTTTGGTCGCTTGCGCCTGTTCAAATTCCTGCTGCGTGATCGAATGGTCTTTGATCAGGTTTTCGTACCGTGCGAAATCCTGATTGGCCCGCCAAAGGTTCACTTTTGCCTCTTCGATCTGCGCGGCTACCACGGCAATGTTCGCTTCGTAGGTAATGCCGCTGGCTGCCGATGCATTGGTGGTTTCGTTTGCCACCGTCAGGCTGCCCTGCGATCCCAGCAATCCTGCTTTGGCCTGTTCCAGTTTAATGATCTGGTCGCGGTTATCGAGGACGATCAACGTATCGCCTTTTTTCACGGTTTGGTTA